>JAGRLX010000001.1:0-3046 GCA_020441605.1 Alphaproteobacteria bacterium
CCATGGATTCGATCATGAAGCCGGTCTTCGGTACGCCGCAAGGCACCGGCGTGGGGCCCGTGGGTGGAATTGCCACACATACGCCAACGGCGAAGATCTCCGGATACTTGGGATTGCGCTGGTGCTTGTCGACCAGCACGAACCCGCGGGGATTTCCCAATCCTTCGACATTGCGCACAGCGGCGATGCCGCGGAAGGCGGGCAGCAGCATCGAAAATCCGAACGGCAGTTCCTTGGTCGACTTCACCGATCCGTCATCGGCGATTTCCTCCACCGTCATCTTGCCGGCCTCGACCTTCTTGATGCGGCTGCTGGTCATCCACTTGATATGATGATTGCGCATTTCGCTTTCGAGAAGGCCCTTGGTATCGCCGACGCCATCAAGACCAAGATGGCCGATGTAGGGTTCGGCAGTGACAAAGGTCATCGGCACCTTGTCCCGGATTCGCCGGCGGCGCAGTTCGGTTTCGACGATGAACATGAACTCATAGGCCGGCCCGAAGCAGGATGCGCCCTGTACGGCGCCCATGATGATCGGTCCCGGATTCTTGCAGAAGGCCTCGAAGGCTTCACCTGCCTTCTTGGCATGACTGACATGGCATACCGACTGGGTGAAGCCGTCCGGACCAAGTCCTTCGATCTCGTCGAAGGCAAGCTCGGGGCCGGTGGCGATGACGAGGTAGTCGTAATCGACCGACGTTCCGTCCTCCAGGTCTATGCGCCTGGCCACTGGATCAATGGTTGTGGCGGCCACTGGCCTGAAGCCGATGCCCTTGCGGGCGAAAACCGGCGCGAGGTCGATCTCGATATCTTCCTGCTTACGCCAGTTGACCGCGACCCAGGGATTGGAGGGGACGAAATGGTATTTCGGCTCCTTGCTGATCACGGTAAGCGTGTCACCGGGCCGCAGTTGGTCCTTCAGTTCGTAGGCCATGATGGTGCCGCCAAGTCCGGCACCCAAGACGACGACGTGAGCCATAAGCTTTACTCCCTGTTTGCCGGTCGAGCCGCGAGGACCCGCGTTCCGGCGGTGGCTTTCTTCTCAAACTCTCGGGCCTGCTTAGGACACCACCTGTGGCGATGGCCTTGACCCATGTCATTCAGAAGCCGGTTCTGGCGCCTTTCTTCCACCACGGAGCACCAGGTAGATCGCCGGGATCACCAGCACCGTGAGCGCCGTCGACGATGCGAGGCCGAAGAGCAGCGAAATCGCCAGCCCCTGGAAGATCGGATCGGCCAAGATCACCGCCGCACCGATCATCGCCGCGATGGCTGTGAGCAGGATCGGCTTGAACCGGATGGCTCCGGCCTCCAGAAGCACGTCGCGGAGCTCGCGTCCCGGCACCCAGGCATGCTTGATGAAATCGACCAGAAGGATCGAGTTGCGCACGATAATCCCGGCGAGCGCGATGAACCCGATCATCGATGTCGCGGTGAAGGCCGCGCCGAAGACCCAGTGACCGAACATGATGCCGATGAGGGTCAGCGGGATTGGCGTCAGGATCACCAGCGGGACCTTGAAGGAGCCGAACTGTCCCACCACCAGCACGTAGATGCCGAGAAGCGCTACCATGAAGGCGGCTCCCATGTCGCGGAATGTCACCCAGGTCACTTCCCATTCGCCGTCCCATAGCAGAACCGGCCTCGACTCATCCAGCGGTTGACCATGCAACGAGATCTCGGGCCGCTCGAGCCCGGTCCAGTCGATGGTGTCAAGCGCCCGGCCGACATCGATCATCCCGTAAACCGGCGCCTCGAATTCTCCGGCGAGTTCCGCCGTGACCATCTCGGCCGCCCGGCCGTTGTGGCGGAAAATCGGATAGGAGGAGAGCTCATGCGACACGCTGACGACATCGCCCAGTTCGACAACGCCCCGCCCGCCCGGCAAGGCATTGGCGGGAACCGGCGTCGAAAGCTGGCGCTCGCCAATGATCTTGTCTGATTTCGGTAAGCCAAGCTTCACCGGGATTGGCTGACGGCCACCGCCACGATGCGAATAACCCACGGTGTTCTGGGCATAGAGGGCCTGCAGCGTGTCGTAGACGTCATTCTCCTCCACCTTCTGGTATTCGAGATTGTCCTGGTTGATGGACACCCGGACACGCGGCGTGCGTACGCCGAAGCTGTCGTCCACGTCGACGACGAAGGGAACCTTTTCGAAGGCTTCCCGCACCTTGGCGGCAGTGGCGCGACGGGTCTCCGGATCGGGCCCGTAGATTTCGGCCAGCAGGGTTGAGAGCACCGGCGGTCCTGGTGGCGGCTCGACGACCTTGATCACGGTTCCATCGGGCTTGGCAATCGCCTTCAGCTTCTCGCGCAGTTCCAGGGCAATCTGGTGACTGGTGCGATCACGTTCGCTCTTAGGCGTGAGCGTGATCTGGAGATCGCCCAATTCCGGCGACATGCGGAGATAGTAGTGACGCACCAATCCATTGAAGTTGAACGGGGCGGCGGTGCCTGCGTAGGTTTGCAGTGAATGGACTTCAGGAATGGCCGCCGTGACGCGGCTGGCCTCCTGAAGAACCCTGTCGGTTGCCTCGAGGGTCGTGCCTTCCGGCAGATCGATGACCACCTGCAGTTCAGACTTGTTGTCGAACGGCAGGAGCTTCACGGTCACGTCTTTGGTGTAGAACAAGATTAAGGAGCCCAATGTCACCGCACCCACGAGCAGCAGGAAGAGCCAGGCTCTTGACTTCGACTTGAGCACCGGACGGGCCACCGCAAGATAGCCGCGCCCCAGAATGCCGCCATGGGACTCGCCATGTCCATGGGTCTCATGGCTGGAGGCGAACTTCATCATCAGCCATGGTGTCACCATTACCGCGACGAAGAAGGAGAAGATCATGGCGGCCGACGCATTGGCGGGAATCGGGCTCATGTAGGGGCCCATCAGGCCAGAGACGAAGAGCATCGGCAGAAGGGCCGCCACCACGGTCAGGGTCGCGATGATGGTCGGGTTGCCGACCTCGGCCACCGCATCGATCGCGGATTTGATGCGGGACCGGCCGTCGTTCATGGCGCGATGGCGGGCGATGTTCTCGATCAC
>JAGRLX010000001.1:3053-13886 GCA_020441605.1 Alphaproteobacteria bacterium
GTCGTCGACCAGGATGCCGATCGAAAAGATGAGCGCGAAGAGGCTGACGCGATTGAGCGTATAGCCCATGACCCGAGCGGCGAAGAGCGTGAGCAGAATGGTGGTCGGAATCACCAGTGCGACCACAATGGCCTCCCGCCAGCCAATGGAGATCGCCACGAGGATGACGATCGAGATCGTGGCGAGGCCGAGGTGAAAGAGAAGTTCATTGGCCTTCTCGTTGGCGGTTTCGCCATAGTTGCGGGTGACCTCGACGGCAATGTCCTCGGGAATGATCCGTCCCTTGAGTTCCTCGAGCCGCTCGATGATGCGTTCGGCAATGACCACGGCGTTGGTGCCCGGGCGCTTGGCCAAGGCGAGAGAAACGGCCGGCACCGCCGCGACCGCGCCGTCGCCAGAGATGACGTTGGACACGCGGGTCTCGCTGCTGTCGGAGGCAAGCAGCACGCGCGCCACATCGCGGACGTAAACAGGCCGGTCGTCGCGGGTGGTGAGCAGGATGTTACCGATCTCGGCAGGCGTCTGGAGGGTCTGGCCCGCCATCAGTGAGATCTGGGAATTGTCGTCGCGAACCTTGCCTGCTTCGAAGGACCGGTTGGCGCCGGCAAGTTTTCCCGCCAATTGCTGCAGCGTGACGCCATAAAGCGCCAGCCGTTCAGGGTCTGGCTCGATGCGGATCTCTTCCGCCTGCTGGCCCGTGATATAGGTCAGTCCGATGTCTTCCAGCTTGGCCAGTTCCACCTGCAATTCGCGGGCGATGCGGCTGATTCCGTTAGCCGTCCAATGGGCGGCGACTTCGGGCTTGGGTGAAAGGGTGAGCACCACGATCGCCACGTCGTCGATGCCGCGGCCAACGATCAGGGGCTCGGGAATGCCCACCGGAATGCGATCCATGTTGGCGCGGATCTTCTCGTGCACGCGCAGAATGGCGGCATCGGAGCTGGTGCCGACCAGGAAGCGAGCGGTCACCATGGTGCGGTCGTCCGCCGTCTGTGAATAGACATGCTCGACGCCATCGATGCTCTTGATGATCGTCTCGAGCGGTTCGGTCACCAGTTTCACCGCGTCTTCGGCCTTGAGACCGTCGGCCCGCACGTGAATATCGACCATCGGAACCGAGATTTGCGGCTCCTCCTCGCGCGGCAGGGTCACCAGCGCCACGAGGCCCACGATCAGCGAAGCAAAGAGAAAGAGCGGCGTCAGCGGAGATGCGATGAAGGCTTTTGTCAGCCGACCGGCAATGCCCAGGTGTTCGTCCGTTCCGGTGGTCATGGCAGCAACACCTTGTCGCCCTTCTGAAGACCAGATAGGATTTCCGTCCGCTTGCCCTGCGGCGTGTCATAGGTGTCGCCGATGATCACCGCCACGTCGAGGCCGCCGTCTCCACCGGCCAGCCGCACATAGTCGATGCCATAGCGGTTGGTCACCGCTTCCGGCGGCAGGCTGATCACCTGACGCCGTTCGACCGGTATCCAGACCAGGGTGCGCTCGCCGACAAAGAAATCGCCGAGCCCGTCGACTTCGACGTCCGCCAGCACCCGGCCACCGGCAATTTCCGGATAGACCTTCACCAGCTTGCCCTTACGCGTTTCGCCAGCGATGCCGTCTCCGATCCCTCTCGCACCCACCAGCACGGCATCGCCCTCGGTGATCTGCGCGGCATGGCGTTCGGGCAGGGAGAGACGCAAGAAATATCCGCCGCCGGCAATCCTTGCGACCACCTCGCCGGGCATCACAACCGAACCCTTGGTCACCGGAACGGCCAACACGCGGCCAGGCGCCGGCGCAAGAACCTCTCCTTCCGCACCCTGCTGCACCAATACGGCGCGCTCGGCCTTGGCGGCCGTCAACTGATTGGTCAGAACGTCGACCTGGGTCTGCAGCGTATCGACCCGGCTCTTGGGCACCACGCCCGAGGCCAGGAGTTTCTTGGCCCGCTCCAGTTCGGTCACGGCATTCTGGAATTCAGCGTCGACGGCGAGAATGCGCGCGTCGATGGCCTGAAGCTGCAGGGCCAGCTTGTCGTCGACGACGGTCGCGACCACATCGCCAGACTGCACGGCGGAGCCCTCCTCGACGTTCAGCGTGACGATAGTCCCACCGATCCGCGCCCGGGCCAGGGCGGTGTCGCGGCTTTCGACGCGCCCAAACACCGCCTTGAGCTCAACCTTTTCCTCAAGACTCACCGTCATTTCGGCAGCCCGGGCAGGCGCCGCCGCCCAGGCCGAAGCCACAAGCATCAACGCCAAGGCCATGGCGTTGAACAGGCTGGTCACTTGCATTGCTGCTCCCTCCTTCAGGACATCATCCAGGCTGGACGGACCAGATGTCAGCGAAAGGCTTCGCCGGTCCGGCAGCCTACCTTCTTGAAAATCATGGCCGCCGGGCAGAACCCAGTGAACGCGGCCTGGAACATGTTGAGCCCCGCGAAGGCCGTCAGCAACAGCCAATAGGGCGACATGAAATATCCAAGCGCAAGCGACACCAGCACAACGAGTCCGGCAAAGGCCAATACGGCACGGTCAACATTCATCTCTGTAACTCCATCCCATCTGTTTGGATGACCATTTCGTCATCGTTCAAGTGTGTATATTATAATATTCTAATATTTATCAAGCCAGCCAGACTTGCCACTTTGTCGCAGTAGTTCGTCAACGCGCTTTGGTCAAAGGGTGCTCAGGGCCAGATCCAGCACTACCAAAGGCTGTCGTTAGGTTCCGTCCCGCAACGCTACAAAATAGTCGTCGTTGCCGACTTGCCCGCCCTTCATGGCGATTTCCAACCCGTGCATGGCCTCCGGGCCCCCGTGGGCGGTGCACAGGGGCGAACCAGGCGTCGCGCGCAATGGAAAGCGCGTGGTCAGGGCCAGAATGCCGAGTTCGCTCAGGGCATGGCTGGAGGTATCGCCGCCCGCCAGGATGACCCTGCGCAACCGGCACCTTTCGATCAATGCCCGCATTATGCGTCCGAGCGCCCGGCCCAGCCGGTTGCGGGCGTCCGGATCGGCATCGAGCTCTGGTCCACGGTCGGTGCCCCCACCAAGCGCCGAATAAACGATGACGCTGCGCCCGGCGTCCAGGCGTGCGGCGCCATCGTCAACCAGAGCGGCGATGCGCACATCGGCGTCGCTTGCGACAAGGGACACGGGATCGATGGCGATACCGTCGAAGCCGCAGGACAGGGCATGACGGATCTGGCGTTCGGTGGTGGGTGAGCAGCTTCCCGAAACCGCGAGCATGCGGTCGACCTTGCCGAGGCGCGGAAATGGCGCATCCTTCTGCGCAGTGCCAACAGCGATCCAGGCCTGCAGCAGGGCATATTCAACGCCCGAGGAGCCGGCGACGAATGGCCCCGTCCGTTGCGCCAGCCGCAGCAGATGGTCTCCAACGGCCCTCTGGCTATGGGCATCCACAACGTCAAACAACACGATGCCCCGCGGTCCGTCGCCATGGCCATCGGCAGCCGGAGAAGCCAGGGCGTCGAGGCCCACCAGATGGATGGGCTGCTCCGTCTGCCGTCCGAGGTGCAGGCGGAGGTCGGACTCTTTCATCGGGGTCACCGGGTGGCGGCTCATCACCGGATGGCGGTCAATCCGATGGACCTGCCCCTGGTAGCCCGCGAACAGATGGCCGAATGCCGTATAGCGGCGAAGCTGCGGCGCGCCGACCACCAGCGGAACGGCCGGCTGGGCGAACACCTCGAAGCCGATGTCGATGGCCCTGCCGATACTGCCGGTCCCCGGGCTCGAGTCGAAGGTCGAGCAGACCTTGTAGTGGCAGTGGGCCGCACCGAGACCCTTTAGCCAGGCGAGAGCCGGGCGAAGATGTGCCTCCATCCATGCGGGCGTCTGGCTGCGGCTGGTCCCGGCCAGGCCCACGGCCCTGTAACCGGCAAACTGGCGGTATTCCTCCGCATCGGGCATACGTGTGAACAGCACCGTGCGCAGGCCGTGTGATGCCAGCGCCTCCATCACGTCGGTCGAACCGGTGAAGTCGTCGCCATAGAAGCTGAGTAGCGGTGGGGCCATGGCTCAGTCTCCGCGGCCTTCGCCGAATTTGACGAGCGACCGGGCCAGCTCGGGATGGGACCTGGCGTAGTCGTCAAGGCTGATCCCCGCGACCGCTGCCTCCCAGGCCTGGCGCACGGCACGCACCCCGGCCGCCGGTCCATCCGGATGGCTGACGATGCCGCCGCCACAGAGATAGAGGAGATCCTGGGTCCGGCCGGTACGCTCATAGGTTTCCGGCGCCTGTCCGCCCCATTGCCCAGATCCGGCCACTGGAAGGCAACAGTCATCGTCTGAAAAGATCGGCGTGGTCACGGCCTTGAACGCGGCAACGAAGCTCTCGTCCGGCTCCCAGTATTTCACCCTTATGCCGTTGATCTGGAACTGGTCGACGCCCAGCAGCCGCCAGAACTGCTGATAGACGCGGAAATCCATGCCGAGGCCCGGATGGCGGGTCAGGATGTCCCAGCCATTGCGATGGGCATGAAGAACGAGGCCGGAGCGCTTGCGCAGGAAGGCCATGCCGCCGAAGCCGACCGAGTTGATGTTGATGACGGCGCAATTGCCGCCCGCCGCCAGCACCATGTCGTGGTTGCGCATCATTTCGTCCGGATCGGCGTGGCTTATACCAAAGGCATACATCACCTTGCGGCCGGCGCGCTGCTCGCGGTCGAGGATGATCGGCATGATGGCCTTCACTCGATCCGCCAAGGACGAATAGGCAGGGCTCATCAGTTTTTCATCGTCCTTGATGAAATCGGCGTCGGCTTCCACAAGTTCACGCACCAGTTCGGCCGTTTCGTGGGGCCTGAGGCCAAGCGCCGGCTTGACGATGGTGCCGATGATCGGGCGGCCGTGGACCCCGGCAAGTTGTCGGCTGCCCTTCACGCCGAATTGCGGACCGGGATGGGCCCCGCGGAACGCTTCCGGCAGTTTCATGTCGACAACTCGGATTCCGGAGAGGCCCTTGATCGAATAGACGCCGCCAATGGCGATGGTCATCAGCGCGGCGAGATCGGTTCCCACGGCATCGATGGGAAAGTCGATGTCGGCGTCGCCGCGATTGAAGGGCCCCGGCCCCTGGTCCGGAAAGGACGATGCAATGGCGGGCTCCAGGTGGCGGATCGCCACCACCCGTGCGGCCACGCGGGCCTTGAGCTCCTCCGTCTCGCCCGGTAGCGCCACGAAGGTTCCCGTGGATTGGTCGCTGGCGATCTTCTCGGCCAGCCTCGCAACGCTTCCGGGCGTTTCGATGCGATAGGTGATGCGGATGACATCGTTGCTCAATTTGCGCGCTGCCCGATTACTGGTATGGTGAGCATATCTCTAGTTCACCCCATGGCTGGCTGCCATCATGAAATCCGACCGGATCGTCCGGCGCAAACTTTCCGACGAGGTGTTTGACCGGCTGAAACGCATAATCACCGGCGGCGATCTTCTGCCTGGCGATGAAATGCCTTCGGAGCGGGAACTCATGGACCGTTTCGGCGTCGGCCGGCCGGCGATCCGGGAAGCCATGCAGTCGCTCGCCAACATGGGCCTGATCTCGATCAGCCATGGCGAAAGGGCGCGGGTTCTCGAAGTGACAGCCCAGTCGATCATCCGCCAGGTCGATCAGACGGCCCACATCATGCTGTCGCGCTCCACCGATTCCCTCGAGCACCTCAAGAACGCGCGCCTGTTCTTCGAACGGGGCATGGTCCGGGAGGCGGCGCTCAAGGCCAGCAGCGATGACATGCTGGCACTGCGAGCCATCCTTGCCGAACAGCGCGAAAGTCTCGGTGATGCCGAGCGCTTCATTGCCGCCGACATGCGTTTTCATGTCCGGATCGCGGCAATCTCCGGCAATCCGATCTTCGTGGCGGTGAGCGAAGCCATGCTTGGCTGGCTCAAGGCCTATCATACCGAGATGCTGCTGTGGGCGGGCAAGGAACGCCATACGCTGGCCGAGCACGACGAGATTCTGGGCTGCATCGAGGTCCGGAATGCCGACGGCGCTGAAGCGGCGCTGGTGCGGCATCTGGAACGCTCGCGCTCGCTCTATACCCTCAACAGGCCTGGATGAAGCTCCGCACGAGGGAAGGCGAGACATTTGCCCCAGGCCCACCCCGTGCTCAGGTAATCCGTCTGATGCTGGCCGCAATTTCGTCTGGCTCGAAGACCCGCTTCCAGTCGTCGCGCATCAGCATGGGCTTACCGAACTGGATGGCCTTGTTGCAGGCATCGGAAAAAACGCCGGGCTGTTCCTTGAAGATCACGGCGCCCAGAATGTTCATGTGGCCCAGAAGGAAGTCGCGTGCCGCCTCGGCCGGCACGCCACGCCGAACCACCTCATCCATGGCTTCACGCATCACGTCGAGCAGCGAGGCGCAGACGGTTTCGGAAAGGCCGGGTTCGAGCAGCGCCATCTGTTCGACCGTCACCCGGTGAGACCGCATCACGGGTGCCCAGATCAACCGGGCTATTTCCTCGCCCTTGGCATAATCGGAGTCTGGGCCCTGCATCAGGGCATTGACGATGTGCTGCTTCGCCGCGATCCCGCCGAAGCGATCTCTTTGGGCCGTCGGGTCGGTTTCGTCGTTGAAGATCGGCGGGTGGCAAGGGTGGGTCACGAAATAGGTGAGATCGTCACGTCTTGGCAGGTGTCCGGCGAAAGGTGCCGCAGCATCGAGCACGATCACCATGGTCCCGGGCGTGAGCCGCTCAACGATGGAGGCCGCAACCTTGCCGATCGCCGTGTCTGGTACCGCCAGGATGACGACGTCGGCGCCTTCGAGGGCCGCGTCGGGCGCATGGCATGAGAGGCCGAAGTCATCTTTGAGCCTTGCTTGTCCGGCAGCACTCACTTCGACGTGTCGTACATCGAAGCGCGATCCCAGAAGGTTGCGCGACAGGCGGTGGCCCATCTTGCCACCGGCACCAAAGAGAGCAATTGACGACATGATCAAACCTCGATTAGCTTCATCTGTGCTTATATGTTGCTGGTATGATGAGTCAATGACTGTGACGCCAGGACAGCGACATCAAGTGATTGACGGCGCAAAAATCAGACCCTAGGCTGCTGGTATAACAGGTAGACCAATGGCCAGTGTCGTCAAACGCACCCGATTGTTCGAACAGATCGCCGACATTCTTGAGGGCCGGATCCGGAACCACGCGCAACCGCCCGGATCGGAATTGCCTTCGGAACGGGACCTGATGCGGGAGTTCGGGGTTGGACGGACCGCGGTTCGCGAGGCATTGTTTCATCTTCAACGCATGGGGCTGGTGGACCTCAGGCCGGGTGCCCGGGCGCGGGTGGCCGCACCAACCCCAGCCGCGGTCATGTCATCGCTGGCGGGAAGTGCCCGCTATCTGCTGTCCGCACCCGAAGGACTCCGCCATTTCCAGGATGCCCGGTTGCTATTCGAGACCGGCCTGGTGCGAGACGCTGCCAGGATGGCTACCGATGCCGATATCGCGCGGCTGCGCGCGGCGCTTTTCGCCAATCGCGAGTCGATCGGCGACCTGCGCCGCTTCGAGGAGACCGACGTGGCCTTCCATTTCGCCATCGCTACCATTCCGCAGAACCCGATCTATACCTCGCTGCATTCGGCCATTCTCGAATGGCTGGTGGACCAGCGCCGCGTGACACTCCACTATCCCGGCCAGAATCGCATCGCCTTCGATGCCCATGCAGCGATCTGCGAAGCGATCGCGGCGCGCGACCCCGACCTTGCGGCTGCGCGCATGGAGTCCCATCTGCAACAGATCGCCGGCCTCTACTGGCAGGTCCGGGGCAGTGTCGCATGAGTGGCCTGGTGATCACGGTCGATTTCACCATAAAGCCGGGATGCATGTCGGCGTTCCGTCAGCTCATGGACGCCAATGCCATCGCGTCGTGCCGCGACGAACCGGGTTGCCGCCGCTTCGACGTGCTTGTGCCCGCCGATGACGCTGACCGGATCTTTCTCTATGAAATCTACGATGACCGTGCGGCCTTCGAGGCCCACCTTAAGAGCCCGCATTTCATCCGCTTCGACCGGGACAGCGCCGATCTCGTCCTCGACAAGCGCGTCGCACAATTCACTCTGGCCTGCGAAGGTTCCCGGACATAGGAGTCTCCCATGACACGCAACGCCCTCAAGCAGATGACCAGAACCCGGGAGGTGAAACTCGGGCACTTCATCGTGGAATTCGTGACGCCCGGCATCGGCCATATCCTGAAGGCCGCCGGGTGCGACTTCGTGTTCTTCGACATGGAGCATTCCGGCTTCAGCTTCGAAACCCTGAAGAGCGCCATCCGCTATTTCGAGGCGGCCGACCTCCCCGTGATCGTGCGCGTCCCCGCCCAGGAGAACGACATGCTCGCCCGGGCCTGCGACATGGGCGCCGAGGGTCTGATCGCTCCGATGATCTCGACCGTTGCCCAGGCCCAGGCCATGGTCGACAGTGTCAAATACTACCCGCAAGGCAAGCGCGGCGTCGGCCTTGGCATGGCCCATGACAACTATCGGACCGCGCCGGTCGCCGAAGCGCTCGCCGGGGCCAACGACCGGACCACCGTCATCTGCCTCATCGAAACGGCCGAGGGCGCAGAAAACGCCGAGGCCATTGCCGCACTCGATGGCGTTGACTGCCTCTGGGTCGGCCATTTCGATCTCTCGGTGTCGCTCGGCATTCCTGGTCAGTTCGACCATCCGGAATTCCAATCGGCCATGGACAAGATCATCGCCGGCGCGAAGAAGCACGGCAAGTCGCTTGGCCGGCTGGTGCCCAACACCGATCAGGGCATATCCTTCTACAAGCAGGGTTTCGATTTCTGCTGCTATTCGGGGGATGTCTGGGTGCTGCGCGACGCGCTGGGAGCGGCGATGACGACATTGCGCGAGGGGTGCAAATAATGGGCAAGATATTCCGTGTCGCCCTGTCCGGCGACTTCAAGAAGGCCGACGGCTCGCCGACCTTTCCGGATTTCGATCTCGGGCCACTGAAGGCCGCACCCGATGTGGACATGAGCTTCCTTGAAAATGCCAATCCACTCAAGGCTGAACAACTCGAAGATTTCGATGCTCTGATCCTCCTCGCCCACCGGTTCGACGCAGCGAGTGTGCCAAGGAGCGGGCGGCTTGCGGTGGTGGCCCGGTTCGGGGTCGGCTACGACACCGTCGACGTTCCGGCCTGCACGGCGAACGACATAGCCTTGGTGATCACCCCCGATGGCGTGCGCCGGCCGGTTGCGGTCTCCATCATCACCTTCATGCTGGCGCTGACCGGCAAGATGACGGCGAAGGACAGGCTGGCCCGCATGGGACCACCGGGCTTCGCCGCGCGCGGCGAGCACATGGGCGTCGGGCTCGTCGGCAAGACCTTCGGGTCGCTGGGCGTCGGCAACATCGGCGCCGAGGCATTCCGCCTGGCCAAACCCTTCGACATGAAATTCATCGCCCACGACCCATTCGCTGACAAGGCCGTGTGCGCCGAACTGGGAATCGAACTGGTTGGCATCGCGGAGCTGTTTTCCCGCGCCGACATCCTGTCGGTGAGCTGTCCCCTCACGCCCGACACCCATCACATCGTCAATGCAGAACGCCTGGCGCTGATGAAGCCCACCGCCTATCTCATCAACACGGCCCGCGGGCCGATCGTCGATCAGGAGGCCCTCACCAGGGTTCTGCAGGAGGGGCGCATCGCCGGTGCCGGTCTCGATGTCTTCGAGCAGGAGCCGACAGATCCGAACGACCCGTTGCTCAAGCTCGACAACATCATTGCTGCGCCACATGCGCTGTGCTGGACTGACCAGTGCTTTGCTGGAAACGGCGCGGCCGATGTAAAGGCGGTCCTCGACATCCAGAAAGGCCAGGTGCCGCGCGGGGTCGTCAATCGACAGGTGTTGGACCAGCCCGGCTTCAAGAGAAAGCTCGAAGCCTTCGCACGGCTATTCGGATAAGGGAGATTCCCCGCGGCGTAAGCCGGGGGAGCAACGAATGGCGGCCCTGCCGCTGCCGTTCACAACTGGGAGGAAGACCATGGTTACAAGACGCGACGTTGGCAAGATCGGCATCGCCGCCGGTTTGGCCGGCACTTTCGTTCGACCGGCTTGGGCTGCCGATGCGGCCCAGGCGGCAGTCGATGCCGCCAAGCAGTACAGCGGCACGACCATTACCATCGTGTGGGAGGCGGGTCTCCAGGCGCTCGATCCTCTGAACTTCTCCGGGCCCAAGTGGAAAGAACTGACGGGTATCGACGTGAAGGTCATTGAGGTGTCGACCGCCGAGATGTTCACCAAGATCATGCAGGACTACCGCTCCGGCGCCGGCGCCTACGATGCGCTGAACGTCATTCCCGCCTGGATGCCGGACCTCGCCAATGCCGGCGCCCTCGAAGTGCTGGATCCCTACGTGGACAAGTATGGCTTCCGTGACGAGTTGCAGAAGATCGCGCCGACCTATCGTGACAACCAGATGATGGTCGACGGCAAGATCTTCGGTTTCCCGGACGATGGCGACGTCTTCCTGATGTACTATCGCAAGGATATCTTCGAGGACGCGGCCATCAAGGACGCCTTCAAGGCCAAGACCGGCAAGGATCTCGCGGTGCCGGCCAACTGGGCCGACTTCGACGAGACCGGCGCGGCCTTGTCAGAGATTCTGAAGGACAAGGGCATGTATGGCGCCGCCTTCTTCCGGCAGCCGCCCTACACCATGTTCATGTTCCAGGAGCGCTTCCGCAACGAAGGCGGCAAGTTCTTCGATGGCGAGACCATGAAGGCCACGATTAATTCCGACATCGGCGTGAAGGTCCTTACCGACATGCGGGCCGAAAATGCCTGGATGCCGCCGGGCGTC
>JAGRLX010000046.1 GCA_020441605.1 Alphaproteobacteria bacterium
TGGGCGAAGACAGCGTGATGCCGAAGCGGATCAAGTACAAGCAGTTCGCGAGGTGAAGCGTATGAACTTGAATCGGCAATTGGATCATCGTCGGGGTCTCAGTGCTTTTTTCACTATATCATCTGAGACTTGTTTTGGCAGTTGTGCAAACTGAAACTGCTCAAAGATTGGGGTTAGCAATGAGTAAACACGTTCTTCGATGTTTGTTCGAAGGGAATGCACCTTGCCAGATATCTTGCTCTCCAAGTTAGGCAAAGCGCACGTATTGTTCTCTCTAAGACTGTAGTCCCACTCTCGATTGATGAGGCGCCTGCCATTCGTCTTGTAGTATCGTAAGATGGTATTGAATTTTGCGTTTTCGTCAGAGAATCGCTCAGCGAAGGCTTCCACATACTTCAGCAATTCTACTGAACGGTAAATTGGAAGCGTCCAATCAAAATGGGGACCCGCAGGCCTCGGGTGTATGTTGCTGGCGAAGTGTGGATCATCTTCCTGCATTGGTCTAAGGAGGAAGCCGTAACCGTCGCGAGAGACCCGCCAAAAATCACTGCGACACGGATCCGTATCGCTCGTGTTTTTTGGGTCGACGAGCCAAGCCTGAACTGTCTCGCCGTAGGCATTCGGCCGCTTGGGCTGTTGATGCAAGTAAGTGAATGGTGGCCAGCCCGAGAGTCGTGGCATTTGTCGTTCCAGTGCATCATTCAACTCAGCCAGCGTTGGTTGTTGAATTGGGTTTATTGAAAACGAGAAAGTCCAATGCCCCGATGCGAGTCTATGAGGGCTCTGCGGAGGTAGTTGGTCAATCAGCTTATTCCACGTTTGATAGCTCTCGGAATCCCATTGTTCTAGCGAGTCTTCCGCGTGGGCTATGGGGTATGTTTGCGGATTGAGTATTTCGCGTATCGCTTCGAGTTGTTCAGTCTGTCTGGATTTCACCAGCCGGTCGAGCAACTTCTCCCAGTCATCCTGTATTCGGCAAGGCTCGCTGTATCCTCCTGGACGCCGGACATAGACAATTCCGGATTGTAGTTTCTGCCCATCAGGAGAGCCGCTCTTTGCAAAAATTGGCGTCCTATGACCTCCGGTTACTTCGATAACCGGGTGAGAGATGTTTGAACCGGTTCTCTTGAAGTAGCCGATCTCGCATTGGAAAGGAGGTTCAGCGTATTTTTGGATTATATTCGCTACCGCATCTTGGCTGAAGGCCTTTGCCTCTTCGTCCTTCGGAGTGATCTCCGGATGACCTTCTTTGCTTTCTTCGAATCCAATAAAAAGCAAACCGCCGCCATGGTTGGCTAGAGCAATCAGTTCTTTGGCGAGCTTGGCCTTGCTCTCGTTGTTGCATAACCCATCCAGCCAGTTCTTCACCTCGATTTCGAGGGTCTCTTGCAGATTGTCGATGATGAATTGAATACGCTCGTTGTTCATCGGTTGGATTTTGCAGTTAGCTTGCGTTGGGTCAATAGAGCGTACTTGTCTTGACAATGTCTGGCGCCTGTCCCATGTTGCTGCCATGTCCAGTGCCACACGATCCGAAAAGCTCGATCTCCGCCTGACACCGCAGGCGAAGCAGCGGATTGTTGCGGCGGCGGAGGCACAGAACCGCACCGTCTCCGATTTCGTGCTCACCTCTGCGCTGGAGCGGGCCGACGACGTGTTGGCCGAGCAGCGCAGTTTCATTCTCTCGCCCGAGAAGTGGGAGGCCTTCGTGGCCGCGCTCGATGCCCCGCCGCGCGACCTGCCGGAACTTCGGAAACTGCTGAATACTCCCGGCCCCTTTGATCCGCCCCAAGATCCACCCAAGACCAAGTCGTGAAGATCGAGAAACTCGGCCACGGCCATGATGTGTCGGGTTTCGATTGCGGCAGTGAGGCCCTGAACCATTTCCTCAAGCGCTTCGCGCTTGCCGGCCAGCTCGCCAATGCATCACAGACCTACGTCGCCACGGACAATGATGAGGTCATCGGTTTCTACACGCTGGTGGTGGGCGAGGTTCAACACGGTGCGGCTCCCGATCGCCTGAAGAAGGGGCTGCCGCGCCATCCCGTTCCCGTGATGGTCCTGGCGCGGCTGGCGATCGCTGCGGGCCGGCAGGGGCAGGGCCTCGGTCAATGGCTGCTGAAGGACGTGATCATCCGGACGCTTCAGGCGGCGGATATTGCCGGCATCCGCGCCCTTGTCGTTCATGCCAAGGACGAGGCAGCCAAGAGCTACTACCTGCGGTTCCGCTTTACCGAGGGATTTGACAATCCGCTGCATCTCTTCATCCTGATTAAAGACCTGAAGGGCCTCGTGACAAAATGAACATCCTCATCGTCTTCGATCATCCCCGGCGGGACGGCTCGTTCTGCGGGGCGGTGGTGGACCACCTGCAGGAAGGGCTCTCCGCCGCCGGGCATACCTCCGAAGTTGCCGATCTCCGGGCCGAGGGGTTCGACCCGCGCCTTCCCGTCGCTGACGAGCCGGACTGGGACGACCCTGCCAAGGTCTACTCGTCCGAGGTTCTCCGCGAGCAGGCCCGCGTCATGCGAGCCGAGGCGCTGGCCTTCGTGTTTCCGGTGTGGTGGTGGTCGTTTCCCGCCACCACCAAGGGCTGGATCGACCGGGTGTGGAACCATGGCTGGGCCTATGGATCGCGCAAGCTCCCGCACAAGAAGGCGCTGCTGATCGGCACCGCGTCATCCGACGCCGAAGCCTATGCCAAGCGCGGCTATGACACGGCGATGCAAACCCAGCTTGTCACCGGCATCATGCAGTATTGCGGCATCCCCGAGGCCCGTCTCGAACTGCTCTATGACGTGATGGCGGGAGCAGAGGTCCGCGACCAGCAACTGGCCCGCGTGCGTGCGCTCGGCGCCAGCTATTTCTGAGGGCAAGCGCCGGGGTGACGCACTGGCCTGGCCGTGGTAGACAGCGGCGCAACGCAACTATTCGACGGCCTCCCATGTTCCTCACCCGCCGCACGCTCCTTGCCTCGCTCGCCGCCACGGCGCTGCCCGTCCCTTCCGCCTTCGCCGAGGCCGAGCCGTTCCGGGTGAAGGAGTCGGATGCCAAGCTCATCGAGTACAAGTTCCGGCGGCGCGAAGTGGACTACGAGACCAGCGAGCCCCCCGGCACCATCGTGGTCGAGCCACGCAAGCGCTTCCTTTTCCATGTGCTGGGTGGCGGCAAGGCGATGCGCTATGGCGCCTCGGTGGGCAAGGCGGGCCGCACCTGGGCGGGGGCAGCCACCATCGGCAAGAAGGCCAAGTGGCCGACCTGGACGCCGACGCCCGAGCACCTCGCGGAGTTTCCGAAGCTGGTGAAGTGGAAGGACGGCATGCCCGGCGGCCTCGACAACCCGATGGGGGCCCGCGCCCTTTATCTCTACCAGGGCGAGGTCGACACCATCTACCGCATTCACGGCACGCACGACCCGAAGCTTATCGGCAAGAAGGCGACGGCAGGCTGTTTCGGCCTTCTCAACAGCGACATCATTCACCTTTATGACCGGGTCGACCTCGGCGCCCGCGTGGTGGTTCACGCCTATTGAGCAGGCCGGTGGCTCCGGCGATTGAAACGGCCGCGAGGCTGCGTGCCCACAGCCGCCGCGCCCTGTCAGCATGTCCCGCCTATTGCAGCGTGCCGATATAATAGACGAGCGACAGGATGCGCTGTTCGACCAATTGCCGCGTGATGTCGGCCTGGTCGGGCGTGACCGGCTTGGCATCGCGCATGTAGCGATCGCCCCAGAGTGGCATGTCCCGGGTGCCATGGGCCGCCAGCACGGCGCGTCCCTCGATGATCTCGTAAACCTTCTGAAACGGGAATTTGCCGCCGTTCTTCTCGGCGATCTTTGCGAGGTTTGGCGCCGGCACCTTCAGGGATTGCCCGATCGGTCCGTCGCCCAGGCCCGTCAGACCATGACAGGCCGCACAATGGCTGCGGAATTCCTCCTGGCCGACGACCGCATCCTGGGCCAAGGCTGAACTTGCAAGCGCAACCAGGGTGATCGCTGCCAGAAGACCGCCGCTCTTCTTCGCCAAATGCCGAAACATGTTTTCCACTCCTCCGCTTTTTGTCGGGCATAGTGTGAATGGCGGAACGGCGCACCGGATCGCCACCGAGACCGTGGCTACAATCTTCAGCCGCCGCCAAACAATCTGCCCAGCGCATGAGCAACTATCACAGCTTCACGATCAGGCCCTTGAGATAGGTCAAGCGGGGCGGGCGCCAGGGGTGTCTGCGCCTTTCGGTTCCGCTGGCCTCTTTCATCCAGGTGGATGGGAAGATATGGGATTCCCTCTCCTCCGGTGTGCACCTCTTGTCGCCGAAGGGCGGCGAGGGCGCTGTCATCCGGCTGGCGCTCAGCACCGAACGGGGCCATATTTGTTAGATGACCGACTGGAACCCCGATCACTACCTCAAATTCGCTGATGAGCGCACCAGACCGGCGCGTGACTTGCTGGCTCAGGTGCCGCTGGCTGCGCCAGACCGGATCTATGATCTCGGTTGTGGTCCCGGCAACTCGACCGCGCTCCTGGTCGCACGCTATGGCCGAGCCCACGTGACCGGCATAGACAATTCCGCCGCCATGCTGGAGAAGGCGCGGAGCGCCTGTCCGGCGGCGCACTTCGCCCATGGCGATCTCACCTCTTGGACCCCACCGGAGGCGCCCGACCTGCTGTTTTCCAATGCCACATTCCAATGGGTTCCGGACCATGTCTCGGTGCTCGAACGATTGCTCCGTGGGCTGAGGGCTGGCGCGGTGCTGGCGGTGCAGATGCCGGACAACCTGCAGGAGCCCAGCCACCGGCTGATGTCCGAGGTGGCAGGGCAGGGCCCGTGGACCGAGAAGCTCGCGGGCGCTCCAGCAGCCCGCGATATGCTGCCCACGCCATCGGCCTATTATGCGCGGTTGCGTCCGCTCAGTGTCCGGATCGAAATCTGGCATACGATCTACAACCATCCACTGGCAGGGCCGCGCGGCATCGTGGACTGGCTCGCATCGACGGGGCTCCGTCCGTTCCTTGCGCCGCTCGATGACGCAGGACAGGCGGAATTCCTCAAGGCCTACGAAGCAGAACTGGCGAAGGCCTATCCGGTCAATCCGGACGGAACGGTTCTTCTGCGCTTCCCGCGGCTGTTTCTGGTGGCGGTGCGTGCCTGACGCCGAGGCACACTGGCTGCAGCAGGGGCTCAATAGCGTTCCATGAACTTGAAAAGCTCGTCGATGTCGCCCTTGGCGCGGTTGATGGTGCCGACGAAGGTGGACTTCATCTGCCCCACCAGCCATATCCCGCTGACCTTCATGTCGCTGATCTGGAATCCGGATCCGGCCCGATAGACACGAAAGGTGACGGGGTCGCCGGATTCGGTCTGGGCATTCACCGTGGTATTGGACGCCGGGCCCGTGCAATTTATGACGGTCAGCTTGCCGACCCGGAAATCGGCGCCATTCTTGAGCATGAACTTGCCCATGAAGACCTTGGCGAGCCGCACATATTCTCCCTGCCGTGAAGGGGGCAATTTCTTGCGATACTGGCCGAGCGCGTAAAGCGCGATCGAATTCATATCCGAGTAGCGCGCGGCGGCGCTGGAGAATGCCGAGGGGCTGCCCGAACGCGCGGCCCGGTCATAGGCCTGGCCGGCACTGACGATGAAACTTTCGGGCGGGCAGTTCTTGGCCGCTTGGGCGGCACCCATGCCCAACACGATCATCAACGGGATCAGAAGGCCCCGAAGAATTCTGCCACAAAACATGTGTTGCATTGCACCCGCCCGCATGCCGGTCCGTTTCTGCCTTCTGATGAGTCGCAATCGCTATCATGCCCTCAAACAGGTGTTGCCGCCAAGCCCCCTACGGCATCACTCCTCACCTTTGAATTTCACGCCCTTGACGCGTGCTTCCCTTAGGTGCAGGTCGTTCATGCGCCCCTTGATGTCTTCAGGCAAAGCCAGGCTGAAGGTGCGCCGGCGCAATTCCATGACCAGGGCGGCGCGATCCTCGATATGGGCCAGTTCGGCGAAGGGGATCGGCCGACCGATCCTCACCTTGAGCCTTGAGCCGATGCGCCGGGCGGTCTCGCGGAATACCAGCGACAGGCGGAGCGTGAGGCTCGTATGGCTGGCCAATTGAAACAGGCGGCTGTTTTGCCCGACGAAATAGATCGGCACCACTGTTGCCTTCGAATTGCGCAAAAGCTTGGCCGTGAAAGGGGCCCAGGGCAGATCGACTGCCGGCCCCTTCAATGGGCGCTCGGAGGTGGATACTCCACCACCCGGAAAGATGCCGATGGCATGACCCTGTCTGAGCCAGTCCTGGGCAGCCCGGCGTGAGCGCACATTGGTTTCACGGGCTTCGCGGGTGGGTGCAAAGGCCACCGGCAGCAGGTTGGCGGCCGCTTCGGGCGCCTGGCATAGAACATCATTGGCCAGCACCTTGGTGTCCGGCCGCACCTTGGTGGCGAGCCAGGTCAGGGTGATGCCGTCGAGCACCCCATAGGGGTGATTGGCAATGAACAGAACCGGACCGCTGGGGGGTGTTGCGGCAAGGGCCGCCTCGTCAAACTCGACCGTCATGCGCAACAGGCGGATGGCGGCATCGAAAAAATCCTCGCCCTGGTGCAGGCGTTTCTGATGCTGGAGATAGAGGCGCTTCAGCTTGCGCTGACCGCCGAATTTCTCGATGGTTTGTATCAGGGCGCGCTGCAACGCCGGCTGGTCGGCCGTCGAGTAGCTGAAACGGACCTTGCGGGGCCGCAGCATCGGATTGGACCTGGTCATGGAAAGCGATGGGACGTGAGTTTCCTTCAACATCCGCTTTCCACGCTTTCGGAGCCGAGGCAAGGGCTTTTCAACGGAAGTCCCAGAATTGTATATGGAATGGCTCGGGAGATTTTCGATGTATAGGCTTTACGCCCGCAAGGGGGCGGGTTCCATGGCGGTAGAGGCGCTTCTGGCCGAATGCGCCGCGCCGTACCAGGTGACCGAACTCGATCGCGACAGCGACAACCGTTTTCCAGAGAGCTTTCAACGCATCAATCCCCGCTCTGAGGTGCCCACGCTGATCCTGCCCGATGACAGTGTGATGACGGAAAGTGCCGCCATCATGATCTATCTGGCGGACCTCCATCCGGCAGCGGGACTGGCACCGGCGGTTACGTCGCCGGTACGCGGCCGCTATTTGCGCTGGATGGTCTATATGGCGACCACCCTCTACATGAGCGACCTGCGCCTCTACTATCCGCACAGGTACACCACAGATCCGGCGGGGGTCCCCGGAATAAAAGCGTTCGCCGAATCCGGCATGGCGCGGGAATTCGCCATTCTCGCCGATGCCGTGGGCGAGGGGCCGTATCTCCTGGGTGGACAGTTCAGCGCGGTCGATCTCTATGCTGCGATGCTGGTCTCCTGGGACCCGGACATGATCGGGATGCTGGCGCGGCATCCGACCCTCAGGCGGCTCTACGACAATGTCGTCTCGCGTCCGGCGGTCGCAGCGGTATGGCGGCGCAACGGCCTATAGGCCTTCATGCCAAACCTACCTCAGCAGCGGATCGAGCTTTGCCTGGAAATCCTCGAAGCTGCGGTCACCGTCGTAGAGTTGGCCGTTGATGAAGATGGTGGGCACGCCGCGCACGCCGAGGCCGCTGGCCTTGTCCTTGATCGAGCGGATGTCGTCGGCAATTTGGATGTCGGTGATG
Organism: Alphaproteobacteria bacterium; assembly: GCA_020441605.1. The sequence goes on from JAGRLX010000046.1 coordinate 7,686, forward strand.
CAGGCCTGGTATTCGGCAGGGGTGAGGCCATGATCGCGGGCGATGTTCAGCAAACCATCGGCGGGTGAACGGACCCATTTGCTCTGGGTCGTGAAGAAGCTGTCGATCAGGTCGAAGTATTTTTCCTTCGGCGCGCAACGCGCCAGCATGAAGGCCGCCAGGGCCGCATCATTGTGGGGATACTCACGCAACACGAAGCGGATTTTGCCCGTATCGATATAGGCGCGTTTCAGGTCCTGGAACGTGCCGCGGTAGAACGACGCGCAGTTGGGGCAGGAGGCCGAGGCATATTCGATGATCGTAACCTTGGCAGCGCTGGGCCCCAGGTACATGTCGCCGATGGCGGGTGGCACGGCGAGGCTCGCGGCATCGGAGGCCCGGACAGGGCTCGCTGCGAGAAGCGCGCCCATGGCCTGCAGCAACACCCGGCGGCCAAGGCGACATGGGTGCCCCGATGCATGGCTGCGAGGGTCATCGCTGCGGTCATTGACACGAGAAGCAGGCATCACTCACCTCGGTATCTTGAACGAACATCCTGCCAAAGTGGCTGGGGCCGCGGCCGGGTCTGGTTTACGCCGCCTCGGCAGCGCTGCCCAGACCCAGCACGCGGCAGATGGCATAGACCAGGTCGGCGCGGTTGAGGGTATAGAAATGGAAATGGTTGACACCTTCGCGCCTGAGGGCGGAAACCTGTTCGGCGGCAACCATGGCGGCCACCAGGTTGCGGGTCTCGGGGTCGTTGTCGAGACCGTCGAAGCGCCGGGCGAGGGCGGGCGGCACGTGGGCGCCGCATTTGGCGGCAAATTCCTGGACCCGGGCGAAGGACGTGATCGGCAGGATGCCGGGCACCAGATCGATGTCGATTCCGCGCGCCGCGATACGGTCGCGCAGCCTGAGGAAGAAGGCATTGTGGAAGAAGAACTGCGAGATCGCGCGGCTGGCGCCGTGATCGGCCTTGTCGGCCATGAAGGCGAGATCCTCCTCGATCGACACCGACTCGGGGTGGCGTTCCGGATAGGCCGAGACCGAGATCTCGAAATCCCCCAGTTCGCGGATGCCGCGCACCAGGTCGGCGGCGTTGCGATAGCCTTGCGGGTGGGGCACGAAGCGGGTGCCGATGCCGCCGGGCGGGTCGCCGCGCAGGGCCAGGATATGGTTGACGCCAGCGGCCTTGAAGTCGCGCACGACGGCATTGACGTCATCCTTGCTGGCGCCGACGCAGGTGAGGTGGGCGGCGGGCCGGAGGCTGGTCTGCGCGGCGATGCGGGCCACGGTGTTCAGGGTGCGGTCGCGGGTGGTGCCGCCGGCGCCATAGGTTACCGAGACGAAGGAGGGATGCACCGTCTCGAGCTTGGCGATCGTCGCCCAGAACGACTCTTCGGCAGGTCCGGGCTTGGGCGGAAAGAACTCGAAGGAGACGGTCAATCCAGCCGTGTCATCAGCAAGGGTCATCATGGTGCGGGGTCCGGCTGTTTCCTGGTGGCGGTCAATGGTGGCGTTGCGCTGGCAGGCTTCGCGGCGAGCCACAGGGACACGGTAAGGCCGGTGCCGTCCTTGCGCCAGGGCGGCGGCAGCACGTCGTGGCGTTGCGGCGAAAGGCTTGCGCGCTGCAACCAGTGGGCCATGTCCTCGGCGGCCAGCCCCAAACGGCGGTGGGCGTGGCGCTCGCGCAATTCTTCCATCTGGTGGGGCGCGAAATCGACAACGAGGAGCCGGCCATCGGGTCTCAGGACGCGGGCGGCCTCGGCAAGGGCCCGGCCCGGATCGTCGAGGAAGTGCAAGACCTGGTGGATGGTGATGAAGTCGGCGGTGGCGTCGGCGAAGGGCAGGGCATAGATATCGCCATGGCGGATCTGGGCGTGGCGAACGCCCTGCGAGTCGAGGTTGACCCGGGCGAAGGCCAGCATTTCCCGGCTGCTGTCGATACCGATCGACTGGGCGGCGTGGGAGGCAAAACTTCGAAGCACCGATCCAGTGCCGGTGCCAAGATCGAGATGCAGGCCGATCGGCCGGTCGCCGGCGAGACGCAGCATGGCCGCCTCGACATCCTCCTCACGCACATGGAGCGCGCGCAGGCGCTCCCAATGCATGGCATTTTCGCGGAAATAGCTGGCCGCAGCCTCGGAGCGGATCTTGCGGATGTCTTCGAGCCGGGCAAGGTCGCGGACCAGTTCGGCATCCTGTCCGGGAAGGAGATCGACGATAGCACGCGACAGGGCGCCGCCGAGGTCATTTTCACGGATGCGGAACAGGACCCAGTTGCCTTCCTTGTGGCGGGTGACGAGGCCCGCTTCGGCCATGAGCTTGAGGTGGCGGCTGACCCGCGGCTGGCTTTGGCCAAGAATCTGGGTGAGTTCGCTGACGTTGAACTCACCGTGTGACAATATGAACAGGATGCGGATCCGCGTCGATTCGGCAGCAGCCCGCAATCCGGCCAGAAGCTCTTCCATTCCCGTGCCTTTCAATAACGACATAAACATATCGTTATGTAGATTGCAACGGAAGAATGCCCTGGATTCTGCCCGATTGTCGGGCAAATGGGCTGGATGTCGCGGAAAACTTGCAGGTCGGGGGCCGTCCGCCTTGCTTTTTCCATATAGACGCGGCCTACTGTCATGGTTAACGCATCCGGCAATCCATGACATCGGGAGGCGAAATGGCTGGGTTTCTGACTCGCCCTTGGCGGCGTCGTGATCTGATGGCCCTCGGAGCGGTGGCCCTGGCTTCTGGTCTGGGTCCGGCCGCGGCGGCGATCAATCCGGCGGAATCATTTGTCATCAACATTGCCGACGAGGTGATGAAACTGGCCAACAGCGGCCAGACCGGGCCGGGGCTCAAGTCACGTTTCGCGGCGCTGCTCAATCGCCACATCAACCTGCGCAATATCGCCAACTACGCGCTGGGCACCTATCGGCAGAAGCTTCCGGCGAGTCGCCGAACCGAGTTCTACAGTTTGGTCAACAACTACGCCGCCTCGCTTTTTGTCTATTATATCGAGGACTTCCAGGGCAGCGCGCTGGACATCATCTCGACCTCCAAGCAGGGCAAGTACACGATCATCCAGAGCGCCATCCGCTCGAAGAGCGGTGGCCGCGAACAGGTGCGCTGGCGCCTCGTTCCGTCGGGCAACGGCTTTCGGGTTCATGATGTGAACCTTAAGGGCGTTTGGATGACGATCTCGATGAAGGACCGCTTCACCAAGGTACTGAACAAGTCGAAAGGCGACTTCGACGCCCTGTTCGACGAGCTGCGCGCGGCCGAAACCTGGTAGGTGCCGGTTGACGGAGCGAGAATCCGTCCACTATAGCTCCGTGACCGATGACGCAAAGGGCCGAATCATGACGGGCAATGTGCCTGGCTTCCCGCAGGTTTTGAGCCGCCGTGCCCTGTTGGGCGGCTTGGCCACCGTGGTCTTGTCCGGAGCGGCGGTTGCTGCGGCCGACCATCCGGCCCTCGCCTATATGCGCAAAGTCGCCAAGGATATGCTCAATGCCCATCGCCAGGGAACGGTGAATGGGTTCAAATCGGCGATCCAGCGCCATGCCGACGTGCACGAGATTGCCGACTATTCGCTTGGCCAATACCGCAAGAAGCTGCCATCCGGACAGCGCGAGCGCTATTACAGCGGCGTCGTCAATTTCATGGCGCGCTATTTTGCCGACCAGTCGCGCGAGTACCCGATTGCCAAATACGAGATTGGCGAGGCCCGTGTTGACAAGGACAAGGATGTCCTGGTCAACAGCAAGGTGTTCCTCTTGTCCGGCCAGACCTATACGGTGGTCTGGCGGCTTGGCTGGCGGGGCGGGCGCTACAAGGTGCTTGACGTGAAGGTGCTGGGTTTTTCCATGGTCTATATGCAGCGCGGCCTGTTCACGTCATTCATCACCAAGCGCAATGGGGACGTCGGCCAGTTGGTGGCCGCCCTGAACAAGTAGCCCAGGCAGAGCTGGCCGCACTGGCCCCTGCCAATCCTATTTCTCCTGAAGCGTCTCGATGAACTGTACTAGCGATTCAATCCGTGCGCTGACAATCAGTGCCCGGGCGTCGCGGTCGGTGTCGGGAGACGCGGCCTCATAGCTGAACCAGTCACCCCAGACCGGCATGTCGCGGGGGCCGTGGACGCGCACCTGGGCGCGACCGTCGATCACCTCGGTAATGCGCTCGCGGGGAAATGTCCCGGCGTTCCGCTTGGTGAGCAGGGTAAGGTCCGGTGCGGCGATGGTGAGGAATTCGGCAATCGTGCCGTCGCCATTGCCACTCACGCCATGGCAGGCGGCGCAATAGGTACGGAAGTCGGCCTTGCCGAGGTCGATCGAAATGCTGCCAGGTGGGGGCGACGGTTCGGTCGCGGTGGAATTGGCGGACAGAGGACCCGGCCCCATGATTGCCAAGATTGCTGCCAATGAAGACAATGTAAGCCACTTCTGCATGGGATCGCACTCCTTGTTCCGGTGATCGATGCCAGCCGCTGCCTGGCCTGTCATTGATGCGTGTCAACAAACAGAATCTTAACCATGCGGGGTCATGGTTCAAGAGTTGAGTGAGTAGGGTTTGAGAGTCATGGGGCGCAGTGCACCAGTCGTCATGCTTGCCGCGGCCACGGTGCTTCTGGCCGCCTGTTCTGGATCATCGGGCAACAAGACCTATTTCGAGACCGAAGGCCTGGTGGCGCCTGAAGGGGCCTGTTCGATCAAACCCTCACGGCTGGGCCTGGCCGAGCGTCTCGGCCGGATCAATGAGGGCAACGGCTGCCGGGTCCCTGATCCCTGGGAAATGCGCTCGGTCGGCAACGTGAGGTTCAGCCAACCGGCCACGCTCAACTGTGGCGTGGCCGCCCCCTTGCACGACTGGATGGAGAACACGGTTCAACCGGCGGCGCAACGGGCCTTCGGGGAGAGCGTGGTCAGCGTCGATGTCGCCGCGTCCTATTCCTGCCGTCCGCGCAACAATCGGCGCGGCGCCAAGATGAGCGAACATGGCTACGGCAATGCCATCGACATCTCAGCCTTCACTTTGGAGAGCGGGCGCAAGGTGACGGTGCTGGACGGCTGGCGCGGCGGCCGGGACGAGCGCGGCTTCCTCACCAAGGCTCATGACCAGGCCTGCGGGGAGTTCCGCACGGTGCTCGGCCCCAACGCCGACCGGAACCATCGGGATCATCTTCATCTGGACCTGCAGAACCGCCGCAACGGCGGACATTACTGTCGCTAGATCAATGTCTTGTGCGAGTTTCCTGGGTCTTTGATTCAACCGGCAAGCGGTCTGTTGCATTCTCGTCCTGCCGGGCGCATATGTGTGGTATGGAACAGGAAATCAGCAAGCCGGAAGGCGAACCGCGCCGCAAGTCGCAGGCTTTTAGTCCGGTGGGATGTTTTCTCGCGGCGGCCGGGGCAACGCTTCTGGTGCTGAGCAAGACGAGCGCGGCCATGGTGGCTACGGTCTGGGCCGTCTCCAAACTCTTCGGCTTTCCCGATGCGGTCATGTATGGATTGATGGTGATCGGTTTCGTTCCGGTGTTGTGGGCCACGGTGTGGACTGCCGGCCGCGCCTGGCATGTTGAGCAGCGGCTCGCCCGCCATCAGGATATCGACACCCCGGTCTTCAAGCTGACGCATTACTTCCGCAGGGCGTGATCGCTGGGTCCTGAGGCCATGTCGATCTGGACTCGCATCGCGGAAACCCTGGGAACCATTGGCGATTCGATCGGCGGTTTTCTCCAGCGGGTGTCGGCTGCACGGGTCACGCCGCCGGAGAAGACTGTGGCTTTCACCATCGGCATGATCGCCCTTGGCGCCAAGATGGCCAAGGCCGACGGGGTCGTCACTGAGGTCGAGATCCTCGCCTTCAAGCAGGTGTTCCATGTGCCGGATGGCGAGCTCTCGGCCGTCGCCCGGGTGTTCAACCTCGCCAAGCAGGATTCGGCTGGTTACGAGACCTATGCCCGGCAGATTGCCCGCCTGTTCGAGCCCGGTTCGCCACTGCTGGAAGACGTGCTCGACGGATTGTTCCATATCGCCAAGGCTGACGATGCGCTTCATCCGGGCGAACTCAATTATCTGGAGAGCGTCGCCGGCATTTTCGGTTTCGCCGGTCCGGACTATGCCCGGATCAGAGCCCGCCACGTGCATGTTTCGGGCGATCCATATGTGGTTCTTGGGCTTGAGTCTGGTGCGGACACCGAGGCCATCAAGAAGCGCTACCGGGATCTTGTGCGTGAATATCACCCCGATCGCCATATCGCAGCGGGCGTGCCCGAGGAAATGATCGCGATTGCCACCGAGCGCCTGCAAAAGGTCAACGAGGCCTATGAGGCCATCATGGCCGGACGGGCATCGTGATCCGGTCGCGGCTTGCGCATGAATTCATCCTCTCGCCCAATCTCGGGCCGCGGCGCGAAGGCCGCAAGGTCGACATGCTGCTCCTGCACTACACTGGGATGGACAGTGCCAGGGCGGCACGCGACTGGCTGTGCAATCCCGAGTCGGGCGTGTCGTGCCACTATCTGGTCGACGAAGATGGACACATCACCCAGATGGTGGACGAGGGCATGCGGGCGTGGCATGCGGGTCGGTCGTCATGGCAGGGCGAAAGCGACACCAATTCCCGGTCGGTCGGCATCGAGATCCACAACCCCGGTCACCGGCTTGGCTATTGCCCTTTTCCGCCAATCCAGATGGATGCGGTCATCTCTCTCTGCCAGGATATCCTGACCCGTCATGCGATTCCGCCCTGGCTGGTTCTGGCTCATTCCGACGTGGCGCCAGAGCGTAAGCTGGATCCCGGCGAATTGTTCGACTGGCGGCTGCTTCATGCCAGTGGCATCGGCCATTGGGTGGAACCGGCGCCGATCATGGCCGGGGCGAGGCTTGGACCGGGGGAGGAAGGTGAAGCCGTGCTGCGGCTTCAGGCGATGCTGGCGCAATATGGCTACGGCATTGAACTCACCGGCAACTACGATCACCAGACCCTGACGGTGGTGGCGGCCTTCCAACGCCATTTCCGGCCGGAAACCGTCGATGGCCATGCCGATTACAGTACGAAGGACACGTTGGACCGTCTTCTTGCCGGCCTTGCCGGCGCATGACCTACGGTTTGCGGCAGATGTCGAGCAGGTCCGGGAAATCGGCGTCAACCAGCGGGAATATCTGCTCGTCGCCCGCCACGATCAGGCGGAAACGGTCGGCCTGCAACATCGCGGAAAACACCGGCAGGTCGGCGGCGGCGTGGACCTCGACACTGACCGCGCCGGCGTCTTCATTGGCTTCGGTGGTTCCGGTCAGTTCCGCCATCTCCTCGCCCGCCTTGATGACGACCGGTACGTCCTTGCCGGCTTCCAGCGTTGCCGAGGTTTCGGGCAGGAAGATGTTGATTTCGCCGCTCTGGACGGGGCACCACAGGCTGATGCCCACGTCATCGGAATCGGGCACCCCGAAAACGAGATACGCATCCTCGCCGCCAGCATCCAGACTCCACTGGCGTTCCTGTGCGGAGGCTGTCGCGGCGCAGGCGACGATGAAAGAGAGGGCAAGCAGGAAACGGTGAAGCATGGCGCGGGGACCCGAGGAGCAACAGCCTCTCTACAGACTCTACTGGGATCGGGGAAGTGCCAATATGGCGCCCCACGCGGTCCTGTGCGAGATCGGCGTGTCATTCGAACTGGTGCGCGTCGACGTTGCACGAGGCGCCAATCGTGAGGCCGAATATCTCCGTCTCAATCCCAATCACCGGGTGCCCACCCTGGTCCATGGTGAGAGGGTCATCTACGAGTCGGCGGCCATCGTCCTCTATCTTTGCGAGAATCATCCCGAGGCCGGCCTCATGCCCTTGCCCGGGGAGGCCGACCGGCACTTGTTTCTCCAGTGGCTGTTCCATTTCACCAATACGGTGCAGGAAGACCTCCAGCACTGGTGGCATGCCGACAACTATCTGGCGAGCCCGGCCTGCCATGCCGATTTGGTCACCGTTGCAGAACAGAGGCTTGGGGAGTTCTTCTCGCGCTTTGATTCAGCTTTGGGGCGCAATGGCCCCTATGTGCTCGGCCAGCGGTTCTCGGCGTGTGACTATGTCCTGGTGATGCTGTGCCGCTGGACCCGCCGCATGGCGGTAGCGGCCCTTGATTATCCTCATATCCGGCGCTTGATCGACCTGGTCGCCGACCGGCCCGCCTGGCGGGCGATGATGGCGGCGGAAGGCATCGACTGGAATGGAAACCTGCCATGAGCGCTGACGTTATCATCACCAACGGCCATCTTCATACCATGGACATGGACCGGCCGAAGGCCGAGGCGCTTGCCATTTCCGGGAATCGAATCAGTTGCTTGGGGAGCCATGCTGAAGTGATGGCTGAGAAGGGGCCGGCGACCCGGGTGATTGATGCGGGTGGTGCGTCCGTCACGCCCGGGTTCGTCGAGGCCCACATGCATCTGTTTGCCGGGGCGGCGGAGATGCGCCACCTTCAGCTGTTCGGAACCCGCGGCTTTGATGAACTGAAGGCGCGCACCACAGCCTGGCTGCACGCCAATCCCGGCAGCGATCTGGTGATTGCCGAGCAGGCCGACTACACCATCCTGGGCAACGGGGAAACGCTCACCCGCCATCATCTGGACGGCATCGTCAAGGACCGGCCATTGCTGGTCTATGCCCCCGACCATCACACTGCCTGGGCCAATACGCTGGCGCTTGAGAAGGCCGCGGTCCTTCGGGGCCGCAAGCTCACGCCCGGCAACGAGATCGTCATGGGGGCGGATGGCCTGGCCACGGGCGAATTGCGCGAGGGCGAGGCGATCAATCCGGTCCGCGCCCTGTCGGCCAAGGGTGACCGCGACCGGTTGGGGCTGACCACCGGGGGTGAACCAGATCCCCATCCAGGCGAGGGCGAGATCGAGCATGATCTGGACGTGATGAGGTCCGGCCTCGCCCATGCCGCTGCTCATGGCATCACCTTCATCCATAACATGGACGGCAACCTCTATACACTTGAATTGCTGCAAGAATTGCGAAACAGAGGGCAATTGACAGCGCGGGTCCGCGTGCCCTTCCACATGAAGAACTTCATGGACCTCGCCATGTTGGACAAGGCCAGCGCGATGGCGAGGCGTTTCCATTCCGACATGCTGCAATCGGGTTTCGTCAAGGTCTTTGTCGATGGCGTGGTCGACAGCGCCACGGCTGTCATGGTGGCGGAATATGCCGACTGGCCGGGCTGGCGGGGAGAGCCGTTGTTCACGCCCGATCACTTCAGGCGGGTTGCCGTGGAGGCCGACCGGCGCGGGCTGCAGATCGCCGTCCATGCCATTGGCGATGGCGCGGTACGGATCGTGCTCGATGGCTATGAGGCGGCCCGCAGGGCCAATGGCCGGCGGGACAGCCGCCATCGCGTCGAGCATGTGGAGGTCATCCACCCGGAAGACATCGGGCGCTTCGCTGAACTGGGGGTGATCGCCTCGATGCAGCCGCCGCATCCGCCGGGCTGCCATGGGTTGCCGCTCGAACCCTATCTGTCGCGGGTTGGCGAAGGGCGCTGGCCTTATGTGATGGCCCAGCGGGCGATCCGCAACACCGGCGCGCGCGTGGTCTTCGCGACCGACTGGCCGGTGTCCGATATCGACCCTCTGTGGTCGATGCAGTCGGCGATGACGCGTGGCCGCTGGAGTGAGGCCTGTCCGGACAATCGCGTGAACCTTGATGAGGCGCTCGCCTCCTACACCCGCGAGGGTGCCTGGGCCGCCTTCATGGAAGACCGCCTCGGCATGCTGAAGGTGGGCATGCTGGCCGATCTCTGCGTCATGCCCGTCGATCTCGAAAACACCGACCCCGCCAGCTTCAAGGGCATCAAGCCCCGGATGACGGTGTGCGATGGCCGGGTGGTGTTCGGGGCGGGGTGATGTGCTAGTCTCCCGCCAGCGTTGCAGACGAGCTGAGCCATGCTTGTGACCACCACCAATAACGTCGAGGGGCGGCGAGTCGTCGAATACAAGGGGCTTGTGGCGGGCGAGGCCATTCAGGGTGCCAATCTGTTCAAGGATCTCTTCGCGTCGATCCGCGATATCGTCGGTGGCCGGGCAGGCGCCTATGAGCGGGTGCTCAACGATGCCCGGGAGACTGCCATGGCCGAATTGACCGCCAAGGCCTCGGCACCGGACGCCAATGCCGTCTTTGGCGTCGACATCGATTACGAGACGATCACCGCCAATGGCAGCATGCTGATGGTGTCAGCCTCGGGGACGGCGGTGAGGATCGAGTAAGCCGCCGCCCTGAGAAGGTCGGCTCGCCTAGGGCTTGAAGCCCGTGGCGCTGAATGTGACATTGCAGCCACTGTCGCCGTCAAAGTTCCTAATGTTGCCTTTGATGCGGATATCAGTCGTTGCATTGGTCGGCACAGAGGGTCTTTGTGACGTGAACCGTACCTTCGCCGTGCCGCGGCCCGCGTAGCGATAGACATTTGCAAAACTGACAGACTGAAACGTCAGGCCGATGAGGCTGCCAGACGCCAAGGTATAGTTTGCGGCGCCAACTCCATCCTGAATGATCGTCAAGCTGGTTCGCGCATCATTACCACCGAGATTTGGAAGCATGAGACGCATCTTCCAGGTGAGAACCGTCAAGTCGCCGCTGATATCGGTGCAAGTCTGGTTTTGCGCCGTGACCTTGAACTCACCCTTGAACTCGGTGAGAGCGAGAGCCGCCGTGTTCATTGCCAAGAGAGCCAGGGTGGCGAGGGCTGCTTTGCCAATCATGATTCTCTCCACCTTTGCGCAGTCGAGTTTCAGCGCATTTATACGCAACTTAAATCCGTTTGGCGGATGTTGCAAGCGATCTTGGGTTCATGGATTGACTTCCCACCGCCCAGCGCCTACCTCCAGCCCGCCAGCTGGCTGGATGACCGCTGCCGCACGTCCCGAAAGGGCGCGGGGGAGGAAAGTCCGGGCTCCATGGAAACACGGTGCCGGGTAACGCCCGGCGGGGGCGACCCCAGGGACAGTGCCACAGAAAAGATACCGCGTGCGAGGTTCGCCCCGCCGCAAGGGTGAAATGGTGCGGCAAGAGCGCACCGCGCTTCCGGCAACGGCGGCGGCAGGGCAAACCCCACCGGGAGCAAGACCGAATAGGGATGGCGCGGCGCCTGCGGGGGCCAGGGCGGTTTCCGGCCCAGCCATCCGGGTAGGTCGCGCGAAGCGTCCGGCGACGGGCGTTCCAGATGAATGGTCATCCATGGGCGGAAACGCCCGGGACAGAACCCGGCTTACAGGCCGGCTGGCGTTTTCCATCCCTGAGTGAATCAAATTCGAAACCATTTGTTAACAAAGGCCGGAGCATTGTCAGCCTGACTCTTAACGCCCTTTTTACCCTGATTTCAGACCCGATGTCCGCCTTAACCGCCAGTCAAGACATGCCCCATGTGCCGGTGATGCTCGCCGAAGTGCTGGATGTGCTCGCTCCGCGTGACGATGGCACCTATGTCGATGGTACCTTCGGCGCCGGCGGCTACACCCGGGCGATCCTTGCCGCCGCCCGCTGCCGGGTGATCGCCATCGACCGCGACCCTGCCGCCATTTCGGCCGGGCAGGCCCTGGTCGAGGAGGCGGCCGGACGGCTTGTTCTTGCGGAATGCAGGTTCGGCGATATGGTGCGGATCGTGCGCGACCGGGGGGTTCAGGCCGTCGACGGCATCGTCATCGATATCGGCGTCTCCTCGATGCAGATTGACGATCCTGCCCGGGGGTTCTCGTTCCTGCGCGATGGTCCGCTCGACATGCGGATGTCGCAGCAGGGAGCTTCGGCGGCCGACGCGGTCAATAGCTTGCCTCAGGAGGCACTGAGCAACATCATCTACACCTACGGCGAGGAGCCGCGGTCCCGGGCCATCGCGCGGGCGATTGTCGCGGCGCGGGCCGAGGCGCCGATCACCACCACCGGCGCCCTGGTCAAGGCAGTGGAAAGGGCGGTGGGGCGCCAGCGCCCACAGGACCGCACCCATCCCGCTACCCGAACCTTCCAGGCGCTGCGCATTCACGTGAATGGCGAACTGGACGAGCTTGTGGACGCCCTCCATGCCGCTGAGCAATTGCTGGCGCCCGGCGGCCGCCTCGTTGCCGTTACCTTCCATTCGCTTGAGGACCGCATCGTCAAGCGCTTCCTTGCCGAGCGATCGGGCAAGGTGCCGGCGGGCTCGCGGCACATGCCGGAGGCTACCCCCGCGCCACCGCCCAGTTTCTCCCTGCCGTTCAAAGGGCACCTGGAAGCGGGGGCCGCCGAGGTTGCGGCCAATCCGCGGGCGCGTTCGGCCAAGCTGCGGGCCGCTGTCCGTACCGCCGCGGCGCCCTTGCCGTCGATCGCCGCGGCGATCACGCTCCGGCCAGTTCAGACCGCGAGGCACTGATGCACAAGTTTCTAAACGCCGTTCTCGTCCTTACCGTGCTGGTCTCGGGCTTCGTGCTCTATTCGCTGGAACATGCGACCCGCGATCTGGAGCGCCAGCTTACCCGCAGTGAAAAGGCAATCGTCAACGAGCACGAGAGCATCAAGTTCCTGAATGCCGAATGGAGCAGCCTGACCCGGCCAGACCGCCTGAAGGCGCTGGCGGAGCTGCATCTCGGCATGCAGCCGTTGCAGGCGGGCCAGATCGTCGGCGCGGACGAGTTGGGCGGCAGGGTGCCGGCCGAGCCGGTTATCAAGCTCGAGACGGCGGGCAGCGATCCGATCGGCGCCATCATCGAGAAGATGCGGTAACGCCATGTCCGAGACTTCCATCCAAGACCAAGACGACATGCATCCGGCCGAACCGCGGCGGCTCGCCGGGCAGAACCGCATCAGGCTGATCGCCATCGGATTCACCGCCGCCTTCGCCATGATCACCGGACAGTTGGGACTGCTGACCCTGTGGCCGCAGACAGACGATGGCCGCGGACGGGTGGTGCAGGATGCTCCGCTGCCCCGGCCCGACATCATCGACCGCAACGGGGTTCTCCTCGCAACCGACATTGCGGTTGCCTCACTCTATGCCGATCCGCGCAAGATCATCGACATTGACGAGGCGGTCGAACTGCTGACGGCGACGGTTCCCGACCTGGACGCGAAGTCGCTGCGCCACAAGCTGTCGCAACCCAACCGCGCCTTCACCTGGTTGAAGCGTCAGGTGACGCCCGAGGAACGCGACGCGGTTTACAATCTCGGCATCCCGGGCGTGGGCTTCGTCAACGAGCGCCGCCGGGTCTATCCGCAAGGGCGGCTTGCTTCCCATGTCGTGGGCTATGTCGACGTCGATACCAAGGGCATTGCCGGCATCGAGAAGTTTCTCGATGGTCAGGGAGCGATCTATACCGCCTCGCTTGCCGATCCGAGCGAACACAGCAGCCAGCCGGCGCAGATGTCGATCGACATCCGGGTCCAGTCGGCATTGATCGACGAACTCGACAAGGCGATTGAGAAATTCAGGGCTATTGCAGCCGGTGGCATCGTGATGGACATCCGCACCGGCGAGGTGCTCGCTCTGGCCTCCCTGCCGGACTTCAATCCGAATGACGAAAAGAAGAGTTTCACCAAGGACCAGATGAACAAGATGACCAGCGGAGTCTTCGAACTCGGCTCGGTCATCAAGGCCGTCACCTTCGCAATGGCCTTCGACTACGGTACGGCCAATTTGCAGAGTCATTACGATGCGCGGTTCCCGTTGGTGATCGGCAGCGCCCGTATCAATGATTATCACGCCAAGCGGGCGGTCTTGTCGGTGCCGGACATCTTCACCAATTCGTCCAACATCGGCACGGCTAAGATGGCGCTGGATGTTGGCATCGAGCGGCACCAGGAATTCCTGCGGCGTGTCGGCCTGTTCGACCGGCTGATCACCGAACTCCCCGAAAGCGCCAGGCCACTGCTGCCGCGCCGGTGGAGCAAGCTGGTCACGGCGACGGCATCCTTTGGCCATGGTTTCGCCGTGCAGCCGCTGCAGGGTGCGGCGGTGGTCGCGGGACTTCTCAACGGCGGACATCTGATGGCGCCGACCTTGCTCAAGCGCAGCGAGGAGGAGGCCTTGGCCATGGCCAAAGACGTGGTCAAGCCCAAGACCAGCGAAATGCTGCGCTATCTGTTCCGGCTGAATGTCACGGAAGGCACGGCGAGCAAGGCGAATGTCATCGGGTACCGGGTGGGCGGCAAGACCGGCACGGCCGAAAAGGTGGTCAATGGCCGGTATTCCAAGGACAAGCGGCTGACGTCCTTCATCGGCGCCTTTCCGATGGAGGCTCCCGAATACCTGTTGCTGGTGATGATCGACGAGCCCAAGCCGACACCCGAGACCTATGGTTTCGCCACCTCGGGGTGGAACGCGGTGCCGGTGGGAGGCCGGATCATCGAGCGGATTGCACCGATGCTCGGCATCGCGCCGGAGTTCACCGCCGATGACCTGGAAAAGCTCGCCAAGCAGAAGAAGAAAAAGGGGTAAGGCCGTGGCGGTGTCGCTCGCGCGATTGATCGGGCCGGATGCAGCGGTTCCGCCAGGGGCCGCGAACCTAATCGTCAAGGGTCTTACGGCCGACAGCCGCGCGGTTAAGCCCGGCTTTCTCTTTGCCGCCCTGCCAGGCAGCGCAACCGATGGTGCAAAATTCGTGCCTCAGGCGCTGGCCAATGGTGCCACCGCGGTGCTTGGCGCAGAAGGCCTTGCGGCGACGGGCGTTCCGGTCGTCGCAGTGTCCAATCCCCGCCGGGTGTTCGCTCTGATGGCGGCGCGCTTCTTCGGACGCCAGCCCGATCTGATCGTGGCGGTGACGGGGACCAGCGGCAAGACGTCGGTTGCCACCTTCGTGCGGGAGATCTGGACCGAAATGGGTTTCCGGGCTGCGAGCCTCGGAACCGTGGGAGTCATCTCGCCGTCGGGAACCATCGAACTCGAACACACCACACCCGATCCAGTGAAGCTGCACGAGATCGTCTGCCAGCTTGCCGCCGATCATGTCGAGCATCTCGCGCTCGAGGCGTCGAGCCATGGCCTCGATCAGTACCGCCTTGACGGGCTGCGCATCGCCGCGGGTGGATTCACCAATCTGTCACACGATCATCTCGACTATCATCCGACGGCGGATGATTATTTCGACGCCAAGATGCGGTTGTTCGAGGAGTTGTTGCCGCCAGGTGCAACGGCGGTGATCAATGTCGACAGCGAGCGGGGCCGGCAGGCGGCCGAACGCTGCAAAGCGCGCGGCCTCGACCTGTGGACCGTGGGCCGCGAGGGCGAGGCAATACGCATCCTCGATGTGGCACGCGAGGGTTCCGGCCAACGCCTTGATGTTACGGTAAAGGGACGGCGCTACCTGATCGAACTGCCGCTGGTCGGTGATTTCCAGGCATCAAACGCACTGATTGCAGCAGGACTCGTGCTTGGCACAGGCGGTGATGAGAAACTGGTCATCCACGCGCTGCGGTCGCTGAAAGGAGCCAGAGGCCGCCTCGAACTCGCAGGCCGGTCCAGTGCCGGCGCACCGGTCTTCGTCGATTATGCCCACAAACCGGATGCGCTGGAAAATGCGCTTGGCGCGTTGCGCCCCTACACCAGGGGACGTCTGCATGTTGTGTTTGGCTGCGGCGGTGATCGCGACAGGGCGAAGCGTCCGATCATGGGCGAGATCGCAGCGCGTCTGGCCGACACCGTCTATGTTACCGACGACAATCCGAGAAGCGAAGATCCGGCGGCGATCCGCGCGGCCATCATGGCATCCGCACCGGGAGCCATAGAGATTGGCAATCGGGCGGAAGCGATCCGCGCCGCGGTCGAAGCCCTGCGCGAGGGCGATGTTCTGCTGGTTGCCGGCAAGGGTCATGAAGAGGGCCAGAAGATCGGCGCAAAAGTCATTCCGTTCAGTGACCACGCGGCGGTGAAGGCTGCGGTGGAAGGTGTGGATTATCATGGGTGAACAGGCGTTGTGGCAGCCGGATGAACTGGTTGCCGCCACCGGCGGGCGGCTTGAGGGCGAAGTGCGCCAGGCTCTCAACGGCGTCACCATCGACTCGCGGAACTTCGCCCCGGGCGATATCTTCGTCGCCATCAAGGGCGATCGTCACGACGGTCATGATTTCGCGGCCAATGCGCTGATGGCGGGGGCTGGGCTTGCCCTCGTGTCGCGGCCGACCGACGCCATGCGCGCGGCGGGTCCGCTGCTCGTGGTGCCGGAGGACCCGCTGCGCGGGCTGGAAGGCATGGGGCGGGCGTCACGAGCCCGGTCGCATGCCCGGATTATCGGCGTCACCGGCAGTGTCGGCAAGACCAGCACCAAGGAAATGTTGCGGGTGGCGCTGTCGGTGTCAGGCGCAACCCACGCGTCGGCCGCCTCGTTCAATAATCACTGGGGTGTGCCGTTGACCCTGGCGCGCATGCCGCGGGACACGGCTTTCGGCGTCTTCGAGATCGGCATGAACCATGCGGGCGAGATCACGGCCCTGGTGGACATGGTGCGGCCCCATGTGGCGATCGTCACCAGCGTGGCCGCAAGCCATCTGGGTCATTTCAATTCTCTCGATGAAATTGCCGATGCCAAGGCCGAGATCTTCAATGGCGTGGTGGCTGGCGGGCATGCCGTCATCAACCGCGACACGCCCTATTTCAACCGTCTCGCCGCGGCGGCGCGGCAGGCGGGCGTCGCCGATATCGTGACGTTCGGCCGGGCGGGTGAGGCGGACGTGCGGATCGAGCGAGCGGTCCTGCATGGAGACTGCTGCTGCGTCACCGCCGACGTGATGGGCGAAAAGCTGATCTACAAACTCGGCCTGCCGGGTGAGCATATGGCGGTCAACAGCCTCGCGGTGCTGGCGGCGGTCAAGCTTGCCGGGGCTGACCTGGCGCGCGCCGCCCTGGCGCTGGCCACGGCGGAGCCCGCCAAGGGCCGCGGCGTGCGCGAACGCCTGCGAGCGCCAGGCGGCGAGATCCTGCTCATCGACGAAAGCTACAATGCCAATCCGGCCTCGGTACGTGCCGCCCTGGCGCTTCTCGGCGTCGCCAAGCCCGGCAAGGGTGGCCGGCGGGTTGCCGTTCTGGGCGATATGCTGGAGCTCGGGGTGCAGGGGCCGGCGCTTCACGCCGACCTTGCCGGGCCAGTGGACGCGGCCGGCGTGGATGTCCTATATGCGGCAGGGCCGCTGATGGCGAATCTGTGGGAGCGGCTGCCGCCGGCGCGGCGTGGTGCACATGCGAAGACCTCCGAAGAACTGAGTGGCGTCCTGCTGGACCATCTCCGGGCTGGCGACGTCGTGATGATCAAGGGTTCGCTTGGCAGCCGCATGGGGCCACTGGCCGAAGCGATGAGGACGCGGTTTCCGCCGGTCCAGAAGGAGACCTGATGCTCTTCTACCTGCTCAGCAGCCTGACTGACGAAGTCTCGGTGTTCAACGTTTTCCGTTATCAGACGACGCGCACCGGAGCGGCCGTGCTGACCGCGCTGCTGTTCGTCTTCCTCTTCGGACCTCACATCATTTCGCTCCTCAAGGTGAAGCAGGGGCGCGGCCAGCCGATCCGCTCCGACGGTCCGCAGCGCCATATCGTGGAAAAGCAGGGCACGCCGACGATGGGCGGATTGATGATGCTATCCGGCATCTTCGTGTCCACTATCCTTTGGGCCGATTTGCACAATCTCTATGTCTGGGCGGTGCTGTTCGTCACGCTTGGTTTTGGCGCCATCGGGTTCTACGATGATTTTCTGAAGGTCACGAAATCCTCGACCAGAGGTTTTTCCGGCCGCATCCGCCTGCTTGCCGAGTTCGCGGTAGCCGGCATCGCCGTGGCCTGCTTCATGTGGATCGGCGACAAGCCGCTGTCCAGTTCGCTGGCGGTGCCCTTCTTCAAGAATCTGCTCATTCCATTCGGCGTCTTCTTCATCGTGGTCGGCATGCTGGTGGTCGTGGGGGCCGGCAATGCCGTCAACATCACCGATGGACTCGATGGCCTCGCCATAGTGCCGGTAATGATCGCCGCCGCCAGCCTCGGGCTCATCGTCTATCTGGTGGGCAACTTCAACTTCTCGAATTATCTCGAGCTGCACTTCGTGCGCGGCTCGGGCGAGCTGGCGATCATGTGTGGCGCGATCGTCGGAGCGGGACTGGGCTTCCTCTGGTTCAATGCGCCGCCTGCCATGATCTTCATGGGCGATACGGGATCACTGTCGCTGGGAGGCGCGCTCGGTGCCATCGCGGTCGCTGCCAAGCACGAGATCGTGCTGGCGATCATCGGCGGTCTGTTCGTGCTGGAGACCGTGTCGGTGATCATTCAGGTGATCTCCTTCAAGCTCACCGGCAAGCGGGTCTTTGCCATGGCGCCGCTGCATCATCATTTCGAGCAGAAGGGGTGGAAGGAACCGACTATCGTCATCCGCTTCTGGATCATTGCCATCGTGCTGGCGCTGATCGGCCTGTCAACCCTCAAGCTGCGGTAGGCGCGGATGTTCCCGGCAGGCTCATTCAACGGCAAGCGGGTCGCGGTCTTTGGGCTAGCGCGATCGGGCACGGCCTGCATCGAGGCCCTGCAACTCGGCGGGGCCGAGGTCCACGCCTGGGACGACGCAGCCCCCGCCGTGGAAAAGGCCAGGGCGGCGGGTCTCCCGGTATCGAACCTCCACATGCTCGATTTTGCGACCGTGGATGCGCTGGTCTTGAGCCCAGGGGTACCGCTCACCCATCCGGAACCGCATTGGACAGTGCTGAAGGCGCGCCATGCCGGGATCGAGATCATCGGCGATACCGAGATCTTCGCCCGCGAGGCGCGGGCGGCCGGTGCCCGCATCGTCGCCATCACCGGCACTAACGGCAAATCTACGACCACCGCACTTACCGGCCATGTGCTGCGCGAGGCGGGGCTCGATGTTGATGTCGGCGGCAATATCGGCACGGCCGTCTTCCTTCTGCGTCCGCCGGTCAAGGACAGGATCTACGTGCTGGAGTTGTCATCGTTCCAGATCGATCTCATGCCGGACCTTCACCCCGATGTGGCCATTCTCACCAATCTTTCGCCCGATCATCTCGACCGGCATGGCTCGATGGAGCACTATGCGGCGGTGAAGGCGAGGATCTTCGCCAGGCAGCAGCGCGGCGATACCGCGCTCTGCGGCATCGATGACGGCTGGAGCGCCTCGATTGCCGACACGGCACGCCACACCGGAGCCGACGTGCGCAAGGTTTCGGTGGCGGAGGGCCTGGCGGACGGGATCAGCGCCTTTGACGGCGTGTTGCGCGACCGGCGCAAGGGTATTTCCGAGGCCGAGATCGACCTGCGTGACATGCCGGCCCTGCGCGGGCGGCACAATTGGCAGAACGCCTGCATGGCCTATGGCACGGCACGGGCCTTCGGCGTCGATACGTCCGCGATTGCCGGTGCGATGGCAAGCTTCCCCGGCCTTGCCCATCGCATGCAATTGGTCGGCCGGGTCGATGACGTTGCCTTTGTCAATGATTCCAAGGCCACCAACGCCGACGCTGCGGAAAAGGCGCTGCTCGCCTTTGACAATATCTACTGGATCGTCGGTGGCATCGCCAAGGCTGGCGGGATCGATGCGTTGCGGCCGCTGTTTGCGCGGGTCGCCAAGGCCTATCTGATTGGTCAATCTGCGGAGCAGTTTTCTTGCACTTTCGGTGGTGCAGTGGAGAACGAAAATTGCGGGACACTCGATCGCGCCGTCACGGCAGCCCTGCGCGATGCCCGTGCCGACGGTCGGCCCGGAGCCATCGTGCTGCTGTCTCCTGCCTGTGCGTCTTTCGACCAATATCCCAATTTCGAAGTGCGGGGCGATGCCTTCGTCAAGGCCGTCGCCGCGCTCCCTGGCGCCACGATGACAATCGATGGAGGTGGCAATGCTGCTCGGACGTAGCGATCGTGGACTTCTGGCCCAATGGTGGTTCACGGTCGACCGTGGACTGATGACGGCGGTCTTGCTGCTGATGGCGGCAGGCGTGCTGATCAGCATGGCGGCGAGCCCTCCGGTTGCCGAACGCATCGGCCTGGAATCCTTCCATTTCTTCCGCAGCCAGCTGATCTATCTGCTGCCGGCCACGCTGGTCCTGCTCGGGCTTTCCTTCTTCAGCCCGCGCCAGGCCCGGCGCTTCGGACTGCTGCTGTTTCTCGGCAGCCTCGCGCTGATGGTGGCGGCGCTGTTCTTCGGTCCGGAGATCAAGGGGGCGCATCGCTGGATCAATATCGGGCCGCTCAATCTGCAACCCTCGGAACTGGCCAAGCCGGGCTTTGTCATCGTTGCGGCCTGGCTGCTTTCCGAGAAGACCCGGCACCCCGATATCCCGGCCCATGTCCTCGCCTTTGCCGCCGCCGGTCTGTTCCTTGGCCTGCTGGTCCTCCAGCCCGATTTCGGCCAGACGGCGCTGATGATCATGACCTTCGGCGCCATGCTGCTGATCTGGGGTATTCCGTGGATCCTGGTCTTCGGCCTTGCGGGCCTGGCCGGCGCCGGCGTCGTGGCAGCGTATGCAGTCGTGCCGCATGTGCGCTCGCGCATCGACCGTTTTCTCGACCCCGACAAGGGCGATACGTTCCAGGTCGATACCGCCATGCAGGCCTTTCACAATGGCGGCCTGATGGGCACGGGGCCGGGCGGCGGCGAGGCCAAGCTCATCCTGCCCGATGCCCACACGGACTTCACCTTTGCCGTGGTCGGCGAGGAATTCGGCTTCATCGCCTGCGTGCTCCTGATGGCGCTATTCGCCTTCGTCGTGCTACGTATCCTTGCCCGCGCCAAGACGGAGCAGGACCCTTTCGCCGCCCTGGCGCTCAGTGGGCTGGCGCTGGTTTTCGGCTTCCAGACGATCATCAACATGGGTGTCAATGTGGCGTTGCTGCCGGCCAAGGGCATGACCCTGCCATTCATTTCCTATGGTGGCTCATCGCTGATTGGCATGGCTTTCGCCATGGGCTTCGTCCTGTCGCTCGGCCGCCGCAAGCCGGGTATCACGAGCAGTGCTGTGCACTATGCGCCGGCCTATGCCTGAGGTGACATGACAGGCCCATCGACCATCGTCCTCGCGGCAGGCGGCACGGGGGGGCATCTCTTCCCGGCCCAGGCTCTGGCTGAGGAACTGTCGCGCCGTGGCCATGCCATCCATCTGATGACCGACGAGCGGGTGCGCGACTATGGCAAGGCGTTCCCGGCCGAGGCGGTCCACGTGGTGCCGTCGGCAACGCTTTCGTTGGGCAAACCATGGCTCTTGCCCGCCCGGCTTGCCCGGCTCTACGTCGGATACCGCACGGCCCGGGGGATCCTCGCGTCGGTCAGGCCGAAAGCCGTCGTCGGCTTCGGCGGCTATCCGTCATTCCCGCCGATCCTCGCGGCGTCGCGGCTCGGCATTCCGTGCTGCGTGCATGATCAGAACGCGGTGATGGGCCGGGCCAACCGGGTGCTCGCCCGGGTCAGCGACGCGGTGGCCTCGTCGTTTTCGGAGCTGTGTGGTCTTCCGCCGTCGGCCGCCGGCAAGGTGACGGTTACTGGCAATCCGGTGCGCGACATCGTGTTGCATCAGCGCGCCGCAGCCTATCCATCCTTCACGAAGTTTCATCTGCTGGTCTTCGGCGGCAGCCAGGGGGCGCAGTTCTTCGGCGACTTCATGCCGCGGGTCTTCGCGGCCATGGCTGCCGCGGACCGTGTCGGCATCCGCCTCACTCAGCAGGTGCGCCAGGAGAACATGGCCGCAGTGGCGGCCGCCTATCGCGACCTCGGGCTCGACTGCGATCTCCAGCCCTTCTTCACCGACATGCCGGCCCGCATTGCCTGGTCCCATCTGGTGGTCTGCCGCTCAGGTGCCTCGACCATCGCCGAGCTTGGGGTCATCGGCCGACCCGCCGTCATGGTGCCCCTGCCGCATGCGATCGACAACGACCAGTTGCGCAATGCCGAGAGCTTCGCTGGGGCCGGGGCGGGTTGGGTTCATCCACAGGCCAGTCTCGAACCGGCGGACTTTGCCGCATTTCTGACACGTCTGGCCTCTCAACACGACCGCCTGAGGCAGGCCGCCGCCGCGGCGCTGGGGCATGGGAGACCAGATGCTGCGCAGCGTCTTGCCGATCTGACCGAACGACTTGCAGGGAAACTGACACAATGAAATTGCCGCGCGACGTAGGCCCCATCCATTTCATCGGCATCGGCGGCATCGGC
>JAGRLX010000047.1 GCA_020441605.1 Alphaproteobacteria bacterium
CGCCCATGCGGCGGTCGATTTTATGCTTGGCGCTCAGGCGCTTCGTCATTTACGGTCTCCATTGTCGTTGCGCGGTTCCAGCTCCGAAGTCTCCGACCTCACTGGATCACGCCGGTTTGTTGGACCCACCCTCCTCGGCGCTGACAAGTCAGCCGACAGCTTCGTGGAGAAGCACGGGCAAGCAGAAACGAGGCCCAACGGGCCCCGCATCTGACGGCGCCTATAGTGGATCGCTCCGGATCTGTCAAACCATTGGAATGGGCCCGGGGAGACATAGCTTGCCCTTCTTCGGCCAAACCGCCAAAGCATGGCCATGATGCACCGTCGAACCACAGTCCTCCTGCGCGACACCTTGGCGGTCCTGGTCGTTGCGGCCTTCATGTTTCCCCTGTTCTGGTGGGGGCTCACATCTTTAAAGCCGGCGTCCGCGATCTTCGACAAGGATCGGCTCGTCTGGTTCGATTTTGCCCCCACTTTCGGAAACTACTGGGTGACCCTGTTTGGTGGCGGCCCCGCCTTCTTCGCCTCCCAGGCCGCACTGCGCGACTCGACCCTGGTGGCCCTCGGGGCGACGCTGCTCACCTTGTCGGCCGCCCTGCCCGCGGCCTGGGCGGTTTCGCTGCGCCGTTTCGAATTCAAGCGGACCTACCTGCTGTGGGTGCTGTTCCAGCGCATCATTCCACCCATCGCGATCGTGCTGCCGCTGGTTTTTCTCTATCATCAGGCTGGGCTGCGCGACACCCGCAGCGGCATTATCTTCGCGCATGCGGCCGTGAACCTGCCCTTTGCGATACTGATGCTCAAGTCCTTCTACGATGAAGTTCCCCGGTCGGTGGCGGAGGCGGCCATGCTCGACGGTGCAACGCGCTGGCAGATCTTCTGGCGGATATATACCCCACTGGTGCGCGGCGGCATCGCAGCGACGGCCGTGCTGTGTTTCATCTTCTCCTGGACGGAGTTCCTGATGGCACTTTTCCTGACAACTACCATCCGGCTATTGCCCGTCCAACTGAGCCTCGTCGTCACCCAGACCTGGGGTTTCACCTCCGCGCTCAGCACCGCCGCCATCATTCCGGCCTTCGTCTTCATCCTGCTCACCCAGCGCCATCTCGCGCGCGGGCTGACCATGGGGCTCCAGAAGGGATGAATCAGACAGCCATGTCGATGAATTCCGCCAGCGGGAAACCCATGGCGGCATAGGCCGACAGGGAATCAGCCGCCTGGCCCCGCAGTGACGTCAGCAGAACGGTGCCATGCGCGGGAACATCGCGTGTCGGCTCGGCCTGTGGTGTTTCTTCTGCAACATCGGCCACCCGCCGAGCGATCGCCGGCGCCGGGTCTATATAGGTCGCCGGCCACGGCGCCACCCGCTCGATGTCCTCGACCAGCAAGGGATAATGGGTGCAGCCAAGAACCACGACATCGGTCCTGCGGCCATCGCGCTTGCGGAACACCGGCGCCACCTCGCGGCGCAGTTCCTCCAGGTCGACGGGCTTGCCTTTCAGCTTGTTCTCGGCGATCTCGGCCAGCCTCCGCGCGCCATGGAGAAACACCTTGCAGTGATAGGCGTAGGTGTGGATCAGCGCATGGGTATACTCGCGGCTCACCGTGCCGGGCGTCGCCAGGACCCCGACGATTCCCGACTTGGTCTGGGCTGCCGCAGGCTTGATCGCCGGTACCGTTCCGACAAACGGCACCTTGTAGCGGTCGCGCAATTGCGCCAGGGCGATCGTCGAGGCTGTATTGCACGCAATGACAACCACATGCGGCTGCACACGCTCGATCAGGGCGCCGATCACGCTGACGATCCGCTCGATAAGCGCGTCCTCCCGCCACGAGCCATAGGGAAAGCCGGCGTTGTCGGCGGCGTAGACGAGCTGTGCCTCCGGCATCTGCCGGGCCACCGCACGCGCGACCGTCAATCCGCCCATGCCGGAATCAAACAGCAGGATGCGGGTCCTCGTCATGACTTTTCAGCCTTGCGCCGCTCGTGGGTTCGCGTCAGCGAGGATATCATGCCGCGCAGCGAGCGCACTTCCTGCTCTGTGAGTTCGGCGCGCGAATAGAGGTTGCGGATGTTGCGCAGCATGCCCGGCTTCTTGTCGGCTGTCTTGAAGAAGCCCGCCGCGTCCAGTTCGCGTTCCAGATGTTCGAAGAAACCGTAAAGCTCTTCCTTGGTGGCAAGCCGCGTATCTGGCGTCTGCAGTCCCGGTCCATCGAGCGCGGGAAGCTCGGGAGTGCTTTGCCCAAGCGATGGTGCCTGAACCTTGAACCACTCGTACCCCATCAGCAGCACCGCCTGCGCGATATTGATCGAGGCGAAGGCAGGATTGACGGGTGCCGTGACGATGACATCGGCCAGCGACACCTCGTCGTTGTTCAGCCCCCAGCGTTCACGGCCGAACAGCAGGGCCACTTTCTCGCCACGCGAAATCCGGGTGCGCATGTCGTCGCCTGCCTGCTCCGGCGTGATCACCTCCTTGATCATGCCACGCGGCCGCGCCGTGGTTGCGTAGACGAAGTTCACATCCACAAGGGCGTCAGGAAGACCGCCGTGAACCGCCGCGCCGTCGATGATCCAGTTGGCACCCGACGACGCCGTGACCGCCTTTTCGTTGGGCCAGCCGTCGCGCGGGTCGACCAGGCGCAATTCGTGAAGTCCGAAATTGGCCATGGCCCGTGCCGCCGTGCCGATGTTCTCGCCCAGTTGCGGATTGACCAGCACGACGATCGGCGCCGGGCCCAAGGTCTGATTGCGGGTCTTGTCGGTTCCTGCCATGGGCGGGGAATAGCGAAGTTGTCGACATTTCGCTAGTGCAACAGCAATTCCCCCGGATCATGAAGAACTGCGCGATCGCCCTCGACCCCGTTGCTTCATTCCAGAGCTAGCTTCGCCCGTCCAGGCGCCGCGCGGTTCTCAGCTCCGGGAACCATCGTGACCAGAAGAAGGCCACCGCCATGGTGCCCGCTCCGCCAACGGTGACTGCCGCCACCGCTCCAATCCACGCCGCCACCACGCCGGCACGGAATTCACCCAGTTCGTTGGACGCGCCAATGAACACTCGGTTCACGGCATTGACCCTGCCGCGAACGTCATCGGGGGTCCACAATTGCAGAAGGGTCTCGCGAATATAGACACTGATCATATCGGAGGCTCCCATCAGCGCCAGGGCGGCGATGGACAGCGGCAACCAGGTGGACAGGCCGAAGACCACAGTGAACAGGCCAAAACTTCCGACAAAGACGAACAGGATCACGCCTGCCTTGTCTTTGATGCCGAATTTCGACAGGTACAACGCCATCGCGACCGCGCCGATGCCGGGAGAAGCCCGGAGCAACCCGAGGCCCCAGGACTCGACTTGCAGAATATCGCGGGCATAAACCGGCATCAGAGCCACAGCCCCACCCAGCAGCACCGCGAAGAGATCCAGCGAAATGGCGCCCAGCACGATCTTTTCCTTTCGGATGAAGGAAAACCCGGCGAACAGCGTGCCAAGTGTCGTCTGTTCGGCATGGTTGGGCTGGGGAATCCGGCCGATCAGGCCAACCATAACCATCGCAAAGACGATCAAGGCCAGGGCAACGCCATAGGCAGCCTCCCCGGCAATCCCGAACAGCAGTCCACCGGCCACAGGCCCCAGAATGTTGGCGATCTGCCAGCTCATCGAGTTGAGCGAGATGCCGTGGGCGATGGCCTGCTTGGGCAGGAGGTTGGGAGCCAGCGCATCAGAGGCTGGGTTGAGAAAGGCACGCGCCGTGCCCAGCACGATGAGGATGCCGAATACCGGCCAGACCACAGTGGGCTTCGACAATGTGAACGCTATCAATGCCGTGGCGCAGAAAGCTTCGACAGCAAGGCACAGCGCCATGATAATGCGCCGGTTGAACTTGTCGGCGGCAAGCCCCGTGACCAGCACAAGCACAAGCGGCGGCACGAACTGCGCCAGGCCGATCAGACCCAGATCGAGCGGATTACGGGTTATGTCATAGACTTGCCACCCCACCGAGACCGACATGATCTGAACCGCAAAGCCGGCCGCCCACAAGGCGAACCAATAGAAGACGAAGGGGCGGTGATGGAGGGCGTTGGACGATGGCGCCGTTGCAATGGACATGCGGCCTGCCGTGCCACGTCATTTGCGAGCTGTCAAAGGACTTCGAGCCTTGGCCAAATACCGCCAAGATCGGCTAGTATTCGCGGGTCATATCTTGGGAGCGCTGAACGGCATGCGGACATCGGCAATCATTCTGCTTTTGGCCCTGGGGCTTTGTCTGGCGGCCGCACAGGAAGGCCGGGCCCAGGGTGGAAACATGGCCCTCCCCGGCCTCCAGATGCAGGCCGCCCAGGGTGACGCCGATGCCATGGTGAAGCTGGGCGAAATTTACCGCCTGGGTGATCAGGTGCCGGTGAACATGGCGCTGGCCATGAACTGGTATGAGAAGGCCGCCGAGGCGGGGAACGTGGGTGGTCTCTATCTCACGGCGTTCTTCACCCGTCAGCGCCGCGACCCGGAAGCCTATCGCAAGGCCGAGGATTACATCACCCGGGCCCTGGCGATCTGCGCCGCGACTCCCCAAGACTTCTACTGCGCCTCGCCCCATCTGTGGCTGGAACTGGCCTACTCCCAATCTGGTCAGTCGCGGCTCAACGATGCGCTCCAATCCGCCGACAGGGCGCTGGCCATAGCGACCGCCGCCAGCCCGCCCGATGAGAACGCCATGGCGCAGATCTACCAGGTCAAGGGCGACACCCTCGTCAGTATCGGTGACTACGAAGAGGCGATCGTCTTCCTGGAAAAGGCGCGCGACCTCTTCGCCGCCAAGTTCGGGCCCGATGACATCAATGTCGGCTCTGTCATCATCAGCCTTGGCATGACCTACCAGCGCATGGGTCAGCCCGAAAAGGCAATCGCCACCGACAAGATCGCCTTCGCGCTTTTCGAAAAGGCGGCGGGCGTCGGCAGTCTTTATGAAGGCGTGCTACACAACAATACCGGCTGGGCACTCAAGAGTGCGGAACGCTACCAGGAGGCCTATGCCGAGTTCGAAAAGGCGATTCCCATCCTCTCGAAACACTTCGGTCCGCAGAGCGGCGAAGTGTCATACCCCATGACCAACATGGGAATCATACGTGAGAAACAGGGACGCCATGCCGAAGCAATCCGGCTCAATCTCAAGGCACTTGTGATCCAATCCCGGCTTCGTTCTGCCATGCTCGAACCCATGCGCTGGACCCTGCAATCGCTGTCTTCTTCCTATCGCGCGCTCGGGCAGAAGGCGAACGCCGTTCTCTTTGCCAAGCTTGCCGTGAACACCCACCAGGAAATTCGCAGCCTCAATAGCGGGCTGGACGAGCGCAGGGCCCGCACCCTCGCGCGTGAATGGCCCAATATCTACTACGAGCTTGCCGACCTGTTGGTCGAGGATGGACGGGTGGCAGAAGCGCAATTCGTCCTCGATCTGCTCAAGCAGCAGGAGTTGGTCGAATTCGTACGCCGGGACAGCGCCTCTCAGACGACCAGCGAGCAAACCAGTCTCACGACGCGCGAGCAGGATACCGCTGCTGCCCTTTCCGCGGCCATGGAGAGGCCTATGGCGCTTGCGAGGGAACTCGAAGGCCTTCTGGCGAAGCAGCAGGCCGACCCCCTGGACACCACGGAACAGCAGCGTGCTGCAGCAATTAATGCCGAACTCGACCAGAGCTACGAGTCATTCGTCACCAGTGTCGAGGGAGTGCTCACCAACAGTGGCAGCGAAGCACCGGATGTTCAAGCGGAAATCGCCGCGCTCAACCTGGAATATGCCGCCGACCGCCAGGAGATGCTGCGTGGATTCGCCCGCCCGACTGCACTGCTCCAGGCGGCAAGCCTTGGCGACGGCCTCAACCTATTCCTGACCACCAAGGACATTTCAATTCATCGTCGCGTCGCGATCACCAGGTCAGATCTCTCGCGCAAGGTGTTTGATGCCCTGACCGATATCGAAAGCCGGAACCCCGGAGCCGATCAGAAGCTCATGGAACTGCATGACCTGCTGATCGGACCAATCGAACAGCACCTTCGGGATTCGGGGACGGAAGTCATCATGTTGAACCTCGGCGGCTTCCTGCGTTACCTGCCATTCGCCGCCCTGAAGTCGCAACGCGGATATCTGATCGAAGACTACGCGATCGTGATCGATACGCCCGCCGCCCAGACCAGGTTCGAACCGGTTGACCGCAAAGGCTCCGATGCCGCCGGATTTGGCGTGACCGCCGCACATCCGGGTTTTTCTCCATTGCCGGGCGTCGCCAAGGAACTGGAAGCCATTTTCGAGGGCACCGATGCCCGTGGCGAATTGTCGGGCGCGCCGCTGCTCGACAAGGCCTTCACCGCCGATACGCTGCGCGACGCCCTGCGGCGGCGCCCAAAGCTGCTCCACGTCGCCAGCCATTTCAAGTTCGTGCCCGGCAATGAGACCGATTCGTTCTTGCTGCTGGGTGATGGTGCACCGCTGACCCTCGCGCAAATTCGCAAAGGTCGCGGCTTCCGCTTCGGTGGTGTGGATCTTCTGACCCTCTCGGCCTGTGAAACAGCCAAGGGCGGCGACGGCGACGAGGTGGAGAGCTTTGGTGCGATCGCCCAGATGAATGGTGCCTCGGCCGTAATGGCAACACTCTGGCCCATTGCCGACGACGCGTCAGCCCGCCTGATGGCCGACTTCTACGCAGGACTGATCGAAAGCAAGCTTGACAAGGCCGACTCGTTGTGCCGGGCACAGATCGCCATGCTGCGCGGCGTGAACGCCGGCACCGTCAACCTCACCCAGCGAGCCATGAGCGATCCCGAGGCCGAACCGGCGCAGACGCCGGCCATCGGGGACAGCCGTCACCCCTACTACTGGTCGCCTTATATTCTGATGGGCAACTGGCTGTAGGACGGATCGCCTGCGTGGGCCTCGTCGGCGTTTGCTATCGGCCCTTCATGTGAAGATCGACCACCCGCTGGAGCAAGGGCACATAGTGACGAAAATCCGGCGTAGCCATGGCCGGATCCTTTCCCCCTTCATCCCAGATTCGGACGCGCACCGCCTCTTCGTGGAAGGGATTGCGGCGAAACTCCGCAACCTCGGCCAGGCTCATCGGCCCGCCCTGCAGCTCGAGCGTATGCCGCGAAGCCACGGACAGCTTGTTCCAATAGTTGGACTCGGTGGCGCACAGATAGCGTTTGGCCGCCACATGGAGCCTGACACACTCGACGACGACGGGCGGAAAGAACTGTTCCAGCACCTTTGCTCCCGCCTCATCGTGGTGATTGTCCTCAGTGTCCTGAGGCGAGTAAGGACCAAACTCGCTGGTGTAATGGCCAATGTCATGCAAAAGTGCGGCTGCGACCAACTCCTCGGGCGCACCCTCCTGCTCGGCCAGTACAGCCCCCTGCAGCATGTGTTGCGACATGGTGACCGGTTCACCCAGATAGGATTCAGCACCCCGCCGCTCGAAAATGTCGGCGATGAAGTCAACGATCGTGGCGCGGTCCAGTTTCAACCCGGTCATGCCGTCAGTCCTTCTTCCTCTATGGCGCACAAGGTCGAAAGCAAACCGTCCTTGTCCGCGTAGCACCCCTGGAGCCAGCGTGAGCCAGTGCCCGAGAACGACTTCCTGGCGTGCAGCACACGGGTATTGTCAACGATAAACAGCTCTCCCGGTTTGAGCTTGAAGGTGACTGCCATGGCCGGGTCCTCGATCAGTTCCGCGAACCGGCGGTAAGCGCCGTAGAAGGCATCCATCTCATCGTAGGGGATATCGGTGAAAGCCGCCGCCGAGCGGTTGTTGTATCGGATCGCGATGAGTTCGCCATCGGGACCCAATTCGATCAGCGGCCGTTTCGACCGGAGCCTGACACCCTTCGAGCCCTCATAGGCAAAACGCGCGCAGTGGCGCGACAAAAGCGCGAAGCCCTGCGGGCTCTCCGCCTGCAATCGTTCCGCAACCCTGTAGCCGTCGACCACGATCGAGTCGCCGCCATCTGCGGAATTCTCGAGGCACGCCAGGATTTGCAGCGTGGGCACGGGATCTCGGTAGGGATTGTCCGTGTGGGCCTGCAATCCGAGGTTCGTAAAGGCGAGGTTGTTCGGATTGACTTCGGTGCGCACCTCGAACCAGCGCCCATAGTTGGTCTCGCGCACGTAACCGAAGAGTTCCGCCGCCCTGCACAAAGTCCCCGGTGTCGTGGGGGTTCCCGACAGAACCGCAAAACCATAGCGGCGAACGGCCGCGAGCCAGGCGCCCAACGCCATGCGGTCTCGCGACACCTCGTCCCAGACGCCCGACGGTACATGGCGTTGCAGCGCGCTGTCCCAACGTTCGACATGGGGGCCTGTCCAGCCCGGCGGCCGCTGCCCGGACCCGTTTTGATCATAGCTGTGGGCAACCAGCCAAGCAGCCGCGAAGGCAACCGTATTGCCTTCCGGTTCGAACCGCAGGACCAGGTCATCGCCCTGCACATGGGCCTCGGAGATCCGGCTTTCGGCTGGAACATCCAGGATCGTGATCAAGCGTTGTCCATTGGTGGCACTTCTGGTGGCGGAATCTTGCGCATTGTCACGCAACCACAGGGCATGAAAGCGATGGGGCCTGCCATTGATCGACAATGCAACAGCTCTGCCACCGTCCATGAGGTGCGGGTCGGAGATCTCCATGGCGGCATCCCTTTTATCCACCTGTCACAAGGCTGTTTGCCTCTGCTTCAGACATGATGCAAATTACCGTTTTTGGTACTTAGGCATCAATTTTTTTATGACTGAGAAGCTACCTCATCTTCCTTGGCTCCGCAGCTTCGAGGCCGCGGCCCGACGACAGAACTTCACACAGGCCGCCGCCGAGCTGGGCCTCACCCAGGCCGCCGTGAGTCTCCAGATCCGAGCACTGGAAGAGTCCCTCGGTGTCGATCTCTTTCGGCGGGGACGGCGCGGCGTGGAGCTCTCGCCCGAAGGCGCGGCCTATCTCCCCCATGTGC
This sequence comes from Alphaproteobacteria bacterium, assembly GCA_020441605.1. The sequence continues at coordinate 8,997 of JAGRLX010000047.1, forward strand.
AGGCAGCTTTCGCAAGCCTTGCCCACACGACCGAGGACCTGTTCGGCAGCGCACGCCAGACCGAGGTTCGCCTCATCGCGCCTGCATCCTTTGCGGCCCTCTGGCTGGCACCCCGGCTCGCATCCTTTCACCGGATGGTCCCCGGCGTAGCCTTGTCGATATCGACCATGACGACTCCGACTGATTACGTAGCCTCGTCGGCAAGCCTCGAAATCCGCTTCGGGATCGGCGCCTGGCCCGGGATGCATACCCATCGCCTGACGACCGAACGTCTGACCCCGGTTTGCGCGCCTGCCCTGTGTCGCCCGGACTGGCACCAACTGCCCCTGCTCACCGTCCGCGGCGGCCGCGAGGTCTGGCGTGAGTGGTTCTTGATGACAGGAGAAACCGCGCCAACCCGCGGGATCTTCAGCTTCGACACCTTTGTCATTGCGATGGAAGCAGCCAAGGCCGGAGCTGGCGTACTTCTCGGATCAAGACCGCTTGTCGACGCTGCCCTGGCACGGGGTGAACTCGTCCGCCTCTCGCACCTCGAGCTACCGAGCCCCCACGGTCATTTCCTGGCCTATCGGACCGACGACGCCCAAGCCGCAAGTCACCGCGCGACCGTCAATTGGTTCTTGCGCGAAGCTGGCCGGACCGAAGCGCCTTCTCCAGGTTGAATTGCTCCTGCACAGGGCCCCTGCTATAGGCTCCTCATCTTTTCGCATTGCAGCAAGAGGCGCATGATATGGCGAAGATCAGAGTCAAGAACCCCGTCGTCGAACTGGATGGTGACGAGATGACCCGCATCATCTGGGAACAGATCAAGCAGAAACTCATCCATCCCTATCTCGACATCGACCTCCACTATTACGATCTTTCGGTGGAGTATCGTGACAAGACCAACGACCAGGTCACCGTGGACGCCGCCAACGCCATCAAGAAATATGGCGTGGGTGTGAAATGCGCCACAATCACCCCGGACGAGGCACGGGTAAAGGAATTCAACCTCAAGCAGATGTGGAAGAGCCCCAACGGAACGATCCGCAACATTCTCGGCGGCGTCATCTTCCGTGAACCGATCATCTGCAGAAACGTTCCGCGGCTGGTGCCCGGCTGGACCCAGCCG
>JAGRLX010000382.1:0-1315 GCA_020441605.1 Alphaproteobacteria bacterium
AACAGCCGTCCCGCATAGGAACCCAGCCAATGCGACAGGTCGAGAATACGGATACCGGAATAGGGCTGCATCACATCGTCCTCGGCAAAAGCAGCGCCATGTCGGGCCAGACCAGCATCAGGACCAGCATGGCCAGCCCGGCCAGCAGAAAGGGCCAGAGGCCGGAGAATATCTGCTCCAGCGTCACCAGATCGCCCGCCGCGCCCTTGACCACGAAACAGTTGATCCCGACCGGCGGCGTCACCGCTCCGATCTCGGCCAGGATCACCACATAGACGCCGAACCACAGCGGGTCATAGCCAAGGCCGGTCATCACCGGATAGGTAATCGGCAGCGAGATGGCGAGCAGCGAGGGCGCATCCATCAGCGTGCCCAGCACCAGATAAACCAGCGTGACGATGGCAACGACGACAAAGGGGCTGAGCCCGCCGTCGACCAGCAGGTCGCGGATGGCCCCCGAAGCCCCCGACAGCGCCAGGAACCGCGCAAACAGCAGCCCGCCGACGATGATCGCGAAGATCATCGCCGTCAGCGTCACCGTCTCGAGCAGGATCTTCCCCAGCTCCAGCCCGCGGAAGCCACGGCAGCGGATCACCGCCATCACGAAAGTGACGAAGGCACCGACTCCGCCCGCCTCCGAAGGGGTGAAGACACCGCCGTAAAGCCCGCCCAGCATGATCGCGATCACCGCGATCAGCGGGCCGACCATGCGCAGCGACCAGAGCTTTTCCGAAAACGAATACTGCGTGTTCTCCGCCGGTGCCTTCTGCGGCGAGATCTTGGCGATCAGGATGATCGTCAGCACCAGCAGCAGCGCAAAAACCGCGCCGGGCAGGATGCCCGCGATCAGCAGCTTGCCGATGCCGCTGTCTGTGAGAATGCCATAAACCACCATCAGCGCCGAGGGCGGGATCAGCACCGCCAGTGTGCCCGCAATCGCGATCGAGGCCGCCGCGAAACCACGGTCATAGCCGCGCTCGATCATCTCGGGCAGGGCCAGCCGGGTGAACAGGGTCGCCGTCCCCACGGACGACCCCGAAGCGGCGCCAAAGGCCGCCGCCGCGCCGGTCGAGGCGACGGCGAGGCCCCCGGGCAACCGCCCGAACCACTTGTGCGCCGCGTCGAACAGGTCGGATCCAATCCCGGCGCGCATGGCGAAGAAGCCCATCAGCAGGAACATCGGGATGACCGAGAAGTGAAAGCCGTTCACCACCGAAAAGAAGATGGTGCCCAGGATCGCGGTGGCCGGAATGATGCCCTTCAGCAGGATGATCCCGCAGAACCCCGCCGCGGTCAGCGCCACCATGATCGGCGC
>JAGRLX010000382.1:1394-2235 GCA_020441605.1 Alphaproteobacteria bacterium
TCTTCGTCGACCCCGATCAGCCGGGCCACGGCCTCGACCCCGAATTGCAGACACACCAGCAGGGTGCCCAGTGACACCGCCATCTTCGACGGCCAGATCGGAAAGCGCAGCGTCGCGCCCCAGGCCTGTTCGCCCATCCGGTAGGACCGCATCGCATATTGCCATGTCCCATAGGTCACCGCCGCGAAAAGCATGAAGCCCACCAGCATCCAGAAGGCCCGCAGGTAGCGCCGGCTGCGCGGCGACAGGCGCGAGGTCAGGAACTCGGACGAGACGTGATTGTCGCTCGCCAGCGCCCAGGCGAAGGGCAGCATGATCGCCACCGGCAGCAGCGCCTGCGTAAGCTCGACGCCCGCAGGCAGCGGCGCGTTCAGCACCTTGCGGGTGACCGCGTTCACGTCGATGACCCACATGATGAGAAAGGTCACGACGCCCGCGACGATCGCCGCCCATTTGGCCGCGAAGGTGATCCAGCGCCGCAGAAAAAGAAACAGGGACATGGTCTTGCCGATACCTCAAAGTCGCGTGGTGGCGCAGAGCGGGCGGACCCATTCCACGCCACCACCATAGTCCGGGTTCGGGTCTTCCCCTACTCGGTCAGTTCCTTGACCACGGCATCGGCATCGGCCTCGGGCATGCCCGCACCCATCGCCCGGCCCTTCCACGAGGCGCGCACTTCCTGCACCCGCGCATTGCCCAGCGTCGTCTTCAGGAAGAGATCCGCCGGAAAGTCGATGATCTCGACCGCGCCGGTATCCTTCCACTTCTTCTTCACGTCGACCTCGGCCTGCGCGAAGAGCCGCAGCATTTCCTTCAGGTGGTCTTCCTTCATCGCGTCCAG
>JAGRLX010000383.1 GCA_020441605.1 Alphaproteobacteria bacterium
ACAAGGATCGAACTTGTGACCCCTACGATGTCAACGTAGTGCTCTACCGCTGAGCTAACCGCCCGCTACTTTTAAGTCGCGCCCGTATAGCGGGCTTGCCACGAGCTTGCAAGCACTATGCGGCCATCATCCGCTCGACTTCGGCAACCAGTTCACGCAGGTGGAACGGCTTTGACAAAACCTTCGCATCCTTGGGCGCCTTGGAGTCGGGATGAAGGGCAACAGCGGCAAATCCGGTAATGAACATGATCTTGAGCGAGGGATCGAGCTCCGAGGCGCGCCGAGCGAGTTCGATCCCGTCCATTTCCGGCATGACGATATCGGTAAGCAGAAGATCGAAGGTCGTCTGCTTGATTTCCTCAAACGCGCTCGCGCCCTCGCCGAAGGAAACCACGTTGTGACCGGCCTTTTCCAGCGCCTTGACCAGAAAGCGGCGCATGTCTTCATCGTCTTCGGCCAGGATGATCTTTGCCATGGTCATAAATCTAATCAACTTTCTCGGGGTTTGTGAACCCCGGACTTTGTCCCCGGCGTGATTTAACCCGCCGCCGGTAAATAGCCGGTGAAAGTCGTTGGAAGGGTGGACAGCCGCCAGCGAGTCATGGATAGTCAGAACAACGATGGCGATAGACAGCAACCCCCTGCCCTTCGAGATACTGGCCCCGGCCCAGTGGACGGCGCCGGTGGTGTTCAATTCTCCGCACAGCGGTCGGCGCTACGCGGCGGACTTTCTGCGCCAGGTGCGATTGTCTCCGATGGCGTTGCGAAAATCGGAGGATTGTTACGTCGACGAATTGTTCATGGGCTGCCTAGACCATGGAGCGCCCCTGCTGCGCGCCCACACGCCGCGCTGCTATATCGATGTCAATCGCGAGCCCTATGAACTAGACCCACGGATGTTTATCGGCGCTTTGCCGGGTTATGCCAACAGCAGTTCGCCGCGGGTCGCCGGAGGCCTGGGAACCATCCCGCGCGTGGTGGCCGAAGGCGAAGAGATTTACCGCGAACGGATGCCCGTGGCAGAGGCGCTGGCGCGGGTCGAAAGGGTCTATGTCCCCTATCATCGGACACTCTCGGCCCTGACTGGCGAGGTGCTGGCCAAAGTGGGGCATGTCTTGCTGCTTGATTGCCACTCCATGCCGTCCAGCGCCACCCATCACGTGGTCCCCGTCGCCTCGGGACCGGTGGATGTGGTGCTCGGCGATCGTTATGGGTCATCCTGCGACGAAACGGTCACCGCCTGTCTCGAAAGCCTGTTGAAGGCGAAGGGATTTCGCGTCCTGCGCAACAAGCCCTATGCCGGGGGCTTCATCACCCAGAACCACGGCGCCCCGCTTCGTGGCCGTCATGCCTTGCAGATCGAGATCAACCGGGGGCTCTACATGAACGAGGTGAGCCTGGAAAAGTCCCGTGATTTTGAAGCGTTGCGCGCGGCCCTTACGGCTGTCACCGGACGCCTGCTGCGCGAGGTTCCCCAACTCCTGTCGCCGCACCAACTGGCCGCGGAATAAAAAAGGGCCGATGCACCAAGGTGATCGGCCCAAGTCTAGGGAGGAAACGCCCAGGAAGGGCTGCGAGACATCTCTGTCTCACAAAATCTATTTGGCACCGCAACATGCTTATTTCAAGTGCAAACTGCTGATTTTTGCCCAGTCAGTAAAATTTTGCACCGTCCGGCTTGCAAACAACAACAGAAATAATTGAATTTAAGAGATAAATTTTGAGAGCACCCACTCCTCATAGTGATATGCTAAAAACGCATATCGAGGCAAAGTCATGCTGCAATGCACAATTCCCTAGGCTGCATGTTTGCTTTATCTAGGATCCATCTCCGCTACAGGCAAGGATAACCATCCATGATATCAACCGATTGGACTGAACTGACGAATTTCGCCGTTGCGCTTGCGCGCGCGTCAGCCGGTGAAATCATGGCCTATTTCCGGCGCAATGCCGATATCGACGTCAAGGATGGCCCGGTCTGGGACCCGGTGACCGAAGGCGACCGTGCCGGAGAACGGATCATCCGGCAGATGATTGAGCAGCGTTACCCGGAGCACGGGATTCATGGCGAGGAATATGGCGTCAAAGAGGGCCGGTCGGGCTTCACCTGGATCCTCGATCCGGTCGATGGCACCCGCTCGTTCGTCTGCGGCATGCCGACATGGGCAACCCTCATCGGCCTCAATTTCGAGGACAGGCCGGTGATCGGGCTGATGAACCAGCCAGTGGTGGGCGACATGTTCTACGGCAATCCCGCCGGGGCCTGGCACGACTACCGCGGCACCACCCATCCGATCCGCACACGCACGGGAATTCCGCTGGCAAAGGCCTCCATCGGCACGACCGCACCCGAACTCTATCGCAGCGACCGTGATCAGAGGGCTTTTCAGCGCATGAGGGCGTCGGCCCAGCTCACCCGATATGGCGGAGACGCCTATTTCTTTTGCGTCATGGCCTCAGGCCACCTGGATATCGCCATGGACGCCAATCTGCAGGCCTACGATATCGCGCCGCTCATCCCGATCGTCACCGGGGCTGGCGGCGTTGCCGCGGAATGGACCGGCGGCGACCCGGCCAGGGGTGGCAACGTCGTCACGGCTGGATCGCAGGCGCTTCTGGATGAAGCCTTGGCCATCCTGCAGGAATGAGACTGCCGCAGCAAATCGTCGTCTTCACCCCGGCCCCACGCGACGGCTCGGCGCCGGTCAGTCGTCCCGGTAAACCCGTTCCCGCCGCTCGTGCCGCTCCTGGGCCTCGATCGACAGCGTGGCGATCGGCCGCGCATCGAGGCGTTTCAGGCTGATCGGC
>JAGRLX010000384.1 GCA_020441605.1 Alphaproteobacteria bacterium
GAGTCGGTGAGCTTTTCGTGGGCGGCATTGCCATACATCCATTCCTCGCCCGCCGGATCGTAGTGATCGGCCAGCGGGAAATGCGGCGCGCCATAGCCAAGCGCCTCGCGCACCGCTATGCGTTCGGCATCCAGCCGCGTCGTGACGCGGCGGACTGACGGCTGAGTGCCCTCGTTGTGGATGTCCCAATGGTCGAAATGTTCGATCGGCCCCGCGTTCATCACAATCAGCGGCGGATGGATGATCGGCCCGGCGTTCATCAGCGCGCCGGACAGCGCATCGCCGCAATCCTCGACGGCGGGATAGGCGGCGCGGATCACCGCCAGCGCCCGCGCGCCCTCGCTTTGCGGGAACACACCGGTCGGCAGTCGCGTGGCGCGTGTGGTGATCGCTACGGTGTCGGGTCCATGCATGCGGGTGAGATAGGGCAGGGTGCCGGATTCGGCGAAGGCCACCTGCGCCCTGCTTCCGGCATCCCGGGCAATCCGCGCCATCATCCAGCTTCCGAAACTGCCGGGTGGCAGCAGAATCACTTGCCCATCCGCCAGGTGCCGCGCCATCACGCGGGCGATATCCGCTTGTGCCGTCGCCGGGGTCGGGCAGACGATCAGTTCCGCCCCCGCCAGCGCCACTCCCATATCTGTGGTGACAAGTCCGATAACGGCCTCGCGCGTGCCGGAAAAATCATTCACTGTCAACCGGTTGCCCCGCGCGTTCAGGGCCGAGACCCCGTCCGCGTTGCGCCGCCACAGGCGCACCGAATGCCCGTTCAGCGTCAGATCCGCCGCCGCCGCAACCGATCCGTTCCCACCGCCCAGAACTGCTATTTCCATGATGCGGCTCGTCTCCTTCTGGCGCCCGGCCGCATCAAATGCTGGATTTTGATCCGGCAAGCTGGCTTGCTGTGGTCAGGGACCACCGAACCCGCTTCGGCGCGCGCGATACCCCTTGCATTGGTTACATGAAAATGCATGAATTTCCGCAGACGACAAGACAAAAACCGGCAACATGGGAGATGACCGATGAAACTGTTTGACAGGGCGACCCTGGCGGTGGCTGCGGCCCTGACCGGGGCGACGATGACCGCGACCGCGGCCCTGGCCGAGGACACCGTGACTGCGGTGCACGCCTTCCCGAACTTCCTCGTCTATACCAAGACCTTCCTCGCGATGGTCGACGAGATCAACGAACGTGGCAAGGGCATCGTCCATATCGAGGTCAAGGGTGGCCCCGAGGCGATCGGCATGTTCGAACAGCCCGGCGCCGTGCGCGACGGCGTGGTCGACATGTTCCACGGCCCCGGCAGCTTCTACGGCGCCTCGGTGCCCGAGATCGACGCGATGGTCGCCGCCACCGTGACCCCGATGGAGGCCCGCGCCGACGGAGGCATCGCGGTGATGGACGCCGCGCACCAGAAGCGCTTCAACACCAAATACTTGGGCTGGATCGACGGCGGCATCCGCTTCCACATCTACATGACCAAGGAACCCACCTTCGGCCCCGACGGCGTGCTGGATCTCACCGGCGTCAAGCTGCGCGACAACCCGATCTACCACGCCTTCTTCGAGGCACTGAACGCCACTACCGCCTCGATGCCCTCGACCGAAGTCTATTCGGCGCTCGAGAAGGGCGTTGCCGATGCCACCGCCTGGACCTCGATCGGGCTGATGGACCTGAAGTGGGACAAGTTCGTGAAATACCGGGTTGATCCCGAGTTCTACAACACCGACATCGGCGTGATCATGAACCTCGACACCTGGAATGACCTGAGCCCCGAAAGCCAGAAGCTGATCCAAGAGGTGGTGATCGAATACGAACAGAAGTCCTTTGATGCCCGCCAGGCCGACAAGGTCGCCGACGAGGCCGAGCTGCAGAAACGCGGCATGACCTTCGTGGCGATGTCGCCCGAGGGGGCCAAGAAGTATCTCGACCTCGCCGACGATGCCGCCTGGGCCCGGATGAAGTCGCGCCTTGCCGACATGGGTGACACCGACAGCTACGACAAGCTCCGCGCCACCTACCACAAGTGACGCACCCGCCAGCCCGGCGCGCATTCCGCGCCGGGCTGGCAAGCGGAGACAGCACATGCGCCTTCTCGACTGGGTCTGCAACCTGCTGGCGATCTTCGCCGGCAGCTATCTGGTGGCGATCATGCTGGGAATTGTCTTCCAGGCTACAGCGCGCAGCCTCGGCTTTTCCGGCTCGTCGCATATCTTCACCTTCTCGGAATACGGGCTGCTCTACATCGCGATGGCTGCCTCGCCCTGGCTGGTGCGGCTCAAGGGGCATGTCTTCATCGAGATGTTCACTGCCGCTCTGCCGTCCGCCTTCGCGCGACCCTTCTCGCGCTTCATCGGCGTGGTCTGTGTGGTCATCTGCCTTCTCCTGCTATGGTATTCCGGGCAGGCGACGATCAAGGCCTTCGTCCGGCACGACGCGGACATGCGCTCGATCGACATGCCGAAATGGCTGCTGCTCGGCTCGATGCCGCTCTGCTTCGGCCTGATGGCGCTGAACTTCCTGCGCTTCGTCTTCGGCCCCGAGCCGATGCACACTGGCGAGGCCGGGGTGCATGAATGACATCCGGAGCCTGACCTGATGGAATGGTATTACGCGCTGATCTTCCTTCTGGGAATGATCCTGTTCTTCATGTTCCTCGGTATCCCCGTGGCGCTGGCCTTCCTAGCGGCCAACATGGTGGGCGCGACCTATTTCATGGGCGGCAGCGGCGACCTCATGCGCCAGATGAGCCGCGGCATCGGTCAGCTCTTCAACAACGCGATTCCGACGGTGACCACCTTTAACCTGATGCCGGTGCCGATGTTCCTGCTGATGGGAGAGATCTTCTTCCACACTGGCCTCGCCAACCGCATGTTCGGCGCGGTGGACAAGCTGATGGGCCGCATCCCTGGCCGGCTGTCCTTCGTGACCGTGGCGGGCGGGACAGCCTTTGCGACGCTCTCGGGCTCCTCGATGGGCTCGACCGCGCTGCTCGGCTCGCTGATGGTGCCGGAAATGCAGCGCCGCGGCTACAAGAAGCACATGGCCATTGGCCCGATCCTGGGCACCGGCGGGCTTGCCATGCTGATCCCGCCCTCGGCGCTGGCGGTGCTGCTGGCGACACTGGCGAACCTTGATGTAGGCCGGCTGCTGATCGCCGGTGTGATACCCGGCCTGATGCTGGCGAGTTTCTATGCCATCCTGATCCTGCTCATGTGCCTGATCGACCCCGACGCGGCCCCTGCCTACGAGGTTGAGCGCCACAGCTGGAGCGAGAAACTGCGTCTCCTGCTCGGGGACGTCTTGCCGATGATGGGAATCGTGGTGGGGGTGATCCTGCTGATCATGAACGGCTGGGCCACGCCCTCGGAATCGGCCGCCTTCGGCTGTCTCGGCGTGGTGGTGCTGGCGCTGATCTACCGCAAGCTATCGTGGGACAGCTTTGTGCGCTCGGTCACGGGTGCGCTCCGGGTGACGACGATGGCGCTGCTGATCATCTTCGGTTCGGCCACCTTCTCGGCTCTGCTCGCCTTTTCCGGGGCCAGCGCCGGGCTGATCAGATGGGCCACTGAATTCGATGTCCCGCCCACGGGGATGCTGCTGATCATGTTCGCCATCCTGCTGGTGCTCGGCATGTTCATGGACCAGCTCTCGATGATGCTGCTGACGGTGCCGATCTTCTTCCCGCTGGCCCATACGCTCGGCTTCGATCTGATCTGGTTCGGCGTCATCATCCTCCTGGCGCTCGAGATCAGCTTC
>JAGRLX010000385.1 GCA_020441605.1 Alphaproteobacteria bacterium
CGACCAGCGTGTCCCAGAACCAGGATTCGCCTTGACGCCAGTCAATGTGAAGATGTTTTGCCAGGAAGGACGCAACGACCATACGCACGCGGTTGTGCATCCATCCGGTGCTCCAGAGTTCCCGCATTCCGGCATCGACGATGGGATAGCCGGTGTTGCCTTGCTGCCAAGCCTCGAGCGCGGCGGAATCCTGCCGCCATTGCATGGTGTCGAATCTGGGCTGCAGGTTTCGGGATGCGACGTCCGGGTTGTTGTAGAGAAGATGATACGAGAATTCGCGCCAGCCAAGTTCCGATTGGAATTTCTCGAGATTTCGATTTGAAGACCCGGCGTGCGCCGCGTTTGCAGCATGCCAAACCTGCCGGGCAGAAATATCCCCGAAGCGCAGATAGGGGGAAAGTCGCGATGTCGAGGTCCTGCCTGGATAATCCCTGCAGTCGGCATAATCACCTAGTTCATTGTCAAGGAACTGCTCCAGTTTCACTTGCGCACCGGCTTCGCCGCGTTGCCAGGTTGCGCGCAGCCCGCTTGCCCAGTCGGGAGAAGACGGCTCCAGCATCAGTTCGACGAGCTTGGCAGGCGATGGCTTGAACTCTCCCTTGTTCTTGAAGAATGTCAGTCGCGACGGCGTAGCAAGCGGCCGATCGGGTTCGCCGAATGTATGGGCTGCTCGCCAGAAGGCAGAAAAGACACGGAATGGGCCACCGGACTTGCTCTTGATCGACCAAGGCTCGTAAAGCAGGTGGCCGTTGAAGCTTTTTGCTTCGACATGCTGCGCCCTCAACTCTGTTTTAATTGCCTCGTCGATGCGTCGTTCTGCAGCCCCATATCGCCGGTTCCATAGGACGGCACCGGCTCGGCAATTTGTTGCCAGGCGAGGGATGACTTTTGATGCAGCCGCCCTAAAGATCAGAAGCTCGCCACCACGAGCATCGAGAACGTCCGACAGCGCCTGCAAAGATCCGTGAAGCCACCAGCGCGCCGCGCCGCCCAGCAGGCGCAATCCTTCAGTCTCCTCGTCATGTACAAAGACGCAGATAATTGGTCGCCCGAGCTTGGCAGCAGCCTGGAGTGCCGGATTGTCGGAAAGCCGCAGATCGTCGCGGAACCAGACAATGACAGGGCTCTCGGCGTCGTCTGACTTCAGGTTGATTGCCATTTTCGACACTGCGGCCGTCTAACCGTTCAACCGCCAGATAGCAGAATTGAGCACCGAGGCGAACGCTACCCATGCCGCAAGCGGTACCAGGCACAGTGCCGCCACCGCATCCAGCCTGCGAAAGGTCACGATAGTCGCCACGATGAGCAGGAATTGCGGCACGATATCCAGCAAACCAGCCAGCGGATTGTTCAGGCCGAAAAACAGCCACGACCACAGAGCATTGAGAGCAAGCTGAAGAAAGAAAAGCGTCAGCGCTGTCTGGCGGTCTGAGCGCGATCCGGGCGCTTTCATGATGCGCCAGACTGCATAGGCCATCAGGACGTACAGAGTTGTCCAGACTGGCGCGAAAATCCAGTTGGGCGGATTGAAAGACGGCTTAACCAGCCCCGAATACCATGGAACGAGGTTCGAGAAAGTTGCCCATTGCCCAACAAGCAACGCTGCCACCACTGGGATAATGGCTATGGCGGACCGCCCCCATGGCGACTGCGGAAGTACTTTTGTTCGTTGGTCCATCACTTTCCTTTCCTCGGGCCAGCAGTTAAGTTGCAGGCTTGAAATGGTAAGTCGCTAGTGAATTTATACGTCACTCCGAACCGTACGGATCATTCTCATGTCAACATGCAATGAGTCAGCAGGAGGGTGACGTCCCAGGACGTTCTCTAATCTCCGATGTCAATGGGCTGCTTTGTAAATGGCAATTCAGCGGTTGCCGAGCTCAGGGTTCCCTCTGCGATTGGTCGCAGGATTTCCACATGTTTGCGTGGGTGGGTCGAGGTGGTGTTCGCAGTTCCATTTGACCGCATGCCTGGGAACGACCTCATCCGTGCGGTGTCCGGGCACGACGCATCTGTGGAACGGGGGTTGGATTGGGCGGCAACGTCCCTGTTCAGGCTGCAGCGGCGGTGGTGTGGCGGAATGGCTCGCTCGTCTTCTACATGGCGTAGAGAATAAAGGCGAGCTTGCCCGCCGCGGCTATCTTTGCCTTCTTAAAGCCGACACCATTCGCGATCCTCAGTCCTCAGTCGTTCAGGGAAGATACGCTGGTTTGCCCTGTCAGGATGACATTCGCCGCCTCATAGAGAGGGGTTCGCGCCAGCTTATCGCCGCGCTTGGAGGTGCAGCCACTTCGGCTGATCTCGCCGGACCCGTAGCGTCTAGGCGTGAGGCCGAGATAGGCGCCGGCCCTGGAGGATCGGTAGAAGCGGGAAGCATCTTCGTAGGTCGAGGCGATCGAGAGGGCGATCACGGCGTCCACGCCGAGAGCCGTCTTGAACAGGCGGGCCATGGCGTTCGGCTTGAGCGGACGTAAAAGCGCCGGCGTGGTGAGGACGATGCACAGATTGTGACCGGCGGCCACGAGTCGCGCATTGATCGCGTCGCCAACACGGCCAAGCTCCACCTGCTTGCCGCCGCGCTCCAGCCGTTCAATGATCTCGGGCCAGATGCTGTCGGAAAAACGGCATGCTCTTGCCGCACACAACCTCGCCGACATGGGCGCGCTCCAGCGCCGCTTCGTCATTGATGCCGAAATAGAAATTATGCAGCCGCTCTCAGTTTTTCTCTGACACTATCGAGGAAATACGCCTGTCGATCAGGCCGGAAGCGCGGGCATCGCGCCATCGGCGACCCGCCAAACCCAGGCGCCTATATCCGGTCGCGATGCGATGAGATATCCCAACGCGTCCTCATAGTCGTCGTCTACCGTTTGCGGAACGATGTACAGGCCCACCGGTTGACTTCCCGTCTGCAGGATAGCTGCCGCGCTTGGCGTCTCTGCAGCCAGATTGTAACGCAGCCCCTTCACGCTGCGTGACCTGACCTTCGCAAGCGCGTCGACTAGTGTTTTTTCGTAGACGGAGTCATAAGGAATCCAATTTTCTGACACCATCATCAGGCCAATCTCCTCAATCACAGCAAGGCCGGCTCGCGACAGGCCGAAAGTGGCGACCACCATCAGATGAGACTGCTCTTCGGCATTCCACAGAGCGAATTCAATCTCGAAACGCGCACAAAGCCGACGATGCAGCGTCTCATCCAGCATGAACGGAAAGTTAGGCATGTGCTTGACGATCAGGCGATAACCGTTGCGTGCCGGCACGAGATCCTTAACCTCGCCGACAAGGATCATCAACTTTCGCGGCCCACTCCGCGGAGGCAGGACAGGCGTCATAGCCGCCGCCCGCCGCTGTTCGATCGCCGCCTTGTCTGTCGCACGAAACGATTCGGGCACGAACAGCACATCCTTGAGCGTACCGCCCTTGATCCTCATCTGCTCGGCAGCTTCCAGAAGATGCCAGCGGCTGTTCCACCAATGACGCTTGCCAGCCCAGCGCGAGGTCCAGGATGTCAGCTCAGCTTGGTGCCAAAGATAATGCAGCAGGCTGCGCAGCGATAACTTCTTCGTGCCACCAGTTACACTGTCTGCTCTACCGGCACCGATCGCAGGAGCTGCACGCGCGCCTATCCGGGTCAGACTGAAATCGACCTTGAGCGCCGACAACCCGCTCTCGGGATCAACCTGAATAGCGCTACCCATGAGCACACCGAGGCCCGACAATTCATCTGGAGGATCGTAGGAGGGGCAGTTCGCATCATGCGCATCGCCCGACAGTGGCATCCGCTTGATGATGTACTGACCGCCGACCTGGGCGATATACATCGCAAGACCAGGTTCCTTGCACAGGCACAAAGGCCGGACACGATTGCGATAGGCATCCGCAAGGACGTCCTGCAGAGCCTCATCCGTTTCCTCGATAATCCGGTCAGCCAACCTGAAACGTCGCATCGCCTCCATCGCTCCGGACACGACCGTATCCCATCCCTATTGGTTCATGGTTTTCGCGCGGGCGCAACCCAAAGGCGAACAGACCGGATTACTGGCGATGAACCTAACACCAGATCAATTCAGCGCGCCCAACAGTTTGATAGAAATGTGCTTGGCTGTACTCAGCTTGTGCTGAATCGATCATGTACCCATCGAGCAGGCCCCTTCTGATCGATGGTGCTGCCAATAAGCTGTATCGGCCAACCGGCACGGGGACAGGTGCCGACGGGCCGATGGCGTCTCCCGTCGAGACTGGACTGCGGGCTTCGCTGAAGCCCGGCCTGCGGCCGGCCTTCCCCTTCGGGCGCTCCCCTGATGCCGGTGCGCTGCCGCAGCCTAGTTGCTTTGCCGGCAGGCGTCGCCAGAGGCAGAGGGGAGGCCGGAATCTTGCGGCGGGTGATAGACTGGGAGAGAGGCTCCCGGCGTCCGCCGCGGAGCAATCCCATGACCCAGATGGAAATTCAGGCCCCGAGCCCGATGGCGCGCAATGGCTACAAAGTCGATATCAGCCGCGGCCAGCGCATCGGCCGCGTGTCGTCAGAATGGTTCAATCGGCCGGCGGACGAGCGTTACCTGTCCCTCACCGATCTGCACAACACCGTGAAGCGGCGGTCAGAACGCAGTAAAACCCGCATCGTCGAAAGCGAAGCCATCCGCGTCGAGGCTTCTCGCGACAATCCCGAAAAGCTCACACTGATGGTGCCCGGCGCTCAGGAGCCGGTCGCACCGACCCATTGGAGTTTCGGCCAGCTCGCCAGTCTGGTCGGCGCGCCCGCTGCCTATCTGCGTCAGTTGCCTGCGCCGCTTGCCGGCATCAATCTGCAATATGGCCTTTCCACGCATCGCGCTGAACAGGTCAAGACGCTGGAAATTGAGAACGGCCGCCTCGAGCTTCGCGCGGTGACTGGTCCGGATTACGGCAGGATTTTCGACCATGAGCTCGTCGAGGCGGTGCAGAAGATCGCCGGCAACGGCACCGGCGACACGCGCTGGAAAGTGCCTGGTGTGCTCGACTGGTCGACAGGCATCTACAACCCGAATGTCGATGTTTCGAAGAACACGACCACCCTCTATGCCTCCGACCGCGATGTCTTTCTCTTTCTGGTTGACGACCTCAATCCGATTGAAGCTGGACGGCTGCCGAACGGAGATCCGGATCTCTATTTCCGCGGGTTCTATTGCTGGAACTCGGAGGTCGGGGCCCGAACGCTCGGAATTGCCAGCTTCTATCTGCGCGCAGTGTGTCAGAATCGCAATTTGTGGGGCGTCGAAGACTTCCAGGAAATCACCATTCGCCACTCCAAATATGCGGCGTCGCGCTTCGCCCTTGAAGCTGAACCGGCCCTGATCCAGTTCGCCGAGTCCTCGCCCATGCCCTTCATCACCGGCATCAAAGCTGCACGGGAACGGATCGTCGCCCGCGACGACGACGACCGCACCGGCTTCCTGCGCAAGCGCGGCTTCTCGAAGGCCGAAACCACGAAAATCATCGACACGGTGCTGACCGAGGAAGGCCATCCGCCAGCGTCAATCTTCGATTTCGTGCAGGGGATCACCCGGGTCGCCCGCGACAAGGAACACCAGGACGTGCGGTTGGAGATGGAAGGCAAGGCGAAGAAGCTTCTCGACTTCGCCACGTGATCTCTTCGTTCCGGCTATGTGCCCCGTGCGTTCGCTGCATGTCGTCACCTTCATGATTGCCGCCAAAGGCGCCGTCCTCAACAGCACGGGGACGTCGCCTTTCTTCATGACGGGCCGCTAGGTCGAAAGACGGGCTTTCGGCCGCCCGTTGTGGAGCACACGACCAATGCACGAAACCGCCGCGAACCCCATGCCGTTGCTAACACCGAACCAGCGCGGGCAGCTCCTCGCCAATGGCCGCCAACGCGATCGTGATCATGCGCCCGTGGTCAAGTTTTTCAATCCCATCGGCATCGGCACATGGCTTGCCACCGAACTCGATGCGGATGGCGATACGCTGTTCGGCTTGGCGCAGCTCAATGATGTGCCAGAGCTCGGCTCGTTCAGCCTCGAAGAGCTTTCGTCGCTACGTCTGCCGTACGGCATGCATATCGAACGCGACATCTTTTTCACCGGCGCATTCCCAATCTCGGCCTATGCCAAAGCCGCCCGGGAAACCGGTAGCATCACTGCCGCGGTCCGCATCCTTTCCAGCGCGCTGCAGTCTAGGCACGGGGAGGGGGCATGATGCGTTTCCGCCCCTGGCCAAAACCCGAGCCCTATCGAGAGACGTCGCGAAAGCGCTCCGCCTTCAAGCGCAAGCAACGTCTCGAACGTGAACAGCGTCCACGCACCCCATAGTCCACCACGCAGCCGCGCCAGCGGGAAGCTCCGGCGCCTAGTCAGAGAGGCAGAGGGGGGATGGGAGGGTTTCTGACGGGCTTGGAGGTTCGGGGAGAGGCCCCGCACCGCTCGTCATGGAGACCCTGACAATGGCAAAGGCCAATCAGAAAATCGTCCTCGATCAGTCAGAAAATATTCCGTTTCATCTGATCGACCTATCCCAAAAGAACGTTCGCCGGATCAAGAACGGTGTATCGATCGAAGATCTTGCCGAGGACATCGCACTTCGCGGGCTGCTGCAAAGCCTGAACGTCCGCCCAAGCCGCGACAGCGATGGCAAGGAAACAGGACGCTATGAAGCGCCCGCCGGTGGCCGGCGCTACAGCGCACTCGAACTTCTGGTGAAGCAGAAGCGTATGGCGAAGAACCAGCCGACTCCCTGTGTCGTCAAGCGCACTGACACGACGAGCATGGAGGACGATTCGCTGGCCGAAAACACGCACCGGGAGAACCTGCACCCGCTCGATCAGTTCCGAGCCTTCAAGACGCTCAGCGACCAGGGCCTCGGTATCGAGGAGATCGCGGCCCGATACCTGGTGTCGGCGAACACCGTACAGCATCGTCTGAAGCTGGCCGCCGTTTCTCCGAAGCTGCTCGACCTTTATGAGCAGGACGAGATCAAGCTCGAACAGCTCCATGCCTTCGCCATCTCCAACGAGCATTCGCGCCAGGAGCAGGTATGGGACCGTGTCTCCAATTCGCATATGCAGGAACCCTACTACATCCGGCGCCTGCTGACGGAGACCACGGTTCGTGCCGATGATCGCCGCGCGGTCTATGTCGGAGCCGAGGCCTATGAGGCTGCCGGCGGGATTATCCTGCGCGACCTTATCGAGCCGGATGCCGGCGGTTGGTTCCAGGATGCAGCGCTCCTCGAGCAGTTGGTCTTCGACAAGCTGAAGGTCGACGCGGAGGCATTCCGTATCGATGGCTGGAAGTGGGTCGAAGCGGC
>JAGRLX010000048.1 GCA_020441605.1 Alphaproteobacteria bacterium
TGCCGCTGTTCGCCTTTGCCGATGCGCGGGATTCAGGTGCCGAGGCGAATGTGGCGCTGCCGGAGATGCCGCTCTCCGAGCATGTGGTGAGCGACTACCAAACGATCAGACTGTCGCTCAAGGCGCATCCCATGTCATTCCTCCGGTCCCGGTGCATTGCCGAACGGGTCATCGACAACGGGAAGCTGGCGGTGGCGCGGAACGGCGCTTCCGTGGCGGTGGCGGGCGTGGTGCTGGTCCGGCAGCGCCCCGGCTCGGCCAAGGGTGTCGTCTTCCTCACGCTGGAGGACGAGTTCGGCGTGTGTAATGTGGTAGTCTGGCCGCAGGTGCTGGAAACTCATCGGGCCATCGTGATGGGGGCGCGGTTGATGCTGGTACGCGGCCGGGTGCAGAGGACGGGCGACATCATCCATGTCGTCGCCAACCGGATCGCGGACAGGACCGGCTGGCTGTCGCTTCTCACCGAGGATGGCACGCTGATGAAGAACGCGTTGGCGCGAGCTGACGAGGTGGTGAAGGGCGGTCCCGGCGGCTCGGTCCGTAGCCCCGCCGCCCGGCATCCGCGCGATGTGCGGGTCTTGCCGAAAAGCCGGGATTTTCATTGAGTTTTTACCAGAACGGCACGAAGCTCCAGCAGGTCACGAGAACAGAGCAGCGCTATGACCAAGATCTGGCTCTCCCTCTTCGCACTTGTCTTCAGTCTATTGCCACCGTCAAGTTCAGCGAAAGCAGGCGAAACGATATCAATCCCGTTCGTTGCACATGCTGGAGACAGATTCTCCGTTCGCATCGAAAAGGAACGCGAGGATGTGAAGAACGGAGATGTGACGAATCATATTAAAGTATTGTTAAAATATAATGGACTCATAACACGAGTATCCGAAGATGAAATGACGGTAGAATGGAAGCAAGACGAATTCAAAACCACGCAGATCGCTGGTAAACAGCCAAATTTCGAAGGTGATCTGTCTGCATTGTTGCCTGCCCTGCAAACAAAGAAAATAACATTCAACACTGATACACTCGGAAACCCAAGAAAATTCCATAACTATGATCAGATAAAGGATGCGACGCTCAAGATGATCGGCGTTGATCCAAAGAACAAAGAAGCTCGCGAGCATCTCGAAACGACGCTGTTCGCGCTTGACGAGGAGACGGCTGCCCGGACCTTCCTTCAGGAGGCTGCCTTGATCGGCATGGGACAATCGATCGAATTGCCCGGCGGTGAATCTCAATCGGGGAAAGAAACAACGCCCAATCCACTTGGGGGCGTGCCCATCGAACTGGAGACGACTATTGGTCTGAAGACGAATGATGACCGGCAGGTGCAATTCGAGATGATCAGCACCTTTGTTCCAGAGAGCGTAACCAGGAGCGTCGCAAAGGCCATCGAGGACATGTCGGCACGGCAGAATGTCCCAATCGAAAAGCTCCGCAAGATCACCGGCGAAATGTCTGTGCAACGGAAGGACGTGACCGTGTTTTCGGTCAGCAAGACCACGGGGTGGACAACGCAAGTCGATCAGATACGGACCGCAAGGGTGGCTGCGGGTCACAGCGCACAGGATCGCACCGATACATGGCACATCTCAGTAAGGAAAATCGAAGACTGAGAAGCTCCAGGTCACCCTATCCAAACCGC
Source organism: Alphaproteobacteria bacterium (assembly GCA_020441605.1). The sequence continues at coordinate 1,643 of JAGRLX010000048.1, forward strand.
ACCGCATGGATCGGCGGGAGGGTGGTGCTCACCGCCGACCACGAGTCACCCTGGTTCTCGCTCACCCACAAGTTTCCGGTGGTGGAGCCGAAGGCCAGGCGGTCGCCGATGTTGTCTCCGGCGAGGGCGTGGCGGAACACGATGTCATAGGCGTGGGCTTGCGGCAGGCCCTTCGACAGCACGTCGAAGGTCTTGCCGCCGTCGCGGGTGCGCGTCACCACCAGCTTGCCGTCGACGGGGTAGCGCTTCTCGTCCTTGATGCCAGGGACGAACCAAGCCGTGTCCGGGTCCTTCGGGTGCACCACCACGCCGAAACCGAAGCTCGACGGCTTGGCGTGGCACCGCTGCCAGCTCAGCGCGTTGTCCGTGGACCGCCAGATGCCGCAATGGTGCTGCACCCAGAAGCGGGAGGGATCGGACGGCGACTGCACCATCATGTGCACGTCCTGCGTATGAGGATCGGTGGAAGGCCCATCAGGGCCATCGTCGAACTGCATGCCATGGGCGTTCTGCTCCCAGGATGTGCCGCCGTCGCGCGTCGTCCACACGCCGCCGCAGGAAATGGCAATCCGCACCGTGCGGGAATCGCGCGGATCGACACAGATCGAATGAATGCCTGGAATGTCGGCGCCGCCGCCCAGCCATTTGTTGCGGTTGGGATCGCGCCACAAGGTTTCCATCAGTTTCCAGCTTTGGCCGCGATCGGCTGAACGGAACAATCCGCCCGGCATGGTACCGGCCCAGAGCACGCCGGGCTCGTCCGCCCCGCCGGCCTCGAGCGACCAGATCATCTGGGTGGTCCATTTCACCGGCTTGCCCCAGCCGTCGAGGTCTTCCAGTCCCTCGGGCTTGGGCGGGTAGGCGGGGGTGGTGATCTCGGTCCAGGCGCCACCCCTGTCCCTGCGGTGCAGCTTGACGCCGAAGTGACCGTGATTCAAAGCGGCATAGTCGGCGCCGTCACGGCGATCGTGCAGGGCAAGCGTGACATTGTCACCAAGAAAGGCGGCATCGCACACCGCCCAGCCACTGGCCCCGCGCGCGATTTCGAACAGGCCCTTGCGGGTCGATACCAACAGTCGGTCGCTCATGGAAACACCTTTCTCAGCCGCCGGACAGCGCCTGCATCACCCAGATTTCACTTGAAGGCTTCACGGGATCGGAGAGCCTGTCGATGTCGCGGATGCGCTGGCCGTCCACCAGGATGGTCATGTGCTTGCGCAAGGCCCCCTGGTCGTCGAGCACATAGGTGCCAAGCCGGTCCTGCGCCGCGAAGACCTGGTCGAGGACCTCGCGCACAGTCAACCCCTCCGCCGCCATGGACGGGCAGTCCACATGGCGGCGCAAATTGGCCGTAAAGAAAACCGTGGCCATCGCTTCTTTTCCCGACGCGCATCATAGCGCATCGGGCGCCGCGGCGGAACCCGGTCAGTTCAGGCGCCAGATGGCGAAATTCAGAACCGCGGCGAAACTCACCCAGGCCAGATAGGGCAACATGAGAGTGCCGGCCAGCCGCGACCGCTGGAAGAAGGCGATGGCGGTCAGCAGGAGCGCCACCCAGAGCATGGCGATGTCGACCAGGCCGAGCCAGGGGGACCGGGCGCCGAAGAACAGGAAGGACCAGGCAAAGTTCAGCGCCAGTTGCGAGAAGAACAGGACCATGGCGCCGCCGGTCCTGCCGCCGCCGCGCCAGACCAGCCAGGCGGCGATGGCCATCAGCACGTAGAGCGTGGTCCAGACCGGGCCGAAAATCCAGTTTGGTGGATTCCATGAGGGCTTGATGAGAGTGGGATACCAGTCGACGACCGATTGGGCGGTGACCCAGCCACCAAGACCGCCGACCGCCAGGCAGAGGAGAATGAAGCCGGCCAGAACCAGCCATTGATTACGCAGCATGGATCCTCTCACAGCATGGGGTTGGCAACGCCGAGCGAACCCATGAACAACAGCGCGCCGAGCCCGGCGATGACCGTTCCTCCCCCGAGCCGCAGGCCAAATCCCAGCCAGGTCATCCAGCGTTCCTCCCGCCCCGCCACGCGCATGGCGAGTTTCTTGGAATAGACAGCCACGGCGGCGATGATCGACACGGTGATGAATGTGCCCAGGGCCATGGCAAAAGTGGACGCAACGCCGGCCCAGTAGAGCCCCATAGCATTGGCAAAGACCAGCACCAGAATGGCACCAGTGCAGGGGCGGATGCCCACCGCGAAGGCGAGCGAAAAGGCCCGCGCCAGGGACCAATCCCCGCGCAGGTCACGGGCCTCGGGAACATGGGCATGGCCGCAACCGCAATCGGGCCCATGGACGTGGCCGTGGGACACCGGGGCGGTGGGCTGCATGGGTTGAAAGGTGTCGAAGTGGTGGCCATGGGCAGCGTGCTGGATCGCATCGCGCCGAGGATGGCCGGCATGGGCCTGGGCCGGCCTCCGGATCGCCGTCCACATGAGATAGAGGCCCATGAAACCGATCAAGGCATAGCTGGCGCTTTCGAGCGTGCCCGCCACGTTGCGGGCGGTGGCACCGACACTGGCCACGGCCAGCAGCAGCACCGAAACGAGGGCGATGGCAGTCAGGGCCTGGATGACGGCGCTCATGGCAGAAATCAGGATGCCGCGGCGCAGTTCATTCTCGGTGGCCAGCAACCAGGCGGAGATGACGGCCTTGCCGTGACCGGGGCCTGCCGCATGGAAGATGCCATAGGCGAAACTGAGCAGGACAAGAGTCCAGGTGGCGGCGAGGGATGTGCGCTGGCGGATGCCGCGCAGTGCACCGGCCATCTGGCCATAGAATTCCTGCTGCTGGTCCCGGACCCATAGCACCGGATCCTCGAAGAAGGAGACGGTTGCGGCCGTATCGCCATTGCGTGGCTGCACCAGGAGCTTGCGCTTGTCGATCTTCACCTGCGGGGCGGCCTGGTCCGGCGCTTGCGCCACTGCTGCCGCCGGCTGGCAAAGGACCAGCGTCAGCGCGGCAAACAGGGCTAGCAGGATGCATCTCAGGCGTTGCATTCGATCAGCACGGGCTGGGCGAAGAGGGCGCCGAAATCCTCGTCGGTGTCGGGTTTCCAGTCGGGACCCTTGCTGGCCAGCATCTGTTGGGTCTTTTCCAGTTCCTCGCTGGTCGGCACCGGCTTCACGTCGAGCCGGCAATTGCGTGGCATGTTGCCCACCACCGTCACCGGATCGTCCTTGACATAGTCGATGGCGATGAAGAACTCCGGATCATAGACCTTGACCATAAATTCGCCCGCCACCGGATCGACCGGGGTCTGCAGCGGTACCTGGAAATGGAGCTGCAGCTTGTCGTTGGACCAGATCTGGCCGTATTCGGTCACTTCGCCCAGGGCCTGCTTGGCGCCCTTGTAGCGCATCACGGTGAAATATTCGTAGTCCTTCAGCGAAGCGATGTTCTCCTTGGTGAGGGGATCAAGCTCGCTCTGGCTGTAGACACCATCGCCATTGGCGTCCAGTCCGTCCAGGGCCATCTGGGCATAGCCGTCATCGAAGGTCCAGATCAGGTTGATGCCCTGGATCTGGCCCTGGTCATTGAAGACAATATCGGACCGCATCTCGATCCAGACATGGGGATGCGCCGCGGCCTTGCCGGCCATTGCCAGCGGCAGGCAGACCAATGCCACGATCGGAGCCCACGACAATCGTCTCATCATTCCTCCCAACGACTCGGGCGGTGATGATGGGTCAATGCGGCGAAAAAGTGAAGTTACCGATTATCCGGCCAGGCAGTCGCGCAGGGCCGCGGCGAGGGCACGCAAAAGTTGCGGATAAGCATCCGGGCCGGGCGGGAGGCCCGCCCCCAGGGGATCGAGCATGGCCGAGCGGGCGCCGGTCCCCTCGATCACCGCATCCACGGCGCGCGCGTCATATTGCGGTTCGCGGAAGACACAGACGGCGCCGGTGGCCGTGACCTGGTCACGCAGTTCCTTGAGGCGTTCGGCCGAGGGTGAGGAAGCCGCAACATCGGTGATGGAGCCCACCGCATTCAGGCCAAAACGGTGTTCGAAGTACTGGAAGGCATCGTGAAAGACGGCGAAGGGCCTGTGCTTCACTAGCGCGAGCTGGTCCGCGATCTCGGCGGAAAGGCGGTCAAGCCCGCTGGCGAAGTCCCGGGCATTGCTCTGATAGGATGCGGCATTGCCCGGATCCGCCGCGGAAAGCGCGTCGGCCACGGCCCTGGCCATGGCCTTGGCATTGTCCGGATCGAGCCAGACGTGCGGGTCGAACCGGAGGACGCCATCGGCATGTTCGTGACTGGCGTCGTCGTCAGCGTCGTGGTTGTGGGTGGCCCAAGCGCCACCTTCGCGTATCGGCAGAGTGGCGACCCCGGCGGCTTCCGACAGCTCGGTGAAGCTCTTGCCGTTCACCGCCTCGCTGCCGCTCAGCTGGGCGAGCTTGGCTTCCAGCCCGTGGCCGATGATGAAAACCAGGTCGGCCTTGCCGAGCGCCGCAATCTGGCTGGCCGTGAAGGTAGCACGGTGTTCCGACATCTGGCCCTCCAGCAGCAGCTCTGGCGTGCCGTTGCCCCCCATGACGGCGGCGACGATGGCGTGGACCGGGACCACCGAGGCGATGACCCTAGGGGCGGCGGCGGCTGGCAGGGACAGAAGCAAAAAGACGGCCGCGGCGGCAAGCAGGCGCATGGATTCTCTCATGTAACGTTATAATATAACATAAAGATGAGTGCGGGCCTGTCAAGCCCTGACGCAGACGTGATGCCATGCGGCAATCGTTGAGTTGCGCCGAAGGCCGGGTGCTGTCAGGTAGAGCACATGGATCTCGATGTATCGATCGGCATGGCGCTCGGCGCCGGTGTCATCAGCTTTCTCAGCCCCTGCGTTCTCCCGCTGGTGCCGCCATACCTGTGTTTCATCACTGGCGCATCGCTCGAACAGCTGATCGAGGACAAGGAGGCGATGGCGGCGCAGCGGCGGCACACACTGCTGGCGGCCCTCATGTTCGTGCTGGGCTTTGCCACCGTCTTCATCCTGTTGGGGGTAAGCGCCTCCTATGTCGGGCAGATGCTGCGGTCCTATCTGCCGCTGCTGGCCAAGGTGGCCGGGGTGTTCATCATCCTGATGGGGCTTAATTTTCTCGGTGTGTTCAAGCTCGGCTTCCTCAACCGGGAAAAGCGCTACCACGCGGAGACCCGGCCCGCCGGGCTGGTGGGCGCCTATGCGGTGGGCCTGGCCTTCGCCTTCGGCTGGACGCCGTGCATCGGACCGGTACTGGCCATGATCCTGACGCTAGCGGCAACTGAACAGGACATGGCGCGCGGCGCCTGGCTGCTGGCGGTCTATTCGGCGGGGCTCGGCATTCCATTCCTGCTGGCGGCGGCGGGGGTGGGTACCTTCCTCGGCTTCCTCAAGCGGTTCCGCCGGCACATGGTCACCGTCGAACGGGTGATGGGCGTGCTCCTGGTGCTGACCGGCGTCATGTTCCTCACCGGCTGGATGCAGGAACTCTCCTACTGGCTTATCGAGCAGTTCCCCTGGCTGGGGACGATCGGCTGAGTTCGATGGGCTGGCCGTGGGGCGTGGCCTGGGCGGCGCGGTCCCAGGCGTCGACGCGCGCCAGCCGCTCGGTTTCGGACATGATACCCTTCTCCTGCACCAGCCTTTCGAGGGCAGCGAGCCAGCTTTGGTAATAGGGGCGGTCGGGCATGGCGCGAATTTCGGCGCCGAGCGTCTCGGCCCATTCGCCCCAGGTGAAGGCCCCGGCCTCGTTCAGCTTCACCGCCATGGCGAAGGCTTGTGCTTCCCATGGTTCGGCGAAGACCGGGCCGTCGTCGTCGCGGGGAATGCCGGGAAGGTCAGAGGCCCTCAAGATAGGGCTCCCACAGATCGGCATGGACCAGATCGCGCGATGGCCTTCCCCACAGCTCGGTGGCGGCAAAGCGTACGGTATAGAGCCATTGCGGGTTCTCGCCCGCGCCCTGGGCATTGCTGTCGGGATAAACGTGGGCGCCATGGACGGAGGCGATCTCGCCGGTGTGTCCGCGGAGGTAGCGTGGCAGGCGGGTGTGGCCCGTTGGATGAATGTTCCGTGCACGGACCTTATCGCCCACGGCAAATCGCGCCGCTTGGGGTGCCGGGCGCCGATAGCTGCCGCGGGTGGTGACGGCAGCCCAGACCGCGTCCGCTGCCACGGGGGTCAGCGGGCGGCCGGGTCGGTCCGCCCGGCCTGCGTCGATCTCGCCGGCAGCCGCCAGGCCATGCCGCCGCAGGAGGATGTCGAGGCCATTGAGCCAGTGCTCGTAGTAGCCGGTGGCCGCATAGCGGGCGGGCGACATCGATTCGCAGGCGCTGCGATCCTCGTCCAGCGTCCAGCCGCCGACATCGCCGACTGCCGACATGAGGGCGAAGACGCGGGCCTCCCAGGGATGATGGAAGACAGGCTCATCGGCCTCGTGAATGACCGGGCCGTATCCCATCATGCCACCGCAATCATGGGCGCCGTTCATAGCGCGGGCTCCAGATAGGGTTCCCAGAGATCGGCGACAATCATGTCGCTGCTGTCCTTTCCAAAGACCACCGCCGCGGCGAATTCGACGGCATAGAGCCATTGCGGATCGTCGCCCATGCCGTGGGCGGACGAATCCGGAAACACATGGGTGCCGTGGATCCTGACAATGCGTCCGACATGACCGCGAAGATAACGCGGCAGGCGGGTGTGTCCCGACGGATGAATATTCCGCGTACGGACGGTGTCGCCAATGGCAAAGCCGGCGGGACGGTTGCAGGCGCGGCCGGCGGGTCCACCCCTCGCCAGGATCGCCGATGCCATAGCAGCATCGGGAACCCGCTTCAGACTCTTCGGTGCCGAAAGGCTGCGGCCAGCGGCGCGTTCCTCCCCGGTCACCAGGCCCAAGTCTTCCAACTGGTTTTCCAGGGCATAGTGGCGCATCTCGTAGTAGCTGGAGTTCCAGTAGAGCGCCGGCGGCAGGCGTTCACGCGCATGGCGGGCTTCGTCTATGTTCCACAGGCCGGTCACGCCCATGGCGAGATTGATGGCGAAGGCACGGGGTTCCCAGTCCTCGTGGAACACCGGCTCATCGGCCTCGTGAATGACCGGGCCGAAACCCATCATGCCGCCAAGATCGTGGGGACCGTTCATGCCGGAACCCGGACCAAGCCGGTGCCGATCATCGAATCGCGCGTCACCAACGCGGCAAGGGCCTCGGCGCTCCAGCCGTCGGTTCCGGCGGGACGCATGGGGATCACCAGATAGCGGACTTCGGCAGTCGAATCCCAGACGCGGATCGAAATTTCCTCCGGCAGCGTGACGCCAAATTCAGCGAGCACGGCGCGCGGCTCCATCACCGCGCGCGACCGGTAGGGCATGGCCTTGTACCAGACCGGCGGCAGGCCGAGCACCGGCCAGGGGTAGCAGGAGCAGAGGGTGCACACGACCATGTTATGGGTATCGGGCGTATTGAACAGCGCCACCATGTGTTCGCCCTGGCGGCCGACATAACCCAGGGACGCAATCGCCTCGGTGGCATCGCGCCGCAACCATTCGGCGTACTCAGGATCGGCCCAGGCCCTGGCCACGACCTGCGCGCCATTGCGCGGCCCGATCTTGTGTTCATAGGTCTCGATCAGTTCATCGAGGGCAGCCGGATCAACATAACCTTTCTCCACCAGCAATGACTCAAGAGCGCGCACCCGTAGCGCGATGGGTGAGAGTTCGGAGCCTTCGTGGTCATGATCGTGGCCGTCATGGGGCATTTTGCGTTCCTGCCTTTTCGGCTAGCATAGCCACAAGAAGCGATCAGAGGAAGCGGCGGGATGAGCAAGCTTGAAGGGGTGAAGGCCTGCGTTTTCGATGCCTATGGCACGTTGTTCGACGTGCATTCCCCGCTGCGCAAGCTTGCCCCCGAAATCGGCCCGGAGGCCGACAGCATTTCCAGACTGTGGCGGCAGAAGCAGTTGGAGTACACTTGGCTCAGGAGCCTTATGGGGGTTCACGCCGACTTCTGGCATGTGACGGGCGATGCCCTCGACTATGCGCTGGAGCATTACGGGGTGAGCGAACCCGGACTGCGCGACGAGATCCTGGCACTCTATCTCAGTCTCGAAGCCTATCCGGAAGTGGCCGACGCCCTGCACGCGGTGCGCGCCCGAAGCCTGCGTACGGCCATATTGTCCAACGGCAGCCCGGCCATGCTCGATTCCGCCGTACGCAGCGCCGGTCTCGACCGGCTCTTCGACATGGTGCTGTCGGTAGAGGATGTCGGCATCTACAAACCGAGCCGCCGGGTCTATCGCCTCGCCATGCAGAAGCTGCAGCTTCACGATGCGCCGTCGATCTGTTTCGTTTCGGCCAATACCTGGGACGCGCAGGCCGCCGCGCAATTCGGTTTCCAGGTGGTGCGCGTCGACCGCTTCGGGCTGAAGGACGACCGCATTCCGGGCCGGCCTGCCGCGCTGATCCCCGATCTCGCCGGACTGGCCGCGCTGGTCTAGATCTGGCGCAGGGCCTGGTCGAGATCGTCGATCAGGTCCTCGGTGTTCTCGAGGCCGACCGACATGCGGATCAGGCCGTCCGAGATGCCGTGCCGGGCCCGCTCCTCGGCCCCGTAGGAGGCATGCGTCATGCTCGCCGGATGCTGGATGAGGGTTTCGGCATCGCCCAAGCTCACCGCCCGGCTGATCAGCTTCAGGGCATTCATGAATTTGCGTCCGCGCGCAATCCCGCCATCCAGCTCGAAACTGACAAGGCCGCCGCCGGCGCTCATCTGGCGAAGATAGACGTCCCGGCGGGGATGGCTGGCCAAGGCCGGATAGGAAATGTTCGAAATGGCCTTCTGTCCGGCGAGAAAGTCGACGATGGCGGCAGCCGACCTGGCGTGCTGGTGGACGCGAAGCTCCAGGGTCTTGAGGCCGCGCAGCACAAGGAAGGCGGTGAGCGGCGACAGGGTGCTGCCGGTGAGATAGCGCAAGCCGTGCATGCGGATTTCCTTCACGGTCTCGTCCTTGCCGACCACGACGCCGGCGAGGAGATCGCCATGGCCCCCGAGATATTTGGTGGCCGAATGAACCACCAGATCGGCCCCGTGTTCGAGGGGGCGCTGCAGCACCGGCGTGGCAAAGGTGTTGTCGACGATGGTGACGGCGCCGGCCTTCCTGGCGATGGCGCTCACTGCGGCGATGTCGATCAGCCGCAGGTTGGGATTGGCGGGAGTCTCGAAGAAGACGGCATTGAAAGGTGTGGCAGCGGCAGCGGCGAAGGCCGCAGAATCGCCGAGATCGACAAAGTCGATGGCTATGCCGTAGCGTGGTAGGCGGGAGAAGAAGGTGAAGGTATTGCCATAGAGGATCTTGTCGGCGATGACCCGGTCGCCGGCCTTGAGAAGGGTCCAGAAGGTGGCGCTGATCGCGGCCATGCCGGAGGCCAGTGCCAGTCCCGCTTCGCCGCCCTCGAGGCTGGCGATGCGCTGTTCGAGCAGGGCCTGGGTGGGATTGCGGGTACGGCCGTAGACATAGCCGGGCTTGGTGCCGGCGAAGAACTCGGCTCCCTGTTCCACCGTCTCGAAGGCATAGGTGGAGGTCTGGTAGATGGGCGGGGTGAGCGCGCCCTGTGCGGTGGCGGGATCGTAGCCCAGATGAATGGCACGGGTGGACAGGCCCTGGCGGGCGTTGCGCCTGGAATCGGTCATTGTGTTCCCTCAGGCGGTGCGCTTGAGAGGCGCCTCGGTCCTGGCCGAGGCATGGGCGCGGACGGCATCGCCGAAAGCCGCAAAGAGCTTCACCGAGTCCGGATTGTTCAGGGCCTTGAATTCGGGATGCCACTGGGTGCCAAGCGCGAAGGTTCTGGCATCGCGCACAGACACCGCCTCGATGATGCCGTCAGGCGCAGTGGCTTCCACCGCCAGCCCCGCCGCGAGCCGCTTGATGCCTTGCCGATGGATGGAATTCACCATGGTCTCGCGCTTGCCGAGGATCCTTTCGAGCAGGCCGCCGGACCGGATGTTGATCATGTGGGTGGGGGCATAACGGATGTCGACGTCATCACTCTGAGGGGCGCGGTGATCGAGCCTGCCTTCGCCACGCTGCAATTCGGTTTCGAGCGATCCGCCCATGACCACGTTCAGCTCCTGGAAGCCGCGGCAGATGCAGAACAGCGGGATGCCGCGCTCGATGACCCGGGTGATCAAGCGCAGCGTCAATTGATCGCGGGCATGATCGAACGGCTCGTGGTCGCTGGTCGGCTCCTCGCCATAGTGGGGCGGATGCACATTCGATACCGCGCCGGTCATGACAATGCCGTCGAAACGGTCGAGCAGGGCATCAAGGTGCAGGGCATCGACGATCGCGGGAATCATCACCGGCGTGCACTGGGCGGCCTCGGCGACGGCCCTGACATATTTGTCGCCGATCGAGTGATAGAGGAACCCGTGGCTCTCGTAGGTATCGGCGGGCAAGCCGACGAGGGGCAGGTATGACATGTGCAAGCCTTGTGAGGAGAGTGATTTGCGGTCTAATTAGCTCATCTCGCAGCTAAGAGTCCAATTGATGGCAGACGTTATACCGGCGGCAAAACTTTTCGATCTCACCGGCCAGGTGGCCTTGGTCACCGGCGCCTCATCGGGATTGGGAGCCCGGTTTGCACAGGTGCTGGCGGCCCACGGCGCGAAGGTGGTGGCCGCGGCCCGCCGCACCGACCGGCTCGCGGAACTGGCGGCGGGCAATCCCAATATCGCAACGCTGGCCCTCGATGTGACGGCGACCGACACCTTGGCGGCGGCGCTGGACGCGGCCGAAGCAACTTTCGGCGAACTGACCTTGCTGGTCAACAATGCCGGGATCGCCAGCGGTGGCCGCATTCTCGATGCCGTGGACGAAGACTGGCCGCGGGTCATGACGACTAACGTGGATTCGGTGTGGAACCTCTCCCGAATCTTTGCCCGGCGCCTGGCGGACCAGGGCCGCGCAGGCAACATCATCAATATCGCGTCGATTGTCAGCTTCAAGGTGGGGGTGTCTTCGGCCAGCTATGCGGTGAGCAAGGCAGCGGTGCTGCACATGACCAAGGCCATGGCCTTCGAATGGTCGCGCCACGGCATCCGGGTCAATGCCATTGCGCCAGGTTTCATTCGCAGCGAGATGACCGACGATTACCTGGCCAGCCCGGCAGGCGAGGCGATGATCAAGAAGATCCCGCAGCGCCGGGCGGGGGAGCCGCCCGACCTCGACGGTGCGCTCTTGCTGCTGGCCTCGCCCAAAGCCTCCGCTTTCATGACCGGTACAGCCATCGTGGTCGATGGCGGCCAGCTGCTGACCTGAGGATGGAACCATGGATTTTTCCCTGACGCCTGAAATCGACGACTTGCGGTTGAAGGTGCGGGCCTTCGTGGCCGAAAACGTCATGCCGCTGGAGTCCGACCGCAGCAATTACGATACCTATGAGAACATAAGGCTTCCGGTGCTCGAAAATCTGCGGGAGATGAGCAAGGCGCGGGGCCTCTGGGCGCCGCAGATGCCAAAGGCACGCGGCGGGCTTGGCCTGCCCATGGCCGGGTGGTGCGCCTTCTACGAGGAGGCCAACCGGTCGATCTTTGGGCCGCTCGCCTTCAACTGTGCAGCGCCCGACGACGGCAACATGAACGTGCTGAACAAGGTGCTGAAGACCGAGGCCGAAAAAGACCGCTGGCTGCAACCGATCATCGACGGGAAGATCCGCTCGTCCTTCGTGATGACCGAACCCCACCCCGGCTCCGGCTCCGACCCCGGCGGCATGATGCTGACCAGGGCGCAGAAGCGCGGTGGAAAATATGTCGTACACGGACGGAAGTGGTTCATTTCGGGGGCCGAAGGTGCCACACACTACATTCTCGTGGCGCGGACATCCGATGACCCGCGGCGGGGCCTTTCGGCGTTCCTCTATCACAAGGACCAGCCAGGCTGGCGAATCCTCCGCCGGGTGCCGACCATGGGACCGGAGGAGCTGGGAGGGGCCTGCGAGCTGGAGTTCGATGGGCTGGAAATTCCAGAAGAAAACCGGCTGATGGAGGAGGGCGACGGGTTGCGCATCACCCAGATCAGGCTGGGTCCGGCACGCCTCACCCACTGCATGCGCTGGCTGGGGCTGTCCAAGCGCTGCCTGGAAATTGCCCATGCCTATGTGAAGGAACGCAAAGCCTTCGGCGTGACCCTGGCCGAGCATGAAAGCGTGCAGATCATGCTGGGCGACCTCGCGGCCGAGATCGAGAAGGGACGGCTTCTGACCATGCATGCGGCCTGGAAATTCGACCAGGGCGACAAGGCGCAGAAGGAAGTGTCCATGGCCAAGGTGCATGTGGCCGAGGTGATTCACAAAGCCGCCGATACAGCCGTGCAGCTTTGCGGAGCGCGTGGCTATTCCAAGGACACAGTGCTGGAATGGATCTACCGCTATGCCCGCTGCGCCAGGCTGGTGGACGGCGCCTCCGAAGTCCACAAGATGGTGCTGGCCCGGGCCTATGCGAAACAGGGGAATGACTTCTGGCTGTGGGGCTAACCCAGCAGATTCCACGCCAGTCCCAGCGCGGCACATAGGCCGAGTGTCCGGACCATGCCGAGGTGGAAGCGCAGGAGTGCGGCGGCAGCGAGGAGACTCAGGCCCAGCGCGAACCAATCGAGCCCGGCCCAATCCGGCACCCAGGGCCTGAACCAGCCGTTGCCGCGCGAGACATCGCGGAACAGCACGTGCAGGCCGAACCAGACCGAAAGGTTCAGGATCACGCCGGTCACGGCGGCGGTGATGGCGGCAAGGGCGCCTGACAAGCGCGGGCGTTTGCCGATCGCCTCGATATAGGGGGCGCCGGCGAAGATCCACAGGAAGCAAGGCGCGAAGGTCATCCACAGGGTCACGACGGCGCCGGCGATTCCACCCCAGACGCTGCCCATCTCGCGTGAGGCGGCGAGATAGCCGACGAATTGGGTGACGAGAATCAGAGGCCCCGGCGTCGTTTCAGCAAGGCCCAGTCCGTCGATCATTTCGGGCGCCGTCAGCCAGCCCTGTCGTTCGACTGCCGCCTGCGCCATGTAGGACAGCACGGCATAGGCGCCGCCGAAGGTGACGATGGCAAGCTTGGAAAAGAAGACGCCGATTTCCGTCAGCACATGGCCAGGGCCCAGCAGCAGGGCGAGCCCCGCCAGCGGCATGAGCCAGATGGCACCCCACACCATCACGGTACGCGCGAGTTCACCAGGCGACGGCACGCGGCCTGCGTGCTCTTCCCTGATGCCGCTGCTGCGCCAGAAGCCAAAGGCGGCGGCTGCGGCAATGATGATGGGAAAAGGCACGGCTAGGCAGAACAGGGCAATGAAGGCGAGGGCGGCGATAATCCATTCGATCCGTGACTTGAGTGCTCGCCTGGCCACGCGCAGCAGGGCCTCGATAACGATGGCCAGCACTGCCGCCTTGACCCCATAGAACAGCGCGGCGACCCAGGGCAGGCTGCCGAACATGCCGTAGATGACGGAGAGTGCCAGCACGATGGCGGCTCCTGGAACCACGAAGAGCAGACCGGCCGCGATGCCGCCCTTCACGCCGTGAAGCTTCCAGCCGGCGTAGGTCGCGAGCTGCATGGCTTCGGGGCCGGGCAACACCATGCAGAAGTTGAGAGCCTGCAGGAATTCCCTCTCGCCCAGCCATCGCCGCTCGTCGACGATTTCCCGGTGCATGAGGGCGATCTGGCCGGCAGGACCGCCGAAGGACAGAATCCCGATCCGCGCCCAGACCTTCAGGGCCGCGCGGAATGGAAGACCTGCGGCAGCGGCGCTTTGCAATTCCACGTGAACCAGTATAGTTCGCCACCATGTCGAAATCCACGCACAGCCTAAAAGATCTCTATGACCTCTCGATCACGCGCCTGTTCCTGACAGGACCGCAGGCAATCTTGCGCATGGTGCTGATGCAGTCCGAGCGGGACCGGCTGGCGGGACACAACACAGCGGGATACGTGACCGGCTACCGGGGGTCACCGGTCGGCACGGTGGACAATCAATTCACTGCCGCGCGGGAGGTCCTGGCACCGCGCAACATCGTGTTCCAGGCGGGCCTGAACGAAGACCTCGCGGCAACGGCCGTGTGGGGTACGCAACAGGCGGAGATGCGTGGCGAGGGCCGTTTCGACGGTGTCTTCGGCGTCTGGTACGGCAAGGGGCCGGGCGTCGACCGGTCGGGCGACGTGTTCCGGCATGCCAACATGGCCGGAACTTCACCCAAGGGCGGTGTCATCGCCATTGCGGGCGATGACCATTCGGGGGAATCTTCGACCGTCGTCCATGCCAGCGACATCGCGCTTACCGATGCGATGATGCCGATCCTGTCTCCGGCGGGTGTGCAGGAGATCATCGACTACGGACTTTTGGGCTTCGCCCTGTCGCGCTTCGCCAGCGTCTGGGTCGGGCTCAAATGCGTGCATGACACGGTCGAATCATCGGCCGTGGTCGAGGCCGGTCCAGACCGTGGCATGGCGGTCATACCGGCCGGTCACGCGCTGCCGCCCGGCGGCCTGCATATCCGCCCGAACGACGACCGGGTGCCGCAGGAAGAACGCCTCCACGTCCACAAGCTGCCGGCGGTTAAGGCCTTCACCCGCGCCAATGCCATCAACCGCATCATCATGCAGGGCGGAAAATCGCCGAAGCTCGGCATCGCGGCAGCCGGAAAAGCCTATCTCGATGTTCGCCAGGCGCTCGATGATCTCGGCATCGACGAGGCGCGCGCGGCGAAACTGGGAATTCGCTTGCTGAAGATCGGCATGGTCTGGCCGCTGGAGCCCGACATCGTGAGGCGCTTCGCTGCCGGCCTCGACACGATCATGGTCGTCGAGGAAAAGCGCCCGCTAATCGAGGCGCAAATCCGTGATATTCTGTATGCGGATCAAATTCGCCCGGCGGTGATCGGAAAGACTGATGAGAAGGGCAGGACGCTGTTCGCACCGCATGGCGTGCTCGAACCCAATCAGGTCGCAGCGGCTGTTGCGCAGAGAGTGAAGGACCGGGCGGTTTCGGCCTGTGCAGCCGCATTGCAATCGCCTACCGCTGGTCCGAACCAGGCCGACCTGGTGTCGCGCGTTCCCTACTTCTGTGCCGGCTGCCCGCATAATTCTTCCACCGTCCTGCCGGACGGCGCGCGCGGCTATGCCGGTATCGGCTGCCACTGGCTGGCCCAATTCGTGCCTGGCCGCAGGACGGAAGGCGCCACCCAGATGGGCGGCGAGGGCGCCAACTGGGTGGGAGAGGCGCGCTTTTCCAAGCGACCGCACATGTTCCAGAACATAGGCGATGGAACCTATAACCACTCGGGCCTGATGGCCATCCGGCACGCGGTCGGCTCGGGGGTCAACATCACCTACAAGATTCTGTTCAACGACGCTGTGGCGATGACCGGCGGCCAGCGCAACGATGGCGGTCTCACGGTGCCGCAGATCGCTTCGCAGATGCACGCCATTGGCGTCGAGCGGATCGCGGTGGTCTCCGACGAGCCCGGCAAACATTCCGCGCGCGGCGCCTTTCCACCACGGGTGAGCTTCCATCATCGCGATGAACTGCAAGCGGTTCAGACCGAGATGATGGAGGTGAAAGGGACAAGCGTCATCATCTACGATCAGACCTGCGCGGCCGAAAAGCGCCGGCGCCGGCGCAAGGGCGAGTTCCCAGATCCGAACCGCCGGGTATTCATCAATGAACTGGTATGCGAGGGCTGCGGCGATTGCGGCGTGCAGTCCAACTGCGTGGCCATTCAGCCGGTCGAGACAGACTTCGGCCGCAAGCGGGCCATCGACCAATCGGTCTGCAACAAGGATTTCTCCTGCCTCAAGGGCTTCTGCCCCAGTTTCGTGACGGTGGAGGGCGGCGAACTTGTAAAAGGTTCAAATCCGGTGGCCGCCGATCCGGCGGGTGTGCCGTTTCCGGTGCTGCCTGACCCCGACACGCCCGCGCTCGACAGGCCATGGAGCATCCTGGTCACCGGTATCGGCGGGACGGGCGTGGTGACCATCGGCCACCTGCTTGGCATGGCCGCCCATATCGAGGGAAAGGGTGCTGCCCTCATCGACATGGTGGGCATCTCGCAGAAGAATGGCGCGGTGGTGACCCACCTGAAGATCGCCGCGACGCCGGAACAGATCGCCGCGGTGCGCGTGGCACGCGGCCATGCCGATCTCATTCTCGGCTGCGACCTGGTGACCAGCGCCTCGGACCGTATCCTGTCGGCGGCGTCGCGGCAGAGGACGGCGGCTGTGGTGAACAGCCATGAGACCATGCCGGCGCATTTCACCCATGATGCGAATTTCGATGTGCAGGGTGCAGCGCTCACATCGCGCATCGCCGCTGCGGTGAATCAGGGTGGCCTTCATGCCGTCGATGCCACGCGGATCGCCACGGCGCTGTTGGGCGATTCCATCGCCGCCAATCTGTTCACCCTTGGGTTCGCGTGGCAAAAGGGGCTGATTCCCCTGTCGCAGGACTCGATCACCGAGGCGGTGCAGCTCAACGGGGTCGGGGTGCGGATGAATCTCGCAGCCTTCACCTGGGGGCGTCGGGCCGCGGCAGACCTGGCTGCGGTCGAAGCGGTCATCGGCGTCAACAACAAGCCACGGGCGGAATCGCTCGACGACGTGATCGCGCGCCGGGCGGCGTTTCTGGCGTCCTATCAGGATGCGGCCTATGCCGAGACCTATCGCAGCTTCGTGCAGAAGGTGCGCGATGCGCGCGGCGGCAGCGAGGCCCTGACACTCGCGGTGGCCCGGAACCTGTTCAAGCTCATGGCCTACAAGGACGAATACGAGGTGGCGCGCCTCTATGCCGATGATAGCTTCGCGGCGAGGCTCGGCAAGCAGTTCAAGGGCGACTACACGCTGAAGTTCCATCTGGCGCCGCCGATCCTGGGGCGCCGCGACCCATTCTCCGGCAAGCCGCTCAAGACCGAGTTCGGACCCTGGATGATGACGGCCTTCAGGCTGCTGGCGCGAATGAAAGGCCTGCGGGGAACGGCCCTCGACATCTTCGGCCGCAGCGCGGAACGGCGCATGGAGCGGCAGTTGATCAACGACTATCGCGACACGATCGCGCGGCTTCTGACCCGGCTCGAGGGCGCCGATCTGGCGACGGTGGTCGAACTGGCTAACGTGCCCGATATGATCCGCGGCTTTGGGCATGTGAAGGAAGCCAATGTGGCCAAGGCCAAGGCACGCGAGACGGAGCTCCTCGCTCAACTCGATGCTAGGCCCGGGATGCGGGCGCCAAAGGCAGCCGAGTAGCCGGCCAGGCGATCCGATTCTCATCACAAGCCCCAGATCGCTGGCAGCGGCGCAGCAGTCGCCGGGGGCGTTTGCGCGGGTCAGGGTTGTCGCGGTCGGCGCAATCTTCCGATGACATTTGCGGCGATCCGCGCTGCGGTGAATGCCGCGGTCCGGTTCATGTCGCGCTTCGGGACGAATTCGACCAGCGCCATGCCAGCGATCCTTGCCTTGGCGGCGACGCCGTCGATCAAGTCGATGATCTGGTGATAGAGCAGGCCGCCGGGGGTAGGATAGGACACGGCCGGCATCTGCGAGACATCGATCGCATCGCAGTCGAGCGAGATGACGCAATCGCAGTCTTCCGGGATGTGTTCGAGGACGATGCCGACGCCTTGACGATGAATGTCGCGCGCCGTGATCAGCCGGGCGCCCCAGGTGAGGGCGTCCTGTACTTCCGCCTGGCGGGCACTGCCAATGCCGCGCATGCCGGCCTGGACGATGCGCCAGACATGGGGCTGTTCGGATGCGCGCCGCATGGTCGAAGAGAAGCCGTGGGTTTCGCCATGGCGTTCGTGGCGCCAGTCGATATGGGCGTCGACCTGCAGGATGACGCTGGGCGGTTGGCCGGAAAAGGCCTCGATGAAGGGTATGGGGACGGAATCATCGCCGCCGAACATGATGGGCACGGCGCCGGCATCGAGGATGGCCCGGGTGCAAGCCTCGATGCGCTTGCGGTTCCTGCCGCCGCTGCGCGGCGTGGTGGGGAGATTGCCAAGATCGGCGAGCCTCAGGCCGGGGCCCAGGGGCTGACCGCCGAGATCGAAATCCCAATGGTCGATCCAATCGGCATCCGTCGCCACGGCCTTGCGAAAGGCGTTGGGCGCCGACTGGTAGGGCGTATTGTCGATGCCACGGTAGGGCGTGCCATGGGGAGCACCGAAGATAGCAGCATGGAAACCGGCGGCGGAGGCGGATTTTTCCGCGCCCATGAAGGCAGGTATGCGGGATGAGAGGGACATGGTGTCGGTCTATGCGGCGCGGTCAGTTCCGGCAGTTTTCTCATTGGACCACGATACGCGCCTTGCCGGCAGGAGCAGACGTGCGGTCGAACCCATGCCAGGTTGGCTTTCGATGGTCACATTGCCACCGTGCAGCACGGCGATGCTTCTGGCAATGGCCAAACCGAGGCCCACGCCGCCAAAACGCCGGGCGGTGCCTTGATCGGCCTGGACATAGGGCTCGAAGATCCGTTCGAGGTCGCGGCTGGCTATGCCGACGCCCGCGTCACGCACTACGAAGGCAAGCCCGCCGTCAACGGTCCGCTCGAAGCCCAGGTTCACGTAGCCGCCGGGCGGAGAGAATTTCACCGCGTTGGTGATGAGATTGATCAGAACCTGCTTGATGCGCGTGATGTCGCAGCGCAGGTCGATGCCTTCCTGGATGCGGGCGATGATGGTGACGTCGCTCTTTTCGGCGGCATCGCGGCACATCTTGACCGCCACTTCGGTCAGTTCGGCGGCATCGGCGTCCTGCTCGGCCAGTTGCATGGTGCCCTTGTCGATGCGCGAAGCGTCGAGAATGTCGTTGATCAGGCTCTGCAGGTGGCGGCTGCTCGCGAGAATGGTCCGCAGGTGTTCGCCACGGACGTCCTCGGAAATGGCATCGGCCACGGGCGAGGTGAGAAGCTCGGAAAAGCCGACGATGGCGTTGAGGGGGGTGCGCAACTCGTGGCTCATCACCGCGAGGAACTGGGATTTCGAGGCGCTGGACCGCTCGGCAGCTTCCTTGGCCCGGATAAGGTCCTGGCTGACGCGGTATTCCTCGGTCATGTCGCGGGCCACGCCCCGATACCCCTGGAAATTCCGGTCAGTATCGAACCCAGGCAAGGCGGTTATCCGCCATCTGGTGCGGCCATTGACGAAGGGCAGCTTGACTTGAACGGCCTCCACCGGCTTCCGGCGCAACATGGCCGCCAGCAACTCATGCCAACCCTCGGCCTCGTCCGGGGCAGACACGAGGGAGTCGAAGTTCCTGCCAATGAGATGTTCCGGGTCGACGCCTAGCCCCGCCGCCAACCCGCGGGACGCGCGAATGATCCGGCCATCGCTGGCCGTCTCCCACAGCCAGTCGCACCCTTGGGCCACATGTTCATTGAGCAGGAGAGACAGGATGTCGTCGCAGCGTGCAACGCCGGATCGGGCCGAGGTGTCCGGTGCAAAGTCCCCTGTGGATGGCGCGACCTTGCGCGCAGCGAGCCACGAGCCCAGAAGGCCGCGCAACGTCTGCGTGGGTTTCACCAGTTTCTTCGCCGTCATGGCCAGCGATTATGATCTTTCGGCATTTTCAAGACGTTAACAGAGGCTGGCCATGGCGCCGGAAGGATTGTAACTAGGGCCCATGATAGACCGAACCGAAAATGTCTCACTTCCGCAAGGCCACCCGCCTGTCCACGTCGGCAAGGTCGGCGTTCTGCTCATCAATCTTGGGACGCCGGAGGCTACCTCCTATTGGCCGATGCGGCGTTATCTCAAGGAATTCCTGTCCGATCGGCGGGTGATCGAGGTCAATCGGGTTCTGTGGTGGCTCATCCTCAACGGCATCATCCTGACCACGAGGCCGAAGAAGAGCGGTCATGCCTACGAGCAGATTTGGAACAGGGACCTGAACGAGTCGCCGCTGAAGACCATCACCCGCGGGCAGGCCGAAAAACTCGCCGCCCGGGTTTCCGATTTGCCGAATGTGGTGGTCGACTGGGGCATGCGTTACGGCCTTCCGGCGACCGGCGACCGGATCAAGGCGCTCAAGGAACAAGGGTGTGACCGTATCCTGCTGTTTCCACTCTATCCGCAATACAGCGCCACCACCACGGCGACAGCGCTCGACAAGGCCTACGACGCGCTGAAGGAGATGCGCTGGCAACCGGCCATCCGCACCGTGCCGCCCTATTTCGACCAGCCCGCCCATATCGAAGCGTTGGCGCAATCGCTCGACCGGCATCTCAAGAGCCTGCCATGGACGCCGGATCTGATCCTTGCCTCGTTCCATGGGCTGCCCAAGGACTATTTCATGGCCGGCGATCCCTATCATTGCCATTGCATGAAGACGGCGCGCCTGCTGGCAGAGCGGATGGGGCTTCCGCGCGAAAAGCTTCAAGTCGTCTTTCAATCGCGGTTCGGCAAGGCCGAGTGGCTGCAACCCTATGCGCAGCAGACGGTAGAGGGCCTGCCGGCCCGCGGAGTGAAGAATCTGGTGATGGTGATGCCGGGCTTTGCCGCCGACTGCGTGGAAACGCTCGAGGAGGTGGCTATCGGCCTCGGCGACACATTCCGTGCCAACGGCGGTGAGAATTTCTCGCCGGCGCCCTGCCTGAACGATTCTGCCGAATCGATTGCCATGCTCGAAGCCCTGACCCGCCAGGAACTCGTCGGCTGGGCCTGAGGACCCTTGCGGAGACCCCGCCGGCAGACCATCTTACGTTGAAAGCGCGACAGGGAGAATCGTCATGTTTGAAGGCTTGAGCATTTTCGTGCTGGTCGTCGTTGCGGTCGTCTTGTTCTATCTGTTGCGGGCTATCCGCATGGTGCCGCAAGGTTATGCCTATACGGTGGAGCGGTTCGGGCGCTATGTGCGCACCCTTGGACCCGGACTTGGCCTGATCATTCCGTTCATCGACCGGGTCGGCGCCAAGCAGAACATGATGGAGCAATATCTCGATGTTCCCTCCCAGGAGGTGATCACCCGCGACAACGCCATGGTGAAGGTCGATGGCATTGCCTTCTACCAGGTGATTGACGCGGCCCGGGCCACCTACGAGGTGCGTGACCTGCAGAATGCCATCATCAACCTGGTGATGACCAATATCCGAACGGTGATGGGGTCCATGGATCTGGACAATCTGCTGTCGCAGCGCGACGAGATC
>JAGRLX010000386.1 GCA_020441605.1 Alphaproteobacteria bacterium
GTCGGCGCGCACCGGATGGGTGATCCAGGTCTTGTTGCCGGTGACCTTGTAGACGTCGCCATCGCGCACCGCGCGGGTGCGCAGCGCCCCGAGATCGGAGCCGGTGTTCGGCTCGGTGAAGACCGCGGTGGGAAGGATTTCGCCGGAGGCGATCTTCGGCAGCCATTTGGCCTTCTGTTCTTCCGTACCACCGCAGAGAATGAGTTCGCAGGCGATCTCCGCACGGGTGCCGAGCGAGCCCACGGCAATCCAGCCGCGCGACAATTCCTCGGAGACCACGCACATGGATTCCTTCGACAGCCCCATGCCGCCATGGTCTTCTGGAAGAGTGAGGGCGAAAACGCCGAGGTCGGCAAGCTCCTGGATGATCTCCAGGGGCACATAGGCATTCTTTCGGTGCCAGTCATGGGCATTGGGCGCCACCTTGTCCTCGACGAAGCGGCGCATGGTCTCGCGCATTTCCGACAAGGTGCCGTCGAGCCCGCTGTCGCCGAAGTGGCCATCGGCGATCACCTCCACCAGCCGGGCGCGGGCAGCGGCAGTGTTCCCATGCTCAAACAGATGGCAATGGAAGAGGACGGCGAGATCGGCCTGGGCAAGGCCCAGGTCGCGCGGCCTGGCGAACTCGCCTTGGTTCATGGGAATGCCGCCGGCGATCTGGTTCAGATATTCGCCGGCGAGGATCCGCGCGGTCAATTGCTCGGTCTCGCCGAAACGGCCCCCGGCATGCAGGCGAGAAGCGACGGCAGCGGTCTCGCGCAGCACGGCCGCATAGGTGGCGAGCCATGACAAGCCATGGGCCATGTGCTGCGCACCATCGAGTTCTTGCGAGGAGAGCTTTCCATCGGGCATGAGATTCGCCGCGACGCGGGACTTTGCCCGGGCGAAGACAGCCTCGGCAGCGCCGGCGGCCTGATCGAGAAGGGTTACCAGATCGCCACCCGTTGGTGCCGTGCCTGCAATGCTGTCTTCCGCCATGGTTCGGCCTCCGCTTTCATCGCCTGCCAGACCGCTTAGCGCAGGCCTTGCTGCATCGCAACAAGTCCTCCGTCTAAGTCTCTCTGTGGTATTGGGGACCGGTCAAAATTGAGCCGGATTCTTCAAGCAATTGCACCAGATTGGATTTTTCGATGTCGAGGAGGTAAGGTTCCGGCGATGATTCTCTCTGGACGGCTTGGCGCGATTGCGCTCCTGATCATGGGTTTTGGCGCTGCCGCCGCATATGCGGAGGGCAGCGAACCCGAGTTGCTGGGCGAATTCGGCGACTGGGCGGCCTATAGCTACAAGGCTGCAGATACCAAGGTCTGCTACATCTCCTCCCGGCCCAAGGCCAGCGAGCCGAAGAGCGTGAAGCGTGATCCGGCCTTCCTTCTGGTCACCCATATGCCGGGCCGCAAGGTGAAGGGCGAGGTGTCGACCATCATCGGCTATCCGTTCAAGAAGGATTCGACGGCCAAGCTGAACATCGACGGCACCGAATACGAGCTGTTCACCAATGCCGACGGCGCCTGGGCCGACAGCACGGCGACAGAAAAGAAGATCGTCGCCGCGATGAAGGGCGGCAAGTCGCTGAAGGTCGATGGGACCTCGTGGCGCGGCACCGAGACCTCGGACACCTATTCGCTCAGCGGCGTCTCCGCGGCGATGGCCAAGATCGACGAGGCCTGCAAGTAGAAGCGCCTGTCGACAGGCTCGAGTTTCTGGTCTAGCTTCCAGCCCAAGGGGCAGTTTGGTAATCGCGGGAGACACGTGATGACGCTCGCTCTTTGTCGACTTTCCGGAGGTGGCGCCTCCGTACTGGCCCGTGGCTGCCCTGCATGAGATGGTTGCTTCTCACCCCTTTTCTTGGCGGGACTGCGCTTCTTGTCGTGCTGCCGGTCTTGATGACCTTCGCACTCGCCTTCTTCGAATATGACGCGCTGTCGCCGCCGGTGTGGCGGGGTCTCGACAATTTCGCCGTCATCTTCCAGGAAAAGGTTTTCCACTACGCGGTGGAGAACTCGTTCTTCTTCGTCATCACCGCGGTGCCGCTGCGCATGCTGGGGGCAGTGGCGCTGGCCATCTTGCTCGAGCGGCGGCGGCGGACCACCGGGGCCTATCGCGCCTCCGTGTTTCTTCCGACCATCGTGCCCGACGTCGCCTATGCGCTTATCTGGCTGTGGATTTTCAATCCGCTCTATGGGCCGCTCAACCTGCTGCTGGGCGCCGCCGGCATCAAGGGCGCGGCCTGGCTGGTCAACCCCGATACCGCACTTGGCGCCATCGTCTTCATGTCGCTGTTCCAGATCGGCGAGGGCTTCATCCTGATGCTCGCGGCGCTGCGCCAGATCGCGCCGGAATATTACGAGGCGGCCCGCATCGACGGCGCCTCCCCGATGCGCTGCTTCTGGCACATCACCCTGCCGCTGATCGCGCCATGGCTGCTCCTGCTCTTTGCCCGCGATGTGGCGATTACCATGCAGAGCAGCTTCACCGCGGCCTATCTGATGACCGGCGGCGGACCCTACTATGCGACCTTCCTGATGCCGGTGCTGATCTTCGAGGAGGCCTTCGACCGCTTCCGCTTCGGCCTCGGTTCGGCCATGACCCTGGTGACCTTCGTGGTGATTGGCGCTGTGCTTTTCGTGGTGCAGCGGGTCATGCGCCGGCTTCTGCACGAGGATCATGTCTGAGATGGCCAGAACATTGCGCGCTTCTCACCTCTCGGCCTTGCGCTATCACCTGCCACGGCTGGCTGCGGCGGCGATTTTCGTCGTACCACTGATCTGGGTGGTGAGCTTTTCGCTGCGCCAGCCCGGCCTGCCACCGCCACGGTCGATCGAGTGGTTGCCAACCCCCGTGATGTGGAACAACTACGCCAAGATCTTCGATCTCGTTCCACTCGCCACCTATCTCGGCAATTCCATGCTGGTGGTGGCGATCGCGGTACCGGTGACCTTGCTGACGGCCTCGCTAGCCGCCTTTGCCATTGCCAGGTCGAGCCGGAGGTTCCGCGAGCGCATGGTGCTGTTCTGCGTGCTGCTGATGCTGGTGCCCGCGACCGCCCTGTGGCTGACCCGCTTCGTGCTTTACGTCAAACTCGGATTGATCGACACGGTCTGGTCGCTGGTGGCAACCGCAATCATGGGATCGAGCCCGCTCTTCGTGCTGCTCTATCTCTGGTCCTTCCGCCGCATTCCGCCAGAGCAATTCGACGCGGCCCGCGTCGATGGCGCGACCTTCCTCGGCCTCTGGCATCACGTCGCCATGCCGCAGGCACGGCCAGCGACCGTCACGGTCACAGTCCTCGCCTTCATCTTCTACTGGAGCGATTTCTTCAGCCCGCTGCTCTATCTCAAGTCCGAGGAGAATTACACGCTGCCGGTGGCGCTGCAGCTCATGCAGCAGATGGACAAGACCAACTGGCCGTTGCTCATGGCGGGAGCCGTGTTCATGACAACGCCCGTGGTGATCGTGTTCCTCGCCCTGCAGCGCTATTTCTGGCCCGACGACTCCAAGGGTGAACGGGAGGCCCTCGTCACTGAGTGACGCTAGGGTTGCATCCAGAAGGCGGAGAGCTAGACTGACTGATGTTGGGGCGAATGGAAACTTGCGATGGAGCGACAGATGAAGCGCAGCAGAATTATGAAAAACATGAAGATGGCGGTCCTGGCGTGTGCCGGGCTGGTCGTGGGTGCGGGAGCATCCCTGGCCGCGGAAGTGTCCTTCATGGTGTTCGGCGACCCAGCCGAGAAGGCGGCCTATACCGAACTCGCCTCGTCCTTCATGACCAAGCATCCCGACATCGAGATCAAGATCGTCCACATTCCGGGCCAGGGAGATTACCGCAAGCGCCTGGCCGCCGACTTCGCCGCCGGGACGCCAGCCGACATCACCTTCCATAACTATCGCCGCTATGCCGGCTTCGCCGCGCGCAACGTGCTCGAACCCCTCGGCCCCTACCTGGAGAAGAGCACAGTCATCAAGGCCGACGACTTCTACAAGGAGGCGATGGACCCCTATTACTGGAACGGCACGCTCATGTGCCTGCCGCAGAACCTCTCCAGTCTCGTGGTCTATTACAACAAGAACCTGTTCGACGCCGCAGGCGTTGCCTATCCGTCCGACGAATGGACCTGGAACGATTTCGTCAAGACCGCCCAGGCCCTGACCAAGGACACTGACAGCGATGGCGCCACCGACCAGTTCGGCGTCGGCATCGAGGCCTCGATCTTCCGCCTGGCGCCGCTCATCTGGCAGAACGGCGGCGACATCGTCGACGATCCCAAGAACCCGACGAAGCTGACCCTTGACACGCCCGAGGCCCGCGAGGCGCTGCAATGGTTCGTCGATCTCCAGGTCAGGCACAAGGTCATGCCCGACCAGGTCAACGAGGCCTCGGAAGACAGCGACAGCAGATTCCAGAACGGCCGCCTCGCCATGTTCCTCAACAGCCGCCGGGGCGTTCCCGCCTACCGGGAGATTACCGCCTTCGGCTGGGACGTGGCGCCCTTGCCCACCGGGAAGCAGAAGGCGGGCATTCTGCACGCCGATGCCTTTTGCATGTCAGCCGGCGCGAAGGACAAGGCCAGCACCTGGACCTTCATCGAATATGCCATGTCGGAAGAAGGCCAGACCATCCTGGCCAAGTCGGGCCGCACCGTTCCGTCGATGAAGCGGGTGGCCAATTCACCGGCCTTCCTCGATCCGAACGTGGCACCGTCGCGCAGCAACGTCTTCCTCGATGGCATTCCACATATCCGCGGCGTGCCGGTGATGGATACCTGGATCGACATCGAAGGCACCGTCGGCCGCGAGCTCGAGCGTGGCATCTACGGCGATGCCACCGTCGACGAGGTGATCGAAGCTGCCACCCGGCGGACGCTGGAGTATTTCCCACCGCTGGCCGATTGAGGTCCCGGGGCGGACGCCATTGCGGCGTCCGCCTGGTTCGGCCTGCATCGGCCGCGCAACGGCCGCCTCGCAATTCCGCCCAAATCTGTGCTATGGGCGCGGGCCATGACCACGCTCCTGAACACCGTTGATGCGGCCCCGCGCTACATCCCCAACGATCCCCGCCCGTCGCTGATCGGCCTCACCCGCGCCCGGCTTGCCGATGCGCTGGAGCGCGTCGGCGTGCCCGAGAAGCAGCGGCGGATGCGGGCGGGCCAGCTCTGGCACTGGATCTATCACCGCGGCGTCCGCGACTTCGCCGCCATGACCAATATCGCCAGGGACCTCCGCCAGCGGCTGGACGAGACCTTCGTCATCGGCCGTCCCGATACCGTCACCGAGCAGATGTCCAATGATGGAACCCGGAAATGGCTGCTGCGCCTGGCGCCGGACGAACGTGGCGCGCGCCACGAGGTCGAGATGGTCTATATCCCGGAGGAAGACCGGGGAACCCTGTGCATTTCCTCGCAGGTCGGCTGCACCCTCACCTGCACCTTCTGCCACACCGGC
>JAGRLX010000387.1 GCA_020441605.1 Alphaproteobacteria bacterium
GGTCGAGGCCATGACCATGGGCGAGCGGATCTGCATCATGAATGATGGCGTGGTCGTTCAGGTGGGGAAGCCCATGGAGGTCTACCGCAATCCCGCCGACACGTTCGTCGCCGGGTTTCTCGCCAGTCCCCCGATGAATTTGATCGCGGGCCGCCTGGAGTCCAGCGGCGCCGTGACACTTGCGGCCGTCACGGGAGATCTGCGTCTGCCCATTCCGGATGGCTTGCGCGAGGGCTTCGCCAATCATGCGGGAAAGCCAGTCATCATCGGCATGCGGCCGGAAGACCTGCACCTGGATGCCGGCGCTGCGCGGCACATGGCACCGGTCGCCCTTGCGACCATTGCCACCGAGGTGCTCGGCCCGGAGGTCATACTCGTCGCCAGTCTGGCGGGGGCCGGCGGGCATGAGATTCATGCCCGCATGCCGCGCGATTTCCATGCCCGTCCGGGCGAGCCCCTGACGCTGCATTTCGATCTCTCCCAGATCCAGCTCTTCGATCCTGCAACCACGCGGGCATTGCCGCGTCCCATAATTACCTGAACGGAGACACTCATGATCAAGACCACCTTTGGCAGCGACAAGCCGATCATTGCGATGGTTCACTTTCCACCACTTCCCGGAACGCCGCTCTATGACGCCAAAGGCGGCATGCAGAAGATCATCGACAGCGCGGCCAGGGACATCGAAGCCTTGCAATCAGGCGGCGTCGATGCCGTGATGTTTGGCAACGAGGGCGACCGTCCCTATCTCCTTAAGGCATCTCCGGCGACTCTGGCGGCCATGTCGGTGGCGGTGGGGCAGTTGAAGGGGATGATCACGGTTCCCTTCGGCGTGAACTATCTGTGGGACCCCGTCGCCACTGTTGCGCTTGGCGTGGCCTCCGGTGCGGGCTTCGTTCGCGAGATCTTCACCGGGGTCTACGATTCGGACATGGGATTGTGGGCGCCCGATGCCTTTTCGGCGCTCAAGCAGCGCAGCGACGCCCAGCGCGGTGATCTCAAGGTGATGTACAACATCAATGCCGAGTTCGCCTCGCCGGTGGGTTCTCGCAGCATTGCTCAACGCGCCAAGAGCGCGGTCTTCGCAGCGCTCGCCGACATCGTTCTGGTATCGGGACCGATGACCGGAGAGGCGGTCGAACTCGGCAACCTGAAGGAAGCAAAGCAGGCGGTGCCGGGAACCCCGGTCTTCGCCAACACCGGCATCAATATCGACAATGTCGAGAGGATTCTCGCCGTCGGCGACGGCGCCATCATCGGCACCCATTTCAAGGTCGACGGCGATACATGGAACGCCGTCGACGGCGACCGCGTCAAACGGTTCATGGACAAGGTGCGCAAGCTGAGGTGATGCTGCCACGGATCATGGCGGCGGGGCCGGAGCTGTTCGGTCCGCAAAGCAGCCGAAGGCGGTGTCAAGCCCCGAAGCGCGGCTCTGGAACGCCCTTGATGCCGAGCCCGGTAATGGCGAACAGGCTGCCGCGCATCACGCCATCACCGGGAAAGCGCGGCAACGGCGGCTTGGCCATGGAGGTTACATAGAGCACGTCGAGATTCGGTCCGCCGAACATGACGCTCGTCACCTTCTTGACCGGCATCTCGATCACCCGCTCGACCTTGCCATCGGGCGTGTAGCGGTAGAGCTTGCTGTCATAGACATTGGCGTTCCACAGGCAGCCCTCGGCGTCGACGGTTGACCCGTCGGCGGCACCGCCGTTGGACGTGTTGACCTTGGTGAAGGTGCGGCGGTTGGAGATCGACCCGGTCTCAACATCATAGTCATAGGCCCAGATTTCGCCCGACCAAGAATCGGCGAAATAGAAGACCTTGTCGTCTGGGCTCCAGCAGGGACCGTTCGAAACGATGATGCCGGTTTCCACCTTGGTTACGCTGAAATCCGGGTCGAGACGGTAGAGGGCGCCGTTGGGACCCGACTCCTGGCTGTCCATCGTGCCGGCGAAGAAGCGTCCGCGGCGGTCCACCTTGCCGTCGTTGATCCAGTTCTCCGGACGGTCGGGCTCGATGTCGGCAATGAGGCTGGTATCGCCGGTCGCGAAATCGAGCGCATGGAAGCCTTTCGCGAGCGAGCAGATGGCACCCTTGCCATCCTTGCGGATGGCCATCGAGCCAATGCGGGACGGAACGTCCCAGGCGCGGACTTCGGTTCCTTCAGCTGTCGCCCGGAAGATCCGCATTCCGGCGGCGTCGATCCAGTATAGGCGCTGCTGTTCCACATCCCACAGCGGGCCTTCCCCCAGGGTGGTCTTCACGTCGACCAGAACATCGATCTTCATCGCATCCTCCTCATCAACCTTTGAACCGCGGCTCAGCGATTCCCTTCACGCCGAGCCCATGAACCGCGAAGAGACAGCCTGCTTCCCGCTCGCGGTGATAGACGCCATTGTGGGGCCGGCCCATTGACGTGACATAGACAATATCGAGATTGGGCCCGCCGAATATCAGGCTGGTTGTCGACTGCACCGGAAGCCCGACGATCCGGTCGACCACACCATTCGGGTCGAAACGGATCAGCCGCCCGGAATAGACCTCGGCGCTCCAGACATAACCCTCGGAATCGACCGTTGCACCGTCAGGCAGCCCGCGCAAGCCATCGAAGCTGGCAAAGACCCGGCGCGACATGGGCCGTCCCGTGTCAATGTCATAATCGTAGGCATAGATGACATTGCGGCCGGTGTCGGCAAAGTAGAAGGTCCTCCCATCGAGACTGAAGCATGGCCCGTTCGAGCAGATGATGCCGCTGTCCAGCTTCTCCACGCTCAGGTCCGGATCGAGCCGATAGAGGGAGCCGACGCCGTCCTGCTCCTGGAAATCCATCGAGCCGGCAAGGAAGCGCCCCTGCCGATCGACCTTGCCGTCATTCATGCGCGGGCGAATCTCGCCGGGATGAGTTTCGTGAATCAGCGCGCTGCGTCCGGTCGCGAAGTCGAAGTCATAGAAGCCGTCACGCAGCGACAGAACGGCACCACCTTTCTCGCGCAGGGCCATGGACCCGATCTGCTTTGGAACACGCCAGGACCTGCGGTTGCCGCCATCGGCATCGCAAGCATGGATGGCGGGGCCGTAGGAATCGATCCAGTAGAGTCGCTGCTCCTGCACGTCCCACAATGGTCCCTCGCCCAAGGCATCGGGGACATCACAAACGACTTCGATCCGCAGCATCACTCTCTCCTAGAAGGCTACCTGATCCGCGCCCTTGAGACTGAGGATGGCGCGGGCCTCGTCAGGTGTTGCCACTGCAAGCCCTAGTCCCTCGATGATCTTGCGGGCGAGATGCACCTGGTCGGCATTGGACTTGGCGAGCTTGCCCTTGCCGGCCCAGAGACTGTCCTCGAGGCCCACGCGGATGTTGCCGCCGAGGGCTACGGCCTGGGCCGCAATGCGCAACTGGCTGGCACCGGCGCCCAGAACCGACCAGCGGAAATCGCCCCCGAACAAGCGGTCCGCGGTGCGTTTCATGTGCGCCACATCCTCGGGGTGGGAACCAATGCCGCCAAGCAGGCCGAAAACCGATTGCACGAAGAAGGGTGGCCTCACCAGACCACGGTCGGCGAAATGGGCAAGATTGTAGAGGTGCGCGATATCGTAGCATTCGAACTCGAAGCGCGTGCCGTTATCGTAGCAGGTCTGGAGAATGTACTCGATATCCTTGAAGCTGTTGCGGAACACCAGATCGCGCGTGGCCTCGAGATGGGTCTTTTCCCACTCGAACTTGAAGTCCTTGTACTTGTCGAGAAGGTGGTAGAGTCCGAAATTGATCGATCCCATGTTTAGCGATGCGACCTCGGGCTTGAACGTGGCCGCAGGTTTGACGCGCTCTTCCACCTTCATGTAGGGGCTGCCGCCCGTGGTGATGTTGACGGCCGCGTTGGTCGACTGCTTGATGCGCGGCAGAAACCGGGCGAAGGCCTCGGGTGTCTGATCCGGCTTTCCGGTTTCGGGATCGCGCGCATGGAGATGGAGGATCGCCGCTCCGGCCTCGGCCGCCGCAATGGCTTCGCTGGCGATCTGATCGGGGGTTATCGGAAGGTAGGGCGACATGGTGGGCGTGTGAATGGCGCCCGTCACTGCGCAGGTGATGATAACCTTGCCGCCGGTCTGTGGGGCGCCTTCGGTGCGTTTTGCCATAGCTATTCTCCGATGTCCTTTGCCGACTTCCTCTTGTGCGCTGCCAGCGCCATGAGCCGCCGGTCGCGCCATATCTGACGGTCTCTCAACTTGTCGCCGGGCAATTTCCTGCGGCGCTCGCCTTCGATCTGTTCGAGCACGGGCCCGGCCCAGTCGACCCGGCGCTGCATCTGCGGAAAGATGTTGGAGTAGATCGACTGGTAGCGCTCGCAATAGTCACGGATGCCGCCCGGGGCATTGAGATCGATGGTCTCGAACGGC
>JAGRLX010000388.1:0-829 GCA_020441605.1 Alphaproteobacteria bacterium
CAAGGCATCATGTTCGGCTATGCCTGCGATGAAACTCCCGATCTGATGCCGGCACCCATCTATTACGCGCAGCGGATCCTGAAGCTGCTGGCAGACGCACGGCATTCCGGCAAGGAAGCTGCGCTGGGCCCCGATTCCAAGAGTCAGGTGACGGTGGCCTACAAGAACGGCAAGCCGGTCGCTGCGACCCAGATCGTGGTGTCGCACCAGCACGTCGATGAGAGCCTGACGTCGAAGGATGTCGAAAAGCTGATCAAGCCCTATGTGAAGAAGGCCCTGCCGAAGGGCTGGGTCACCAAGGACACGGTCTGGCATGTGAACCCCACTGGCAAATTCTTCATCGGCGGCCCGGATGGCGATGCGGGACTGACCGGACGCAAGATCATCGTTGATACCTATGGCGGTGCCGCGCCCCATGGTGGTGGCGCCTTTTCGGGCAAGGATCCGACCAAGGTGGACCGCTCGGCGGCCTATGCCGCGCGTTACCTGGCCAAGAATGTCGTGGCCGCGGGACTCGCCAAGCGCTGCTGCATCCAGTTGTCCTATGCCATCGGCGTGGCCCAGCCGCTTTCGGTCTATGTCGATACCTATGGCACCGGCAAGGTGCCGGAGGCGAAGCTGGAGAAGATCCTGCCGAAGCTCATAGACCTCAGCCCGCGCGGCATCCGTACCCATCTCAATCTCAACCGCCCAATCTATGCGCGGACAAGTTCCTATGGCCACTTCGGCCGGACCCCGGACAAGGATGGCGGCTTCTCCTGGGAAAAGACCGATCTCGTGAAGGCGCTCAAAGCCGCGGTGAAGTGAGCGACGCCGGACCCCGTCATCA
>JAGRLX010000388.1:915-2196 GCA_020441605.1 Alphaproteobacteria bacterium
GCGGCGCCGCTCGCCGGCACCGCCGCACCGCGCTGGCTCGAGATCGGTTTTGGCGGCGGCGAGCATCTGGCCCATCAGGCCGCCCTTCATCCCGAGGTATCGCTGATCGGGGCGGAGCCGTTCCTGAATGGCGTTGCCAAGCTCCTGGCGCTGGTCGAGGAGGCGGGGCTGGCCAACGTCCGCATCCATGACGGTGATGCGCGCTATCTGCTGGAGTCGCTGCCGGATGCTGCCTTCGAGCGCATCTATTTGCTCTATCCCGATCCCTGGCCGAAGGCGCGGCACAACAAGCGGCGGTTCGTGAGCGCGGCAAACCTTGGCCATTTCCACCGGCTTCTGGTGCCTGGCGGCCTGTTCCTTTTCGCCAGCGACATCGATGATTACGTGGCCTGGACGCGGGCGCATGTGGAGGCCCATGGTGGTTTTGCCGCCGAGGGCGATCCGGCCCGGCCGTTCGACGACTGGATCGAGACGCGCTACGAGGCCAAGGCGCGGCGGGAGGGCCGCGGGTCGACCTATCTGCGTTTTCGTAAACGGGCATCCGGCCCTTGAATTGACGGGCAAAGAAGCGTATATGCACGTCAACTTAGGTTCACTCACATAGCCACGACAGTGGAAGTTGAGAGTGGGTCCCAGCGCGGGGCCCGCTTTTTTTATTTCTTGAAGGACAGGATGACTGAACAGAGACTGGCACGCGAAACTGGACCCGCCGCGCGGGTTGCGGCCCTGGTGGAGCCGGTGCTCCAGGATATGGGCTTCCGGCTGGTGCGGGTGAAGATGAGCGGCCCGACCCTCCAGATCATGGCGGAACGGCCGGATGGCACATTCACCATCGACGATTGCGAGCAGGTGAGCCGCGCCGTATCGCCGATGCTCGACGTCGAAGATGTGATCGCCTCACGCTATCACCTCGAGGTCTCGTCGCCAGGCATCGACCGGCCGCTGGTGCGCCCAACCGATTTCGAGATTTGGGCCGGACACGAGGCGAAGATCGAAATGGCCGTTCCGGTGGCCGGACGCAAGCGGTTCAAGGGAACCCTTGAGGGCTATGACGAGGGCGAAGTCCGCTTGTTCGTGGATAACCCGGACGGCGGCAAGGAACCGCTGCTGATCGGCGTGCCCTTTACCGACATTGGCGAAGCCAAGCTGGTGTTGACCGATGAGCTGATTGCCGCGGCCCGTGCCCGCCTGCCCCAGAAGGGCTATGGCGACGGGGCGGACATCGACGAGGATGACATTTCTGAAGACAGGAGCGAAGACAATGGCTGAACCCGCAGTGAG
>JAGRLX010000389.1 GCA_020441605.1 Alphaproteobacteria bacterium
CGATGCTGCGGGTTCACATTTCGCCGGCCGTCCACGCGGCGGTGGGCGAGGCGCTGGTGCAATCGGCGAGCGACTTCGAGGGGCGGGTCGAAATCCTCGCGGATGCCGGGCTGAGCGACGGGGATGCGCGGGTCGAATGGGACAACGGGTTCATGGAATACAGCTACAGGGCGATCTGCGATCGCATTCTGAGCGGGCTTCGCGGCTCTGCCCCGGGTCCGCGCAAGACCGGTGCAGTGACGCGACAGACACGGAGGGCGCAGCATGACTGACGAAGTCGAAGCCGCCGAAGACGGCGAAGCGGGCGACGTGAAACCGGAAGAGCACGAGGCCGCACCCTCGGGGCGCAACATCGACGCGATGTTGAACGTCGGGCTGCAGGTGCAGGTGATCCTGGGCCGCAGCCGGATGCCGATCTCGCAGGTGCTGAAGCTCACGCGCGGGTCAATCATCGAGCTCGACAAGCGGATCGGCGATCCGGTCGAGGTGATGATCAACGACCGGCTGGTGGCCAGGGGCGACCTGGTCAAGCTGGCCGGCGAACGGCTGGGCGTCGAACTGACGGAGATCGTCAAGGACTACATCCCCGGCGGAGCCTGAGCCATGCCCTGCCGCCTTTCGCATCCGGCAGCAATGCGCGCCGCCGCGCTGATCGCGGCGGCGGCGCTGTTCTGGCTGTGGGTGCAACCGGCGGCGGCGCAGCAGGCTGGCGGGGGGGACCTGCTGAACGCGATAACGGGGGCGTTCAGCGAATCCCCGACCGGATCGGACGAGCGAGCGACGCTCGCCGGGCGCGTCATCCAGATGATCGCGCTGATGACCATCCTGTCCATCGCGCCGGGTCTTCTGGTTGTGATGACCAGCTTCACCCGCTTCGTGATCGTCTTCTCGATGCTGCGCTCGGCGCTTGGCCTGAACCAGACGCCGCCCAACATGGTGCTGTCCTCGATGGCGCTGTTCATGACCTTTTTCGTCATGCAGCCGGTCTTCGAAGACGCCTGGGACGGCGGTCTCCAGCCGCTGATGAACAACGCGATCACCGAAGAGCAGGCCTTTGATCGCATCGGCGACCCGTTCAAGCGCTTCATGTTCGGCAATACGCGCGAGAAGGACATCGCGCTGTTCGAGAACATCGCGGCCCGCAGCGAGAACCGCCCGGAAGATGCCACCCCGGCCACGGCCGAGACCATCGGCTGGCGGGTGCTGGTGCCGGCCTTCATGATCTCGGAACTGCGCCGCGCATTTTCGATCGGCTTCCTGATCTATCTGCCGTTCATCGCCATCGACCTGATCGTCGCGTCGATCCTGATGAGTGCGGGCATGATGATGCTGCCGCCGGTGCTGGTGTCGCTGCCGTTCAAGGTGATCTTTTTCGTGCTGATCGACGGCTGGTATATGCTCGCCGGCAGCCTGATGGAAGGATACGTCCCGCTGTCGGCGGGCGGATAGAAGGGGACAGGACGGATGGCAACCTCGACGATGCGACGCACGGCACTCGATACCGGCGAACGGCCTGCGCGCCGCAAGCGGCTGGTCGGGCCCGAGAAGGCGGCGATCCTGTTCCTGTGCCTGGGCGAAAAGCGCGGCTCGGATCTGATGCAGAAGCTGGACGAGGACGAGATCCAGAAGATCACCCGCGCGATGGCCCGTTTGGGCATGATCGAAGGATCGGTGGTCGAGCAGGTGATGACCGAGTTCACCGAGACAGTCTATAACGG
>JAGRLX010000390.1 GCA_020441605.1 Alphaproteobacteria bacterium
GTCGAACTGCTCAACCAGCAGATTGCCGCCATGCGCCGCCAGCTACAGTCCCTCAACGCGCTTCTCACCGATGCTGAGACCCGCAATCGGGCGTCGGAGGCGCAGATCGCCGACCTTGGCAAGCGGCTCAACTCGGCCCTGGCCCAAAGGGTCCAGGAACTGACCCGCTACCGTTCCGAGTTCTTCGGACGGCTCAGGCAAATTCTGTCACAGCGTTCCGACATTCTGGTTGTGGGCGACCGTTTCGTCTTCCAGGCCGAAGTGCTGTTCCAGAAGGGGCAAGCCGATCTCAACGAGGACGGTCAGCGCGAAATGCTGACGCTCGCTGCGGCGCTGAAACAGCTGGAGCAGGAGATTCCGACCGACATCAACTGGGTCCTGCGAGTTGATGGTCACACCGACGTGGACCCGATCCAGTCGGCGCAGTTCAAGTCGAACTGGGAACTGTCATCGGCCCGAGCCATCGCGGTGGTGAAATTCCTCATCGGGAACGGCGTGTCGCCCAATCACCTCGTAGCGGCGGGTTTCGGCGAATTCCAGCCGATCGATCCAGGCTCCACCGAGGAGGCCAAGTCGCGCAACCGCCGCATCGAGCTCAAGCTGACGGAGCGCTGAACTGGAGCTTGGCGAGCCTCGCGTAGAGGGGGCTGGTCTTCATCAGGTCCGCGTGCTTCCCCTCGGCCACCAGCCTGCCATTCTCGAGTACCAGAATACGGTCGGCGTTGCGGACGGTGGCAAGCCGGTGGGCGATGACCAGCGTGGTGCGATTGGCAGTGAGGCTGTCGATCGCTTCCTGGATGAAGGCCTCGCTCTCGGCATCGAGTGCGCTGGTGGCCTCGTCGAGCAGCAGAATGGGCGCATCCCGCAGCACGGCCCTGGCGATGGCGATGCGCTGGCGCTGGCCACCCGAAAGGGTCACGCCGCGCTCGCCCACCTCGGTGTCGTAGCCCTTGGGCAGACGCTCGGCGAATTCGTCGACGCGGGCGGCGCGGGCAGCAGCGAGTACTTCCTCGGACGTGGCGTCCGGCTTGCCGAAGCGTATGTTGTCGAGCACCGTGCCGGAAAAGATAACGGTTTCCTGTGGCACCACGGCCACGCGCTCACGCACCGCCAAGGGATCGGCGGTGCGGATGTCGACACCATCAACCATGATCGCGCCCGACTGGGGATCAAAGAAGCGCTGGATCAGAGCGAAGATGGTCGACTTGCCGGCCCCCGAAGGTCCGACGATGGCGACCGTCTCGCCGGAGCCCACGGCAAAGCCGATGTGGTCCAGGGCCGCGGCGTCAGGGCGCGAGGGGTAATGGAAGCCGACGTCATTCAGCGACACTTCGCCCCGCGACGGCTTGGGCAGGGCGGCGGGCCTGGCCGGCGCGGCGATGACCGGGGTCTCGCTCAGGAGCTCGGAGATGCGCTCGGCCGCCCCCGCAGCCAATTGCACCTCGCCCCAGACCTCGGAAATCTGGCCGAGCGAACTTGCCGCCATGACGGCGTAGATCAGAAATTGGGTCAGCGTGCCACCAGTAAGATTGCCGGCCATGACCTCGCTTGCGCCATACCACAAGAGAAAGACGATCGACCCCAGGGCCACGAAGATGATGGCAGCGGTCAACACCGCGCGAGCCAGGGTGCGGCGGGCAGCCGCCTTGAAGGCGAGGTCGGTGGCAGCGGCAAAAGCCTGGCGCGTGGTCTCTTCCTGGACATTCGACTGGACCGTCGCCATGGCACTCAGGCGCTCCTGCGCGAAGGCGGCGGAATTGGCCAGGGTATCCTGGGCCAACCGCGACAGGTGCCGCACCTTGCGGCCATAGATGACGAGCGGCAGAACCACCAGGGGGATGGCCAGCAGCGACAGGCCGGCCAGCTTGGGGCTGGTATAGATCATCATGGCCACGGCGCCGGCCAGCATGACGATATTGCGAAGCGCGATGGAGGCGGTCGACGAGAAGGCCGACTTGATCTGGGTCGTATCGGCGGTGAGGCGCGATACGACCTCACCGGTCTTCTGGCTTTCGTAGAACTCCGGGCTGAGACGCAGGAGATGGCTGAACAGGGCATCACGGACATCGGCCACCACCCGCTCGCCCAGCCACATGACATAGTAGAAGCGTATGGCAGAGCCCAGGGCCAGCACTGCCACGACCGCCAGCATGACGGCGAAATACTGGTTCACCAGCTGCACATTGGCATTGATGAAGCCATTGTCGATGACCCGGCGCACGGCGATGGGAACGATCAGGGTTGCCCCTGCCGCCGCCAGCAGGGCGATGAGCGCCAGGACCACCTGGCGCTTGTAGCGGCCAAGAAATGGCGTAAGCCGCGCCAGCGGACGCAGGTTGCGGCTCTTGGGGCGGCGTCGGGCCTCGTCTTCGTAGATGGTGCTCATCGGTTGGCGGCTTGCCTCCTGTTCAGCCTTCCTGTATAGACCCCGCCGAAACCAGACAACCCCTTACCTTCACGCGCGCCGTGCCGCGCCAGCAAGAGAGTTTACGCCATGAAGAACGGCATTCACCCCGATTACCACATGATCAATGTGGTCATGACCGACGGCACCAAGTTCGAAACCCGTTCGACCTGGGGCAAGCCGGGTGATACGATGAATCTCGACATCGATCCGACATCGCATCCAGCCTGGACCGGCGGTCAGCAGACTTTGCTCGATCGTGGCGGCCGGGTATCGAAGTTCAACCAGAAGTTCGGCTTCCTCAAGAAGTAAGCTTCGCAATCCAACGCCAGAAAGCCCGGTAGTTTTGCCGGGCTTTTGTTTTGGGCCGGGTCGCTCCGCGGCGTCGCCTCCCCCGCGATCTCCTGTCTGATTTGGCTTCCGTTCGCCATCCGTCCAGGGACCCAGGTTTTGCCGCTGATGGAGTTAGAAAAGCCCGGCGTTGCCGGGCTTTTCCTCATGTGAACCACATCGCGCGGTCTATTTGCTCGAGGTCTGTAGCGTTCCGATATAGTAGACAAGGGCAAGAATACGGGATTCGACAATCCTTTCCGGCGCATCGACCATCCGCTCGGTTGCATTGTCGGGCACTGGAGTGGTTGGCAAGGCTTCGCCACGGTAGAAATCACCCCAAATGGGCATGTCGCGGTTGCCGTGTGCCGCGATGTTGGCGCGTCCGTCGATGATGTCATAGACCTTCTGGAAGGGGAAGGCGCCGCCGTTCCTCTCGGCGAGCAAGGCAAGGTTGGGTGCCGGAGTTTTCAGCATGTTTCCGACGGGTCCATCGCCCAGGCCGCCCATGCCGTGACACACCGCGCAGCGCAAGCGGAATTGCTCCTTGCCAATCGCGACATCCTGAGCCCAGGCCGCCGGGCTCGATAGAGCGACACTGGCGCAGACACCGGCGATTACCCCAGCCAGTTTGATCTTCATGTTTGCCATGGTTTTCTCCCTCCAAGTCTATGCCGCGCACAGAAGGACAGGCCGCCGCTGAATATCCGCACGCCAATCGATTTCATCAGTCCAGAGAATGGCGGATGGAACTGAGAAACAATTTCAAACATGCTCCCGATCCCGCCATCTGTCGTTGAGATGAATCAATCAATCAGTGATTGTGGCAACGCAAGTCCTAGGGGGGCTTTTGTTCTCTGTCTGGGATGGCCCAGACCTACAGGACATTTGGTAAACTCATCAACGGAGATGAGATCTGATCCACGACAAGCAGTTCGCCGCCATAAACCAAGCGCAGCTTTCCGATGGCAAGCGGGTCCACTTGCTCGCTCGTTACTTGGTGGCGGCGGGGCCTAGTTCTTCTCGACGAGGCATGCGCCGCCGAGGGCTGTGAGCCGGGTGCAAAGGGCTTGTGCCGCAGCGCGGCTATCCCGGCCGATCATCACCCGCACCATGGCACGGCGTCCCATGCTGAGATTCTTCTTGCGGCGGACCATCGGCTTTTCATTGCCGATGAGTCCGGAATAGCGATTGCGGATGGTGCGGAAAGCGAGCAGGGCGCGCGCCTCGGAGAAGCCACCGGAAATCACCACGCCCCAGGGTTTCCAGGGCGCCCGTTCACCGGGGGCAGCCTGGGGCGAGAGCTCGCGCATGACCAGGCTTGCGCATTGTCCGGCAAAGTCGCCCGCCTCGCCGATGGCGGCAATGGCGAAGTCGGCCCCATCCTGTTTCCATTCCTCGGCGCTGTGGCCGGTGATCGAGACGACATAGTCCTGGGTCTCGAAGGGCAGGCCGCTATCGCCGGCAAGCCATCTGCGGGCACGCTCCTCTCCGGCATTGTAGGCGGCGGCTGCATGGCCGAGGTTGCCGAACGACCGTTTCAGTTCAGCCAGGTAGGCAGCGGCGGCGGCCAGTGCCGCATTCGGATCGAAGGGATCGGCGAGGCCGCGGAGCCTTGCCGTTCCGGGCATGAACTGGGCGATGCCCTGGGCCCCCTTGGGGCTCACGGCGCCGGGGTCGAACAGGCTTTCCTTCCAGATCAGCCTGGCAAGATAGTGCTCGGGAATGTCGTTGCTGTGGGCCTGGGCGGAAATCTGGGCGCAGATCTCGGTGGCGTAGATCTGACGTTCTTCCTTGGTTTTCGGCAAGGCCGGCGCTTCGCCCTCGGCGCTGGCCATGGAGGCGACACTCAGGAACAAGAGAAGAATTGCGAAGATGCGCCGCGCCATGCCACCTTGTTCCTCGTGGAAGAGGGTGCATTATCGCAACGGTTGTGGCGGATCAATGGAAAGGATCAGCCGCGGGCGGCATTGAAGACGGCGGCAATGCGGTCGAGATGCTCGTCGACGGGACTGGCCT
This sequence comes from Alphaproteobacteria bacterium, assembly GCA_020441605.1. Next base: position 4,754 of record JAGRLX010000390.1, read on the forward strand.
GGGGAGCTTGGCTCTTGGCTTGCATGTTGACCATGGCATCGAGTTTCTGGACCCGACCGTGCAGATGCAGCGAGCGTTCGACCAAGGCGATGAGTGCCGCCGGAAGCTGATCGCCGCCCGTGAGCGGGTTTCCGCGGCCGATGTCCGACAGGCTGATCCGGTGCTTTTCCTTTCGGGCATCCTCGGCTGTCAGCTCGCCCGACCCGATGGCGCGCTGCAAGAGCAGCCATGACGCCAGTTGCATCAGTCTGGTGGTGAGGCGCATGCTTTCCGTGGCATAGGCGACGGCCCCGTTGCGATCGAGGAGACGGGCATCCTGACGGCCCGGGCCGTCGAGATAATTCGCTGTTTCCTCGACCAGCCCCATGCCTTCCTTGAACACCTTCTCGAATTGCTCGGAAGCGGTGAACTTGGCGAGGAAGTCTACCGGATGGGTCTGAGGCTCGATGCCGGACATGCTTTCTAATTCCCTACTCAATCACTTACATTTACGCCGGTCTGGTTGGCGGATCATGAATGCTGCTTCATTTCCGGTCAATATCTCCGGCCTGTGGTTAGTGGGGAACACCAGAGCAAGAGCGGTGCCAAAAAAAAGCCGCGCGGATAGCGCGGCTTCAAGTTCTTAACAGGGAGGCGTCAAACAGAGTGACAGGAGCCACTCGGGAGAACCCAGAAACTCTGGATTGCAGATACAATCATTAAGGTTAATTCCTTACCGGAATCTTAACGTCTGGGGCTGTTAACGCAAAGAATTGCTGAAACCGACGGTTCATGCCCGGAAAAATGCGTCGGCAGCGCTGCGCGAGGCCTGCTTTCTGGCAATTTCGGCCCGAAGCCGGTCGATCTCGGATTCCAATGCCTGAATACGGTGCTCCAATTCGGCAAGCGATATGGTGTCCAGCGATTCGCCGATAACGATTGCAGGTGGCTTGCGGGGCGGTTCGTCGAGGTCCATGACTATCTCTCCTAGCAGGCGGCATCTTGTCATTGCCTGGGGCAAGTGTTCAACCCATTCTGATCAACAATCGACTCCCGGAAGGATTGCCATGCAGAACATGATCGCCATTGCCATCACCAAGCCCGGCGGCCCGGAGGTTATGGTTCCGGTGCGGCTGCCGGTGCCCGTTCCTGGGCCAGGACAATTGCTGGTCCATGTCAAGGCCGCCGGCGTGAACCGTCCCGATGTGCTGCAGCGGAAGGGGGGATATCCGCCGCCGCCAGGAGCGCCTGACACGCCAGGCCTTGAAATCGCCGGAGAGGTCGCTGGCATCGGCCCGGGGGTGAAACGCTACGAAGCAGGCGACCACGTGTGTGCGCTGGTGCCCGGCGGTGGTTATGCCCAGTATGCAGTGGTGCATGAAGACAACGCCTTGCCGGTGCCACCTGGAATGTCGGCAGTCGAAGCCGCCGCCATCCCCGAAACCTTCTTCACGGTCTGGACCAACGTCTTCGACCGGGGCGGGCTGAAGGCAGGCGAGACGCTGCTGATCCATGGCGGGTCGAGCGGCATCGGCACCACGGCCATCATGCTGGCCAAGGCTCTTGGCGCGCGCGTGATCGTAACCGCCGGTTCCGATCAAAAATGCAAGGCGTGCCTGGACCTCGGCGCCGATCTGGCAATCAACTACCGCACGCAGGATTTCGTGGCCGTGCTGTCCGAGAAGGGCATTCAGGCCGATTGCATCCTGGACATGGTGGGTGCTGACTATGTCGCCCGCAATTTCAAGGTCGCGGCGCTGAACGGCCGGATCGTCAACATTGCCTTCCAGAAGGGCTCGCGGATCGAGGTCGATCTCCTGCCTATCATGCTGAAGCGGCTGACGCTGACCGGCTCGACGCTGCGGCCGCGGAGTGTTGCAGAAAAGGCAGAAATCGCCCGGTCTCTGGAAGAGACGGTCTGGCCGCTGTTCGCTTCGGAAGCGATCAGACCGGTCATCTACCGCAGCTTTCCGCTGGAACAGGCTGCGCAGGCCCATGCCTTGATGGAAAGCTCAGAACATGTCGGCAAGATCGTCCTGGTGAACGGGTAATCGGAGATCGCGGCGCCGGCCATTGTTTCCGTTGCGCCGGTCGGCGTTGCAATCTATATAGGCTCCATCCCCAACAACTTGTTCTGGAGACAGGAGGCCGAAAAAGGGCTTCCAAGGAGCGAAGAGATCATGTCCCGTGCACCGCTGATGCCCAAGGCCACCGCCGTGTGGCTGGTTGAAAACACCTCTCTCAGCTTTAAGCAGATCGCTGATTTCTGCAATCTGCACGAGCTGGAAGTGAAAGGCATTGCCGATGGCGATGTGGCTTCCGGCATCAAGGGGCTCGATCCGGTGACCGGCGGGCAATTGACCCGTGACGAAATCGCCAAGGGCGAAGCCGATCCGGCCTATCGCATCAAGATCCTCGAATCGAAGGTGAACATCCCGGTGCAGAAGTCTACCGGCGGTCCACGCTACACGCCGGTGTCACGGCGCGGCGATCGGCCGGACGCCATCGCCTGGCTGCTGCGTTATCATCCGGAACTTCCCGACTCGGCCGTAATGAAGCTGGTGGGCACCACCAAGTCGACGATTGCATCGGTCAAGGACCGGAGCCACTGGAATGCCTCCAACATCAAGCCGGTCGACCCAGTCTCATTGGGGCTTTGCTCGCAGCTCGATCTCGATTTCGCCGTCCAGAAGGCCGCCCGCAAGGCCGGCAGGGTGAGCGGCGATGTTGCCGCACCCCGCACGCTCATTCCGGCGTCGGAAGTTGAGGGCACGGCGGCCTATGCTGCGGCCGAGGCTGAGCGCGAAGCCTCGCCGGCACCCGAGCGCGAGAGCGAAAAGGAGTATGACGCGGATTCAGTGTTCGCCAAGCTGAAGAACCTCAAGCGTGAGGACGACGAGTGATGCGCGTGTTGGTGGTCGGTGCCTCCGGCACTGTGGGCCGAGCGGCAGTTTCCGAACTCGGGCGGCGCCATGAGATCATCCGGGCCGGCCGCCATTCGGGGGATGTGTCCGTCGATATCGCCGACGAGGCGTCCATCCATGCTGTGTTCGCCAAGATCGGCAAGGTGGACGCAATCGTCTCGACCGCCGGGCATGTCCACTTCGGCCCGCTGGCTACCATGACCGGAGAGCAATTCAAGAGGGGCCTGCTCGACAAGCTGCTGGGGCAGGTCAGCCTGGCCCTCATCGGACAACATCACCTCAACGACAACGGCTCGATCACGCTCACCAGCGGTGTGCTGGACCGCGACCCGATCCGCCAGGGCGCCAATGCGGCGGCGGTGAATGGCGCGATCGGCGGCTTCGTCAAGTCGGCGGCCATCGAATTGTCGCGTGGCATCCGCATCAACGCTGTCAGCCCTGGTCTTCTCGAGGAGTCGGCGGAGAAATACGACGGCTTTTTCCCCGGCCACGAGACTGTATCCTCGGCGCGGGTGGGTCTCGCCTTTGCCAAGAGCGTTGAAGGTGCGATTACCGGTGAGGTCATCATCGTCGGCTGAAGTTGGACAGGCCCGCCGTCCTGTTGCTAGCGTGATGGCAGCAGGAGGAATGACCCATGGGCCGCGATTCGCGATTTGACGTTCTGTTCGAGCCGGTAAAGATCGGCCCGGTCACCGCTCCCAACCGCTTCTATCAGGTTCCCCACTGCACCGGCATGGGTTATGGGCTCCCGGCAACACTGGCGGCCATGCGCGGCGTGAAGGCCGAGGGCGGCTGGGGCGTGGTCAATACCGAGTATTGCTCGATTGATCCGTCGTCTGACGATATGCCGGCACCCTATGCCAGCCTCTGGGACGATGGCGACGTCCGCAACATGGCCGCGATGACCGAGGCCGTGCATGCCCATGGGGCGCTGGCGGGGGTTGAACTCTGGCATGGCGGACTGCGTTCCTCGAACCTGCAGTCACGGCAGACGCCACTTGGCCCGGAGAGTTTCCCCGTGGCCGGCGATCCGTGGCAATGCGCGCGCATGGATCTGGACGACATCCGCGCCTATCGCGCGTGGCACCGGATGGCGGTCCGCCGGGCCAGGCAGGCGGGATTCGACATCATCTATGTCTATGCTGCCCATACCTATCTTCTGGCCCAGTTCCTCGATCGCGACATCAATCAGCGGACGGACGACTATGGCGGAGCGCTGGTCAATCGTTCTCGGCTTCTCCGCGAGGTGATTGCCGATACGCGCGACGAGGTGGGCGATGCGGCGGCGGTTGCGATCCGGATCGAAGTCGACAACGAGGACGGCAGCACCGACGGGCGGGACGAGTTGCTCTCGTCGCTGGCGTATGTCGTCGATCTCTTCAATGTGACGATTGCCGATTACAGCCACGAGATGGGGGTTTCGCGATTCATCAAGGAAGCCACGCTAGAGGGCCGCATCGCCCACGTCCGGTCCCTGACCGGCAAGCCGGTGGTCAGCGTCGGCCGGTTCACCTCGCCGGAAACAATGCTGTCTCAAGTCAAGCGCGGCATTGTCGATCTGGTCGGCGCGGCCCGTCCGTCAATCGCCGACCCGTTCCTGCCGGCCAAGATCCGTGACGGGCGCGAAGAAGATATCCGCGAATGCATCGGCTGCAACATCTGTTACGCCTGCGACGGGCGTGGCGTTGCCATCCGGTGCACGCAAAATCCGACAATGGGTGAGGAATGGCGCCGCGGCTGGCATCCTGAACGCATACCGATGGCTGGCGCGCGCAAGCTCATGCTGGTGGTGGGTGCCGGACCCGCCGGCCTGGAGGCGGCCCTGTCGCTCGCGCGCCGTGGCCATGAGGTCAAGCTGGCCGAGTCAGGCAAGGCGCCTGGCGGTCGGCTCAACTGGGAGACTCGGTTGCCGGGCCTGGTCGAATGGGGACGGGTCCGTGACTGGCGCCTGCACCAGATCGGCAAACTCCAGAATATCGAGATCTTCCGCGGTAGCCACATGACCGCCGATGACGTTGTGGAATACGGCGCGGACCATGTGGTGATCGCCACCGGCGCGCGCTGGCGGCGTGACGGCCGTGGTCGGAGCCTCCGCACGGCCATCCCGGGCCTCCCGCTGATCAACCTTCAAACACCGGAAGAACTGATCGCCGATCCCTCGGCGGCCGGCGGGCCGGTCGTGGTGTTCGATGACGATCACTACTATGTGGCGTCGGCCATAGCCGAACACCTTGTGGAGGCTGGCCATGGGGTTACCTATGTGACCAGCGCCGGCATGGTTTCGGCCTGGTCGAACCGTACCGCCGAGCAGGCGCGCGCCCATGCCCGGCTGATCGACAAGGGAGTGGACATCGTGGTCAATTCCGTGGTGCCGGAACTGCGGCCTGGCTCTGTAGTGGTGCGCTGCGTCTTTTCTGACCGTTCGCGGGAAATTGCCTGCGGCACCTTCGTGCCGGTGACATCGCGGGAGCCGGACGATGACCTGTGGCGCGACCTTCGGGCGCGTGGCGTAACCGGGCTGAGCCGCATCGGTGATTGCCGGGCACCTGGTCTCGTGGCCCATGCCGTTTACGATGGACATCGGTTTGCCAGAGAATTCGGCGAGCCAGCCGCCAACCTCATCATCGGAAGGGAACGTCCGCTGGCGTGAACCCTTGGTTGCCGCATGGCTGAGTGTGCGCCGCCGGGTTGGACATGCCATCCGCGTTCTTCACATGCCGGAACGGTGATCACGAAATCGTGATCGAATGTTGTCTTACAATGTAAGATTTTGGTTGATTTCTTACGATGTAAGAATATGACTGTTCTCACACTCTTACATCGTAAGGGATGATCACAAGGAAAGGAAACGCCATGACCAACACCATCAACACGCTGATCTCCGCCGCCGTTCTGACCGCGGACCTTTCAACAGCCAGTCTGTCTGCCCATGCCGAAGGCCCCAACGTCGAGGCCACCTACGCCGACATCGAAAAGACCATCGGGGGTGTGCCAAGTTTCGTGAAGCAAGTGCCAAGGGCAGCGATCGGCGGAGCCTGGCTCGAGCTCAAGGAGCTGGAACTGTCCGACACCACGGCCTTGCCGCCCAAGACCAAGGTGCTGATCTCCCTCGCCGTTGCCGCGCAGATCCCCTGCACCTATTGCGTCTGGGCGGATACGAACACCGCCCGGCAACTGGGCGCGACCGACGAGGAGATTGGCGAGGCCGTTGCCATGGCCGGTCTCACCCGCAACTGGAGCACCCTGTTCAACGGTCTGCAAGTCGATTTCGACCAGTTCAAGAAGGAAATGGGCGGTCAATGAGCGTGGCGCTTCCGTCTGCCCGTCCAGCCTCCGGCGCGTGACCCCGCGCCGGGGGTGGATGAGCGTTGTCAGGATTGGAGCGAAAGGGCAAAAGTGCCCCATGGCCGCCAAGAATCACAGGAAGACGCGAACGCCGCTGAGTCCCGAGCGCATCGCCGGCGAGGCGCTGACGCTGGTCGATGAAGCCGGTCTGGAAGGTTTCAGCTTCCGCACGCTTGCCAAGAGGCTCGGCTGCGAGGCGATGAGCCTCTATCACTATTTTCCGAGCAAGGCGCATCTCTTCGATGCCATGGTGGAGATCTATTACCGCGACTTCACATTCCTTCCGGATGATGCACCGTGGCGCGACCGCTTGCGGATGATCTGCATGGAGTTCCGGGCTGCCGCCCTTCGCCACCCGGCCTTCTTTCAGTTCGTCAGCATCTACCGGATGAACAGTCGCGCCGGATTGAAGCTCCTGGACAGAATTCTTGAGGCCTTCGAAGCTACAGGTCTCGATGCCGAGGCGCGTGCCCGCCATTTCCGGGTTATCAGTTACTATCTCACTGGTGCAGCACTCGACGAGGCGCTCGGTTATGCCAAGGGACCGTCGGCAGCCGAGCCGGTGCCATCCGACGAGGCGCGCCGCGACTTTCCCGCCATCATGGCGGTTGGCCCCTTTTTCAGCCCTATCCATCATGACAAGACGTTCGAGCAGGGCCTGGAGGCGCTGCTCGCCGAGGTGGACAAAGACGTCGCGCTGCTGCCGCGCTGACGATCAGTCCTTCACCGGTACCGTGTAGTTCAGGGGCATACGCCCACCATCCACATAAATGGTCTCGCCGGTGACATAGCTTGCATCGTCCGAAGCGAGAAAGGTGGCAATCGACGCCACTTCCGATGGTTCACCCGGGCGGCCCATAGGGGTTCGCGACATGACCCGCTTGACCGCTGCGGGGTCGCTCACCACGCCCTTGTACATGTCGGTGCGGATCGAGCCGGGGCCGATCGCATTGACCCTGATCCCATGCGGCGCCAGGCGAATGGACGTTGCGCGTGTGAGCTGCGACACGCCACCCTTCGACATGCAGTAGGACACGATGGTGGGGATTGCCAGGGTGTCGTTGACCGAGGACATGTTGATGATCGCGCCCGGCTTCCGCCTGCCGGATCATGTGGCGGGCGCAGGCCTGCAGCATCAAGAACGAGCCCTTGAGATTGATGGCGATGACGCGATCGAAGTCGGCCTCGCTGACAGCGAGGAAATCACCCGTCATGGCTATTCCGGCGTTGTTCATCAGGATATCGACGGCGCCGAAATCGGCGACGACACCTTCGACCAGCGCAGTGACCTGGGCAGATTGCGAAACGTCGCACGAGACATAGGTGGCTCCAAGCGCACGCGCCGCCGCCGCACCTGCAGCATCGTCCACGTCGCTCATCACCACGGTGGCGCCCTCCGCCAGGAAGCGTTCGGCAATGGATAGTCCGATGCCGCGGGCAGCACCGGTCACGATCGCAATGCGGTCTTTCAGTCTCACTGATGACTCCTCGGGGTTAATGGAGCCCGCCGTGGTCGGGATCGACGATGATCGAAGCCAGCGTGACATGGCGAGGCCGCGACAAAGCAAAGAGCGATGCCTCGACGATGTCGCGATTGGTGGCCCAGGACGTGGCTGCCGGCGTGGCGTTCCACGCTTCCCCGTCCAGTGGCGATATATCCTTGATGTAGGAGGGATAGATGGCCTGCACCCGCACCGGCCGGCCCTTCAGTTCCTGGCGCAAGCCGTCGTTCATTCCGGACTGGCCATGCTTGGCGGCATAATAAGCGACTGAAGCCCCGAGCAGCGGCGTATTGGCGATGCCGGAAATGGAGATGATATTGAAGATGTCGCCCGCGCCGGACTTTTCGAGCAGAGGGATCAGACCCCTGGTGAGAAGCAGCGTTCCGGTCACGATGCCGGTGATGGTCTGGCTGATGGCATAAGCGTCATGTTCGTCCATCTTGCCGGGAAGCCATTGGGCGGCATTGTTGATCAGGATGTCCAGAGGGCGGCCTTCGTCGCGCAGCTTCTTGGCGAAGAGGGTGACTGCACCGGCATCGGCCATATCGAGAGCTACGGTCTCTGGGCGAGTTCCCGTTCGAAGCCGGATCGATTCGGCAAGCGCCGTGAGGTTCTCGACGTTCCGGCCTGTCATCACGACTTCGGCCCCTTGGTCGGCCAATATAACGGCAAAGGCGGCCCCGAGACCGCGACCGGCGCCCGTCAAGACGATGCGTTTGTTCTTGAAGCCCATGGCGGGATTAACGCCCGATGGGCCGCCGCCGTCAACTGTCTTTGCGACCAAGGCGATATGGATACGACAGGAACTTTGCCGGGGTGCCCGGTCAGCGTCCGACAAGGCCTGGCGTCGGCTTTGGACGCGGAGCAGCGTGGGTGGGATGATCGGGCCTCCGGGCAAGCGAGCCGATTGCACAAGTTCCGGATACGCGGCATTCTTGATCAGGGGACCCGGAGTTGGGGAACGGCGGATCACCCAGGGCAAGGACGACAAGAACCGGGAGGACCCCAACATGCAGACAGACGAGACCGCGCCACAGCCGGGTGCGGCAGCAAGAGCCAAGCGCGCGCCATCGCACACGATCAACGCCATTACGCATTCCGACGTGCTGCGCAGCCTGCGCGACGGCCTGCGGGATTTCCAGCGCGCGCCCGCCTACGGCCTGTTCTTCGGCCTCGCCTACGCGGCCTTCGGGTGGTTCATCCTCTATCTCATGATCGTGCTCGACATCGGGTCCTACGCCTATCCGATGGTTACGGGCTTTGCGCTGGTGGCGCCATTTGCCGCGGCAGGACTCTATGAGATCTCCCGCCGCCTCGAAGCTGGGGAGCCGCTCACGTGGGCGGCGATCTTCGGCTGCATCTTCGGGCGGGGGGGCAAGGCGGTTGGCATCATGGCCATCGTCACCACCTTTTCCTACATCATCTGGCTCGACATTGCGGTTGCGCTCTATGTGATGTTCTTCAGCATGAAGCCGCTGCGCTTCGATGCCCTGCTTGAAGCGATCATCACCACACCGAAGGGCGTGGTCTTCTTCCTGGTCGGCAATGGCGTGGGAGCGGTCCTGGCAGTTATCGTGTTTTCGATCATGGTGATCTCGCTGCCGATGGTCTTCGACCGCCAGGTCGATTTTGTCACGGCGATGATCACGTCGGTCAAGTCAGTACTGGCCAATCCCAAGCCGATGCTTCTGTGGTGTGCCATCATCGGCGTACTGCTCGGCCTGTCGCTGGTCTCGATGTTTGTCGGATTGCTGGTGACGCTGCCCATCCTCGGCCATGCCACCTGGCATCTCTACAAGCGCACGGTCATGCCCGGCGAAGACACGACGACCGCAGTGGCTTGAGCGCGGCAGGGTGCCGTCCCGCGGGCGATACCGGACGAGCCATGGGAGGAGCAGTGACGACCGACTGATCGACCGTAGCGCTATACGCCGATGCCCTTGGCTGCCAGCGCGGCTCTGATCTCGTCGAGAATTGCCGGATCGTCGATCGTGGCTGGCGTCTTGAAGTCCTCTCCGTCGGCGATCTTGCGCATGGTGCCGCGCAGGATCTTGCCTGAGCGGGTCTTGGGCAGGCGCTGCACCACGGCGACAGTGCGCAGTGCCGCGACTGCGCCGATCTTGTCGCGGACGAGCTTCACGCATTCCTTCTCGATGTCGGCGGCAGACGTGCCGACCCCTGCCTTCAGCACCACGAAGCCGACCGGGACCTGGCCCTTGAGCTGGTCCGCAATGCCGATGACGGCGGTCTCCGCGACGCCGGGATGGTTGGCGAGCACTTCCTCCATGCCGCCGGTCGACAGCCGGTGGCCAGCCACGTTGATGATGTCGTCGGTGCG
>JAGRLX010000391.1 GCA_020441605.1 Alphaproteobacteria bacterium
GGCATGGAGGTCCATGCCCAGGTGTTGGCCAGGTCCAAGCTCTTCTCCGGGGCCTCGGCCGAATTCGGCGGCGAACCCAATGACCATGTGTCGCTCGTCGATGCCGCCATGCCCGGCATGCTGCCGGTGATCAATGAATTATGCGTGGAACAGGCGGTACGAACCGGACTGGGACTCAAGGCGGAGATCAACCGGCGCTCGGTCTTCGACCGCAAGAACTACTTTTATCCCGACTTGCCGCAGGGTTACCAGATTTCACAATACAAGCAGCCTGTGGTCGGTGAGGGCTCGGTTCACGTCGATGTCGACGGCCGCGCCATCGAAGTGGGGATCGAACGGCTCCATCTCGAGCAGGATGCCGGCAAGTCGCTCCACGACCAGCACCCCAACATGAGCTTCGTCGATCTCAACCGGTCGGGTTGCGCCCTCATGGAAATCGTGTCGAAACCGGATATGCGTTCGGCCGATGAGGCCAAGGCCTACGTCACCAAACTCCGCCAGATCATGCGCTATCTGGGCACTTGTGACGGCAACATGGAGCAGGGAAGCCTCAGGGCAGATATTAACGTGTCGGTACGCCGTCCGGGGGCCGATTTTGGCACCCGCTGCGAGATCAAGAACGTCAATTCGATCCGTTTCATGGGGCAGGCCATCGAATATGAGGCCCGCCGGCAGATCGGGATTCTGGAGGACGGCGGTTCCATCGACCAGGAGACGCGGCTATTTGACGCGAGAAAGGGCGAAACCCGCTCCATGCGGTCCAAAGAGGAAGCGCATGATTACAGATACTTCCCCGATCCCGATCTCCTGCCGCTCGAACTGGAGCCGGACTGGATCGAGAATATCCGGAATGGCCTCCCCGAGCTGCCGGACGACAAGATCGCCCGCTTTATCGCGGACTATGGTCTTACACCCTATGACGCGACGGTGCTGAGCGCCGAGCGCCCCGCGGCTGATTTTTTCGAGCAGGTTGCCCGCGGCAGGGACGGAAAGTCAGCCGCGAATTGGGTCATCAACGAGTTGTTTGGACGGTTGAACAAAGAAGGAAAAACCATTGAAACAACACCAGTTTCGGCTTCACAGCTGGGCGAGATCGTGGACCTGATCGCGAGTGAGACCATCTCCGGCAAGATAGCCAAGGATCTGTTCGAGATCGTCTGGAGCGAGGGTGGTTCACCGCGGGAAATCGTCGAGGCCCGTGGGATGCGGCAAGTGACGGATACGGCGGCCATCGCAAAGGTGGTGGCGGACATCATTGCCACCAACCCTGACAAGGTTGAACAGGTCAAGGCGAAACCGACCATGCTGGGCTGGTTCGTCGGTCAGGTGATGAAGGCTACAGGCGGTAAAGCCAACCCGCAGGCTGTCAGTGCGCTGCTCAAGGAGCAATTGGGAATTAACGAATAAATCCAGAATGTTGGTTTGGATTTCCGTTTTCTGGAGTTCTCGGCTATAGTCCGTACCCTGAATGAATTTCCAGCTACCTGGACAGGGGGACGATAATGGCGAAGACAGCCAAGAAGGCTGCAAAGAAGGGCGCTGGCGGGTCGAAGGCGCCGGCGAAGAAGACTCCAGCGGCGAAGGCAGCAAGGCCGCTGGCCAAAAGGATTTCCAAACCGGTGAGCAAGAAGCAGGTCAAGACCTCGCCGGCCAAGTCGCCGTCAGCGAAAAGGCCAGCACCAAAAGCGGCGAGGAAGCCAATACCCTTGGCGCCAGACCCGCAGCGCTTTACGCTCTATGGGTCTATGCTTTCAGGGCCGACTTATACGGTTGGGCTGATGCTTTCACTGTGCAAGTACCCCTTCTCCTACATCCATGTGAATCTCAGGGAAGGACAGCACAAGCAGCCAGATTATCTGGTGAAGAATCGATATGGCCAGGTCCCGTCTCTGCGTGACGGCCAGAGTTACTATGTCCAGTCCGCGGCGATCATCGAGCATCTTGCCGAGTCACTTGGCAAGTTCGACGGCAAGACGCCTTATGAGTGGCATCGGATAAGGGAGTGGCTGTTCTGGCAATGGGACAAGCTTGCTCTGCCCATTTTCCGTCTGCGGGCAAGGGTGCGCGGCTTGCGCCAATTCGGGGACGAGGTGCGCACCATGTACGACACCGAGGCTCGAGCGGCCCTGGCGGTGCTGGAAAATGAACTGGGCAGGTCGGATTGGGTTGCAGCCAAGCGGCCAACCGTTGCCGACATCGGCTGCTATGCGGTCATTCGGTATGCACCTGAAGCCAACATCGATCTGACGCCCTATCCCCACGTAGGAGAGTGGAAGAAACGCTTTGAAGCCCTTCCGGGGTTTGGTACACCGGAACAGATCCTGCCGATGGAGAGCAGGCTGCTTTAGGCCAATTCAGAGGCGGCGGATTGAAGAACGCAACAGATGGTGCCGATCTGCCGGCCGCCGAAGCAGAACAGTCGGAGAAAAGGAAAAGAAAGCCGCGCGGCCGACTCGAGTGCCAATTGGGGCTGCTGATCGGGGTCGGTGGTCTTATTGCATCACGTCTTGGGCAATTATGGATCGCTTTCGACGTCTTTGCCCAATTCACCTTGCAGTTTGCGATCATTGCAGCGGCATTTCTGGTTGGCTGGTTCATGCCGCGGGCGAGGCTCCTGGTTGCCTTTCTCGTGATTATCTGCGGGCTGCTGACCATCGGTCTTTGGCCCCAGGTTGCCACGGCCTATTTGCAACGGACCACGCCTGTGCCGGCGGGTTACCGTGCCATAACGGTCGCGAATTTCAATACCTGGTACTCCAATCGCGAGGTTGATGCGGTCCGGGCTGAGATCGAACGGCTCAATGCTGATATCATTACGCTGGTCGAGGTCGGTCCGAACAAGAAACCTATGCTTGAGGCACTGAAATCGCGTTACCCGCATCAGGCGACTTGCTTCACCGTCGACTACTGCAACCTCGCGATTCTTGCCAAATTTCCGATCCTCGATCATCAGGCCCGAGTGGGTTGGGAAGGCCCGCCGCTGATGATCGCCAAATTTGGACCAGAACTGGGCAGTCTGACTGTGATCGCCGTGCATACCATCCGGTTCCCCCATTCCCGCGCCCAGTTTCGTCAGGTGACCGCACTCGCCTCAATGATTGAAGCCATGGCGGGTCAAAAAGTGGTGATGGGAGACTTCAACGCAACACCGTTCTCCCGAATTATCACCTCGTTCATCCGGCGGACGGGACTTGTCCGCTTCAGTGACCTGCCAACCTGGCCCAGCCATCTCAATCTACCTCAGGTCGCAATCGATCACATTTTCGCGTCGCCTGGAATTGTTCTGACCAGTAGCCAGCAAGTGGGAGAGCCATCGGGCTCGGACCACTATCCGGTGACGGCAGGAATTGCCGTTCCCATTTCTCCCTGATTGCCCGTCTGGTAAATCGGTGGTGAACGCGAAGTGGTGAAAGATCTGTCAAGAGACCATCCAAACAGCTGATATGTTTGGAGTTTAGGAGAATCCTGGCGACGAGGTCTTGGGCGCACTTCATGTCCCCTTAAGCCTGCCTCTTAACGCGACGTTTGAAGCCGTGCGGGAATATCATCCCGTGCTCCCATACCAAACAAAACCGGGAGCATCCGTTGCGGAGAAAGGGGTGGGACCCGGCCGTTGCGGCAAAACCTGGAGATTAGGGGACGTCAAATGACAAGTATTTCTGTGGGGGAACCCGGATTCGCTGAAATCACGCCCAACGCGGCTACGGCCGACATTCTGTTCGAGTTGGGGATGGTATATTGCAGCGGCCGAGATGGGAGTCAGGATTTTGTGACCGCCCACAAGTGGTTCAACCTGGCCGCGCTCAAGGGCAGCGAAGATGCACGGCACTATCGTCGGCAGTTGGCTGAGGAGATGTCACCTGAGCAGGTGGCCGAAGCCCAGCGCCAGGCGCGGCAGTGGTTGACCCTGCATTAGAGCGACAGGCGAGCGAGTGAAGTCGGCTGCCGACGAAGTCGTTGCCAGATTCCTTGGGGCAAGCAGCCGGCCCACCATCGGTTCAAGGCAAGCGGTTGCCCGCGGCGCTTCTGGCACGGCAGAATAGGCTATTCCTCTATGCAAGCGCCCGTTGATTCAGCCGGGAAAGAGCGTCAGTAGTCGATGAAGGTGCTGCCGCCCTTGAGTTCCTGGCTGTTGGAAAACTGGTCCAGGCGGCTGGAAAACGCCTTTGCCGCACGTTGGCGGGTCCAGATATCGGCCTCATAGATGTCCACCTGCGAATTGAGCCTGTCCTGCGGGCTGTTCAATTCTGGCAACGTCTGATCATCCGGCGAATAATTGTGGCCGAGCGGAATGAAATTCTCATAGGCCTGCACTGGTAGCGGGGCCAGAACCAAGGCGACGACAACGAACGTGATTGCAAAACGCATGGGCAACTCCAACACCCATCATATATAGCCCACATTCGGCCGAAAGCCACCAAGAATTGGTTAACCAGATCATTGGCAGGAACGTGTTGAGTAACATTGACCCTTTTCCGGATGATGGCTAGCTGGAAACGACATGTGCCAACCACGCTCGTGAAGCGTCCGGATTAGAAGATGGTTGCCGGATGTGGAGAGATCCCAGCGGTCGTCTGCCTCCGGCTCTTACTTCGAAAGCCTGAGAGCAGTCACGCGTTGGCCAATTTGCCTGAAGGCCGTCCTGAGTTCTTCGTCACTAGCAGCAAGATAGGCGTGATTGGGGTCACTGGCGCAACCGGTCATTACCGTTAAGGCTGTGTCGTCGCCGCCGATATCGAACCCGACCGTATAGATCGTAATGCCCTTTTTCTTCATTTCCGCGCACAACCTGAGCGCCTGGCTGCTCGCCGAACCGTTGTCGGCGTCGCAATTGATCTTGTCTTCTGTGTAGCCGCTTCCACTCTCTGAATTGCGGGCGATGACGCCATTGCAGTAACCCGTGTTGAACGCGCCATCGGTCATGATGACCGCGATCTTGTTGACATTTTCCATGTGGTAGGGGGCGGGCTGGCTCGCTCCGGTCCACAGGCCGAAATCGTGGGAAAGTGCATACCAGCCCCAGGCAATGCCGATCTGTCCCGCTGTTGATCCCCCAGCGGTGAGGGCATCGATTGCTGCCTTTATCGCGGTCTTGTCTGTATCAAGAGGGCGCAACTCACTGTCCAGGCATGGATTGTTCGAACTGGTATAATTGCGGCCTACGGGCGCGATGGCGGGCGACACATCGTCGTAAGCATGGTCACCGGTTCGTTCGCTGACGCAAGTGCTGATGTGAAATGTCTTGTAGTCGCGATTGGCGTTACGAAACCTGTAACTCTCGCAGCCGGGCAGGTTGCAGGTGCTTGCCGCACTACCACCCCGCACGGTTTCGGCCCGGGCGCCAAGGTTGACACCGACCGAGTAGGGTACCACAGCGACTTTGGAATAGAAGTCGGTTTGATCTTCCCAAACCACGGCGTCGACGAAGTCCTTCGCCGCTGTCTTGAGCGACTGGAGCCTATTGCCGCGCATCGACCCCGTGGCATCGAGGACCATGGCCACTTCCAGATTGTTTCCTGACTTGGTTACCTCGGAAGAGGCTGGCAGATCGATGTGGTCAATTCCTGCGATCCGCATGAAAGAGGTTTGAAAGCGCGCGGTGGTCGAGATCGAGATGGTTCTTCCAATCTGTCGAAGGTCGAACTCAACGATGGGGCCGTGACCAGCATCGGGGTAGTTGCGTTCCAAAACCTTTTGAGCAAGCGCCTCCAGGGCTTCGTCATTGGTGAGCCTGGAGCTGCCGGCCTGAAGCGCCGCAGCGTCGATGGCCGCCGACAAGGCCGTCTTGGTGGAGACAAGACGTGCAAAATCGATGGCAATGCCGGCGGCCATCGTCAGGGAAAACGCTAACAAGGCGAAGAGGGTGCTGACGTTCCCATGGGTTCCTATCGCAAAACAGCGAAACGAGATGGAAGGGCAACTGTCTCTACCTGTGTCAGGTCTGCAGTCCATAATGTGTCCCGAGGTCCTCTTCAGGTTGCAGGGGCTCAAATATCCCGCAAAAGTAGAATAATGTGTAAAGATGGGTCAAAATACAACTTAAAGAATGTCTATCCATGGCGGATAAGATTGCTATGCATGCCGCCTGCATTGCCTCTGCGGGCAATCGGGTATTGAATGGCAAGGAGCACAAGCTGGAGCGTCGGCATGACTAAGAAGCGCATGATTGTGGAGCTGGGAATGGGAACCGACCTGACCGGCGCCGACTATACAAAAGCAGCGGTCCGGGCGTTGCGCGATGCCCTGTGGCACAACTCGCTGACTGTAGCCAATGCCGTGGGCCAGAAACCCACAGACATGATCGTTAAGGTCCTGATCGGGGTGCCCAAGCCAGACCAGGTCAACAAGGATGAAGTGTTGGCCGTGCTGCCTTACGGCTCACGGTCGGTTGAGGTTGTCGAAGGTGGCCTCGAAGTCATGAATGATGAAGGTACCAACACGACCCTGATCGCCAATGCGGCGGCTATCGTCTATCTCGATATTCCGGAGAAGTGAACCATGGCATTGAAACGCATCATACTCGAAGTGGGCCATGGCAATGACATGCATGGCGGAGATTATACCAAGGCCGCCCTGCGTGCCGTCCAGGACGCCATCCACCACAGTTCATTGCCTTTCCTGAGGACTCTTGAAGTCGAGCCGGCAACTATGCAGATTGAGGTGACGATCGCCGTTCAGCAGCCGGACAAAGTGGATAAGACTGCTGTTGGTGCGAGCGTTCCCCATGGCCAGGTGACGGTGAAAGTCGTGAAGGGCGGTCTCGACGTTCCGGATGAGGAACGAGGCGGCGCTGCTGTCATCGCAACTGCAACTGTTGCGGTCCGCCTCGATTTGGAAGCCCATCTTGCCGGCAACTGATTCAGTTGCGCGTCAGTCGTTGAACTGCACCTGGTCGACAAGGACGGCCGCAGCGGCCTCGTACTTTGCTACCTCGGCGATATTCAGGCCGTCTGGGGTGAAGTGTCCCCACGCTTGAACGATTTCAGAAGGTTGCACTGCCGGGTTCACCGGATACTCGAAGTTTCCGTCGGCATAAAGTCTTTGGGCCTCGTCGCTTGCCAGATATTCCATCAGCTGCAAGGCGTTGTCCCGGTTTGGGGCATTTGCGGTGAGCAGCATGCCCGAAATATTGACATGAGTGCCGATATCCGACGAGGCAGGGAAGATGATGCGCACCGCCTTCGCCCATTCCTTCTGTTCGGGTTCATCGTCGTTGGTCATCATCTTGCCCATGTAATAGGTGTTGGCGATGGCAAGGTCGCATTCGCCAGCATAGACGCTCTTTGCCTGTGACCTGTCATTCCCGCTGGGCGTGACTGCGAGGTTGGCCTTCAAGCCTTCGAGCCATTGCCGCGCGCCTTCCTCGCCTTTGTGGGCGATCATCGCGGCGATAAGTCCGAGATTGTAAGGGTGGTTGCCCGGGCGGACGCAGATCTTTCCCTTCCATTTCGGATCGGCAAGCTCCTCGTAGCTGAAGGTCGCCTGTCGCACCCTGTCGACGGAAGCGTAAATCACCCGGGCACGCATGGTGAGGCCGAACCATAGGTTATCCTTGTCACGCAGGTTGGACGGTATCTTCTCGAGTATCGCGGGCGAGGTAACGGGCTGCGCCAGGCCGCGCTGCGCCGCTTCGGCAAGCCGGCCAACATCAGCAGTCAGCAAAAGGTCCGCCGGACTGTTTCGACCCTCTTGAGCAAGCCGCTCAACCAGTCCACTTTCGGCGAAGATCGATCGCACCCGTATTCCGGTCTTGGCGGTGAAGGCCCTGAATAGGGGATCAATTAGCCCCGGTTGGCGGTAGGAGTAGACATTGACGGTTCCGGCCGCCGTCGCAGGCCGTGCGAGGGGGAGGGAGAAAGCCAGGGCGCTGGCGGTGAAGAACTGGCGGCGCGAGAAAGGCATTGCGGACACTCTCATCAGATGGATGCGTAACCAACTGCAGTCTATGCGGCATCGCAACAATATCGTCAACAAAAACCGACTGAAATAGTCGGATTTAGAATAATTCCAGGGTGAAGGTAGCTTGGACCTGCGCTGAAAAACCTCGTGCCGGAGCAGTGGCTCGTGCGATAGAAGTTTGACACGCTACATGAGGACCATTGCACATGGCATTCGAGGAACTGAAAGCACAGATCGGTATGCTTCTGGGTGAAATGACCAGCCATCCTGAGGACCTGCACGAACTCTACGAAGAGATTCACCAGAAGTTGAACGAACTGCGCGCTACAGGCAGGGATCTGCCGCAGGATCTTATCGACCTTGAGCAGCGTTTGCTGCAGGAATTCCCTAAGCCCGCGCGCCATAAGGCCAAGTGACGGCACTAACCTGTCCGCTGAGCAGACGCACCCATCAGGGCCGCTTACATCCAACAGTTCCAGAGTGGCCACTCAGTCCTGGTTGGTCAGGCGATTTTACCGCCCAGCGGTTTGATCTAGCCGGATATGCGAGAAGGCTTGCAAGGCAAGGCAAATCGCGGCAAAAGCGCACCTGCCGGAGACGTGGCCGAGTGGCTGAAGGCAACGGTTTGCTAAATCGTCATACGTGTTACAGCGTATCGAGGGTTCGAATCCCTCCGTCTCCGCCACTTGCCCTCGCGAAAGCGTTCTTCCCATCCGGCTGCGGCCGGATTTTCCCGTTGTGTTCGGGGGTTGTGCGGGAGGGGCTGTTAACCGGCC
>JAGRLX010000049.1 GCA_020441605.1 Alphaproteobacteria bacterium
GAAGGTCTTGCCCGAGCCGGTGACCCCGAGCAGCACCTGGTCGCGCTCATGGGCGTTGACGCCGGCCACCAGTTCCTTGATCGCCTGGGGCTGATCGCCGCGCGGCTCGAAGTCGGAGACGATCCTGAGCGGCCGCCCGCCGTCGGACTTCTCCGGTTTCGGCGGCTTGTGCGGGGCGAACATCGGCAGGGCATGGAATTCCGGACGCAAAGGTCCGAGCGCGCCCGCGACTGGTACTTGATCGTAACCAGCGATCGGCCCCTTTTTCAGGGCGATTTCGGTTTCGACTTTGGCGGCGCCAAAGTCGCCGAGATCTTGCGGCGCCTCGGCGAATCCGCCGTCCTGTCGAGAATGTCCCATGATGGGAAAGATATAGGGCGGGATCAGCCCCGAAGGAAGCCTTGCGTCCTGACAGGATCTGTCAGCAGGCTTCGTAATGGCCTTCCGTCTGCCGCACCAGACCCTGGGCGGCGAGGTGGTCGAGATGGGCCTTGACCGACAGGCCTGCCGCCCCATGCAGCCGCGGATCGACCTGGGCATAGAGCGCGGCAACGATGGCCGGGATGGTCCGGTCACCCGCCTTGAGGCGCTCCAGGATGGCCCCCTCGCGCATCTTGCGGTGGGCGAGAAAGCCGCGCACCAGCCGCTGCGGATCCCGCCGGGCCGGTCCATGGCCGGGGTAATAGACGGCGTCGTTCCGCGGCATCAGCTTGCGCAGCGAGTCGAAATACTGGCCCATGTCGCCATCGGGCGGGGCGATGACGCTGGTGGCCCAGGACATGACATGGTCGCCCGAGAACAGGGCGTCTTCACCGGAAAGGGCGAAGCATAGGTGATTCGACATGTGGCCGGGCGTGAACAGGGCCTCGAGACGCCAGCCCTGGCCTTCGATCACCTCGCCATTGGCAAGCCGGTGGTCGGGGGCGAAATCGTGGTCGATCCCGGCATCGAGCCGCAGTGCGCCCTGGTCCGGTGCCGCAACCCGGCCCTGGCCATAAGTGCGGGCGCCGGTCTCCGCCTTGAGCCGTGCTGCGAGCGGCGAATGATCTGCATGGGAATGGGTCACCAGGATATGGCTGACGGTCTCGCCCTGTAGCGCCCGGAGGAGGGCGGCCAGATGATCGGCATCATCGGGTCCCGGATCGATGACCGCCACCGTGCCGTGGCCGACGATGTAGGTGCAGGTGCCGGTGAATGTGTAGGGACCCGGGTTGCCGCACAGAACTCGCCGTACCTGCGGCGACAGTTGTTCGGCGGCGCCGGCGGCGGAGTCGAACATGCGGTCGAAATCGAGGGCAGGAGCCTGGCTCATGACTTGCCCATACAGCACGGCGGGCCTGCTGCACAAAACAAAACGCGGGCCCGAAAGCCCGCGTTTCGAATTGGTCGGAGTGAGAGGATTCGAACCTCCGACCCCCTGCTCCCGAAGCAGGTGCGCTACCAGACTGCGCTACACTCCGTCTTGGATCGTGCGGGCTTATAACGACGCTTTTCAGACTATGCAAGCGCGGTTCGGACAGTTATAGGGAGCCCGCGCAATGGGGCGTAGCCAAGCGGTAAGGCAGCGGATTTTGATTCCGCCATTCGGAGGTTCGATCCCTCCCGCCCCAGCCAATTCACCGAAAATTGTGGCTCCGCGGGCCTCTTTTTGCCCAGATCTGGCGCGTCCGGCCCGGCTCACCAGCGCGATTGACATGAAACCGTCATCGAATATGGTTGCCCTTACCAAGAACAAGAAAAGTGCAACCCAGAGGGAGGACGTCGGTCATGAAGAAATTTCTGGCAGCATTGTTGTTGTCGGCAGCACTGGCAACGCCAGCCGCAGCGGAATTCAAGCTGGATAGCCGCTATCAGGATGCGGACGGCGACATGATTGCCGATATTCCAACGGATACTTCGCAGCTCGTCGACCCCGATACGCTTATATTCGCCTATACCCCGGTCGAAGATCCCGCGGTCTATGCCGACGTCTATGCCGGCTTCCTCGACCACATTGCCCAGGCCACCGGCAAGAAGGTGGTATTCTTCCCTGTCCAGTCCAATGCCGCCCAGATAGAGGCGATGCGCGCCGGACGGCTTCACATCTCGGGCTTCAACACCGGTTCCAATCCTCTGGCCGTCGCCTGCGCCGGCTTCCGGCCCTTTGCCATCATGGCCTCCAAGACCGGCGAATTCGGCTATGAGATGGAAATCATCACCTATCCGGGATCGGGAATCGAGAAGGTTGAAGACATCAAGGGCAAGAAGTTGGCCTTCACCTCGGAAACTTCCAACTCGGGCTTCAAGGCGCCGTCCGCCATCCTGAAGTCGGAGTTCGGCATCGAAGCCGGCAAGGACTTCGAGGCTGTGTTCTCCGGCAAGCATGACAATTCCATCCTGGGTGTTGCCAACAAGGATTATCCGGCCGCGTCCATTGCCAACTCGGTGCGGACCCGCATGGAGGCCCGCGGCCTCGTGTCGGCCGACCAGCTCAAGATTCTCTACAAGTCGCAGACTTTCCCCACCACCGGCTATGGCGTGGCACATAACCTGACGCCGGAACTGCAGAAGAAGATCCAGGACGCCTTCTTCTCGTTCAACTGGGAGGGGACCAAGCTGCTGGAGGAATACCAGAAATCCCAGCCGCCCCAGGAATCCTTCATTCCCATCACCTTCAAGGAGCATTGGGCGGTCATCCGTCAGATCGACGAAGCCAACGGCGTGTCCTACGACTGTCAGTAACGGCCCTTCGACAATGGCCGGCCGGGACCAGCGCAATATACTGCGTGGCCCCGGCTATGGCCTGGAGTAGACCATGCTTCGCATTGACGGATTGGCCAAGCGCTACAAGACCGGCGACCATGCGCTCAAAGGCGTGAGCTTTACCGTTGGGGCTGGCCAGGTGCTCGGCCTCATCGGGCCATCGGGAGCAGGTAAATCGACCTTGATCCGCTGCGTGAACCGGTTGGTGGAGCCGACCGCCGGTGGCGTGTTCCTGAACGACCGGCCGGTGACCGGTACCGGCACCGCCGAACTGCGACGCGCCCGGCGTCGCATCGGCATGATCTTCCAG
>JAGRLX010000392.1 GCA_020441605.1 Alphaproteobacteria bacterium
GTCCGGCACGATGCCGAGCCCGACTTCATTCGAGACCAGCACGACGCTGCCGGATCTTGCGGCCAGAACGCCGCATAGGTGCTCGACCTCCCGCGCGACGTCACGATCGACATGCATGAGATTGCTGAGCCAGATGGTGATGCAGTCAACGAGCACGAAATCCGAAGTACAATGCTGCACCGCCTCAGCCAGGGCCAAAGGGGCCTCCACGTCCTGCCAGGCTTCGCCCCGGCGCTGCCGGTGCAGGGCAATCCTCGCGCGCATTTCGTCGTCCAGCGCCTCGGCGGTGGCGATATAGGCGCGATGGGCGGCTCCCGCCGCCATGCCCTCGGCGAACCGGCTCTTGCCGGACCGTGCCCCGCCCAGCACCAGAACGATCCTCCTCACGGCTTCACCGGCGGGATGCGGGCGATGAAATGCCCGCGCATGCGGTCTGGCCACTGCCGGAATGGCACTTCGCCCGTTGCCGTTTCGCCGTGGGCCACGAACCAGTCGAGAATCGCTTCGGCCTGGGGCCGTGTTGGCTCGTGGTCGCCAGTGAAATAGGTGAAGCGCGCCGCATCGCGAAGGATCACGCTGCAATGGCGCTTGCAGTTCCACAGGCAGGCCTGGGTCTCGAGCCCTATGTCCGCGACGCCCCGCGCTGCAATGGCTTCACGCATATGTTCGATGAGGACCTCACCGCCGCTCCGTCCATCGGGGCCGGCCTTTTCGGCTGCCGAATAGCGGCAGGTTGTGCACATGACGATGGCGCGCATGGTTCCATTGAGGGGTTGTCAAGACTTGGGCCTTCAATGTAGGCAAAGCACCGGACTGTCAACGCGAAGAAAACGGCATGAGATTCACCCGCATCGCCTTCCTTGCCTCGGAAGCGCCCGCGGCCCGAAGGGCCCTGAGCCGGCTGGTGAGGCGCCACGGAAACGCGCCGCCCGAGAACGCGAATGTCGTGGTCGCCCTCGGCGGCGACGGACATATGCTGCAGACTCTTCACCGTTTCGTCTCGACCGGCATTCCGATCTACGGGATGAATCGCGGCTCGGTGGGCTTCCTCATGAACGATTACCGGGAAACCGATCTGCCGGAGCGGCTTCAGGCCGCCGGCCTCACCACCATCCACCCGCTGCGGATGGTGGCGAAGGACGACCATGGCAAGACCCACCGGGCGATCGCCTTCAATGAAGTGTCCATGCTCCGCCAGCGTTACCAGGCGGCCAAGCTCGGCATCGCAGTGGACGGCAAGACCCGCATGGACGAATTGATCTGCGATGGCATCCTGGTGGCGACGCCGGCCGGGAGCACCGCGTATAATCTATCCGCCCACGGACCAATCCTGCCGATCAACTCGCAGCTGCTGGCGCTTACGCCGATCAGCGCCTTCCGTCCCCGCGGCTGGCGTGGCGCACTGCTGCCTCACGAAGCCAAGGTCAGGATCACCGTTCATGAGTCGGAAAAACGCCCGGTCGCTGCGGTCGCCGATCATGTCGAAGTGCGCCATGTACGGGAAGTCGAGATCGCCGAGGACCGCAAGCGATCCGCCAAGATCCTCTTCGATCCCGGCCACAGCCTGGCGGAACGCGTTCTGCGCGAACAGTTCAGATTCTAGCCAACCCTTGCGGCGGCAACGCTACAACCCCGACAACGGTCCCTTGAGACACTTGAGTTCATAGCTCATGGTATAGGAGCCAGCGGACAGCGTGGTCCCAAATTGATGGCTGCCCATGGCCCGGCCACGGCGGTCGAAATTGTAGATCTGGAGCGACGTCGCCAGATCTACAAAATTAAACGTACTGACATCGCTGAAGAAGTCGATGTCCACCACGACGCTTTTCGGCTTTTCGGTGAGTGTTGCGGTAAAGATGTGCTGCCTGGTCGTCGTGGAAAAGTCATCGACGAATTTCTGGCCAACCGCCACCTGGAACTGCTTCTCATAAAGCTGGTTGGTCGAACCGACCGGCTTGTAGAGGATGCTGACGGCGCATGAGACCGGGCCAACGGCCGCTTCGCCGGGCACCGGCGCGAGAGCCGGCAGCGCAAACACCAGCAGCGACACCCCCGCATATTTCAATCGAAAGCCTTGAACAGTCATAAGTCTTCTCCTCACCCCACCCAGTTGCCAATACGCAGCCGCCAACGCCCGTTGCCAACAGGATGCTGTCGAAGCGAAGACCTTTGCCTTTCCGGGTTCCGTTGAGAGTCCGGCAGCAAATTGTAATTGTATGAGTTACGAGGAACCTGTGCCGATTATTCCCGGCCGCGACACTGGGGGCCGAAAACCTTTTAGTCAGGAATCGGGTTGGAAGTCGGCCGGAGAGGTTCCGGTGGCAGATCAGGCCGCCCGAACGAGATCCGCCTTGAGCCGCTTGGCAATGATGCGGGCCCGGTCGGCGGCAAAGCGGCCGATAAATTCCAGGTGACGGGTCCGATCCTTGAGCTGCAGAGTCTCGTAGCGGGTCATCAGGGCTTCGATGATGCGCCGCCCGAATTCCTCAGCATCCAGGGTTACGCCCTCTTCGGCTTCATCGACCGAAACATCGCAAGCTGCCTGAAGAATCCAGTAGCAGCTGGACGGAAGACCCGACTTGGCATGCAATCCCTTGAAGCCGGTCAAGCCTTTGCCATGCATCTGATCGCGCGCGCGCGCAAGCGGTACGCCCGCAAGATGCGCCAGCACCTGCTCGACCACATGCATCTCGCCAAGACAGGCCGCCCGAACGATGATCGATGGCGTCAGCATGGCCTTCGCGGCCAGGAAGCCGACCAGGCGCGCCAGTTCCTCGTCGCTGGCTTCGACGAGAATACGCAGCACCGCATTCTCCTCGGCGTCGGCCACCAGCTCGGCCGCGTCGTTGGCCGGCAGCCAGCCCCTTTCCGCCATGAGCTGATGCATGCGGTTAGAGGCCCGCTTGGCCTGCATGATGCGGATGTCCAGCGGCAGATCCGGGCGTGCTAGCAAGCGCTCGGTCATGTCGCCCGAATGTCCAAACCGGCTGTAGAGCATGTGATACTGTTGGTCGTCGAGCCTCACCGCGGCATTTTCGAAAAGCAGCAGGCACAGCGGCAGCGGCAGCGATTTGACGGCGAAGGCCACGGCCTCCGCTGAAATGTCCGGACGCAGCATGACCGATGCCTGGCGCGCACCATCTCCGACCCGCAGCACGGCCATCATGTGCCAATGGTTCAGCGCGGGCGTGGCGGCGAGAAACGGCAGGGCAATGGCATCATCGTCAGAGATGATGGAAAACAGGATGTCCGAATTGAGATTGGCGACAGCCTTGAGACCATTCGCCAAGGCGCGCCTGACGTCTGCCACCGGGTCGACCGCAAGCTTCAATACCACCGGCACGATCAGCTCGTGCTCGGCCTTAGCAACGTCTTCCTTAGCCAGAAATTCAGCCAATTGGGTAGCCAGCGCCAGGCGCTGATCAGCATTTCCACCATCGATGACGGTCTGGAAGATACCAATATCGAGTCCAAGTGAAGGTTCGTCTTTCAAGGTAGCAGTCCCGTTGCAAGCACGATGGAACTCCAGCCTGACAGCCAAGACTTAACATTTGGTTCACCATGGCTGTTAAGAATCTGGAAAGACTTAAGGCACCTCAATGAGTTAGGTGCAGCGGCTGGACCAAGTCTCAGTTGCCCGCGAGGTCTTCCGCAAGGGTCGTCGCACCGGCCGGCGTGGTGAGTGGACTGATGCTCAGCGCCTCGCCCATCTTGCCTCTGAGATCTTCTGGCCGCTTCAGGCGGCGCCAGAAGGCAAAGCCTGCCAACCCCACATAGACAGCGGCCTGGTAGATCAGGAATCCAGATCCACCAACCAGGCCCATGATCTGGCCGGCAAACATGGGGCCGAGAATCGACCCGAGGCCGTAAAGCATCACCAGCTTTGCCGAAGCTCCCAGAACCTGTTGCTTCTCGAGATGGTCGTTGGCGTGGGCGATCACCAGCGAATAGAGCGGCAGCGACAGTGTGCCGAAGATGGTGACCATGCCGATGAATATTTCGGGCGAGAACCCATCGGTCAGGAGGGTGGCGGCGGCCACCGCCCCGCTGACCGCGCTCAGCAGCATGATGATAGTCCGCCGGTCGAAACGGTCCGAGATCCAGCCGATGGGATATTGCGACAGGATCACTCCGATGGGCGGCAGCGCCATCATCAGCGAGACATAGACCAGCGGCAGGCCCTTGGTGAGGCCAAAGACGGCGCCCATGGCAAAGAAGGCGCTCTGGGCAAGGCCGCAGAAGAAGGCCCCGAGAACCGCCAGGGGCGACGCCCTCCAGACTTCGTCGACGGTCACCGGCCGGGCACCTTCCAGGCTCGGCGCCTCGGCCGGCAGCAGAATGAGCGGCACCAGCGACAAGGACAGCAAGGCCGACACGATGATGAAACGCGAAAACCCGGACGTATCCGTGACGTTCAGCAGCAATTGCCCCACCCCAAGCGCACCATAGGTGACGATCATATACATCGACAGCATCTGGCCGCGGTTGCGGTTCGACGAGGCGCCATTGAGCCAGCTCTCGCACACGATGAACAGGCCGGACGTGCACAGGCCCGAGATGAACCGCATGGCGAGCCAGAACGGCGCATTGACCCAGAGCGGCATCAGCAGAACTGCGGTGGAAACGATCGACGCCAGTCCCGCGAAGGCCCTGACATGGCCGACATTTCGCACAAGATGCGGCGTGACATAGGAACTGAGGAGAAGGCCGGCCGCATAGCCCGACATCACTAGACCTGTGACATCCGGACCGAAATCGGCAGCATTGGCCCTGACCGCCACCAGCGAACCATGAAGGCCGTGGCCCACACACAGCAGGCCCACGCACAGCAGCAGGATCCAGATCGAATAACGCGCCATCGGAGAATGTTGCGCGGGATTCGCCACCGCGCCAAGCAAATTGATGAGAGATCAGCCGATGATGCCAGCCTGACGCAGCTTGAACTCAAGAATATCGTGATCGAAGGGCATCATCAGCACATCCGCCGCCCCTTCGAGGATCGAAGACCCGATCATGTCGGTGTCCGGCGTATGGGCATAGAGAAAGACAACCGGCGGCTTGCCGCGGGCGCTGCGGCGCAGGCGCTTAACGAATTCGCCGCGTTGCACACCGGGCGTTCCGGCAGAAACCATGACCACTTCCGGGGCGTTGTCATTGCAATACTGGACGGCCTCGTCGGCCCCCGAGCTCAGCGCCGTGTCCAGACCCAGCGCGGACAACAGGCTTTCCAGGCGCCGCCTTTCGGCTCCGTCTTCGTCAATCAGCAGACACCTTGTCATGTCCACAAGTCCTTCCAGCTTCATCGGCCGCCTGTCCCCTGCCGCTCTCGTGTAGCGAGTCCTGCGCCCTGGTTGGTTAACGAGATGTTAATTGCGTTTTCCACAGGTTATGAACAGGACACATGTTACTGATATAATTTGTACAATTTGGATTTTTGCCAGACTTGTCAACAATGGCGGAATTGCGGCGTTCCGCACCTGTTCACGACTCGCCCCGCGACTCACTCAAAACTGAAAACAACTTTAAGTGGTTAAATGACGGGAAACGCCCGCTTTAGGACGGGCGGCGCATGCGCCAAGCTTCGGTGACGGTGGCGTATTCGCTGTAGCCGAGCCGGGCAATGGGCCGCATGGCAGCCGTGTTTACCCGCCCAGTTTCGATGAATCGGTCATCGATATGAACGCCGATGACCCGTCCGATGGCGAGATGATCATTGGCCCGTCCCTGCTCGTCTGGCAGGTCTATGACCTTGAACAACCGGCACTCGAGACAGGCCGGGCTTTCTGCCACACGGGGCGCCTTTATCATTCGGCATGGCGCCTTGGTGAGGCGGGCCAGATCGAACTCGTCCACATAGGGCGCCACCGTTGCGGACGAGGCGTTCATCTGATCACGGAGGTCAAAGGTTGCGAGGTTGACGGCAAACTCACCGGTCGCCTCGATGTTACGCAGGCTGTCCTTGCGCGGACCCGATCCGAAGACGACGTAATGCGGATCCTGCGACATGGCATTGAAGAAACTGTAGGGCGCCAGATTGGCAACGCCTTCCGTGGACAGAGTGGAGATCCACCCGATGGGCCGCGGCACGACCAGCGCCTTGAAAGGGTCTACCTCCAGGCCGTGATCGTTGCGGATCGCGTCATAGAACATTCACAGACTCCGCAGCAGTGCCGGAAGTTCGGCTACGCTGGCGATTGTGTGATCGGCAAGGTGGGCAATGTCCTCATGGCCCGCATTGCCGGTAAGTACCGCGATGGCAAGGCCCGCACAGCCGGCGCGCGCCTCTTCCATATCATGGGAATTGTCGCCCACCATGGCGATGGATTCCACCGCCAGCCCGGTGATTTCGGCAAAACGGCGGATCATGTTGCCCGACGGCTTCGGGACCGGCACGGTATCGGCTGCGATGATATCCTCGAAATGCTCGATCACCCCGATATGGGCCATGTGATTGCGCGCCGATACGTGACTGTCGTTGGTCGCCACGCCGAGTTTCAGCCCCATCGCCCGCAATTCGGTGAAGATCGGCTCCAGCGGCATCAGCGGCGCGAGTGCGTCCTTCACCAGATGGGCGTAGTCATTGTCGAGAACCCGGGCCTTTTCTTCCGCGCCCGCTGCATCGAGGTCCGGCCACCAGACCTGCACCAGTTGACGGGTGGTTCCACCGGCAAGCACCGAGTTGGGCCGGAACTTGTCAGTCACCGGATCATAGCCCGCCTTTTCCATCAGGCTCTCGACCGTGTCGGCATCGGCATTGAACAGCTCAGCAAGGATCGTCCGGTAAATCGGGATCCATGTCCGGTTGACTTCGATAAGCGTGCCGTCCTTGTCGAACAGGACTCCGGCAATCTTCATGCCTCACCCCAGCGCGTGGTCAGCGACTTGGGATCGGGCCGCGGACGTTCTTCCAGGGGTGCTGAAGACGTGCCCAAATAGATGAGACCCGCCAGCTTTTCATGAGACGACAGGCCCAAAACATCCGCCATCTTCTCGTCATAGGCGATCCAGTCGGTGTTCCACTGGCAGCCAATCCCGAGCGCGGTCGCCGCCAGCAGCATGTTCTGGCACACGGCACCGGCCGAAAGTTGCTGCTCCCAGACCGGGATCTTGGGGTGCTCCTTCGCCGTGGACACGATCCCGATGACCGTCGGCGCCCGCATGAACATGGCAGCCACGAAGGCCAGCGTACTCTCACCATGCTCCGGGTAGAGTTCGCGCCAGCGCTCGCGCATGGCTTCGCCGAACCGGGCGCGCGCCTCACCTTCGAAGAGGATGAAACGCCAAGGGTTGAGTTTGCCGTGATCAGGCACCCGTACCCCACAGGCGATGATCTCGGCAACCTGTTCCGGCGTGGGTCCAGGCTCGCCCATGGCCTTGGCCGATGCCGAGCGGCGCGTGTGCAGAAGGGCCAGGATGGATGAAGTGTCGTTGAAGTCTTGCATGATCCCGGCAATGTGGCCGCAGGCAAATGAAAACGCAATGGTTTCAATTGCAGCAGCGCCGTTAACCCAAAATTAAGGATTGCATTGCGGCCCGGCTGCCATCGTGGTTCCTTGCGCGGGCCGGCCGGAAGGTCGGGGGAGAGTTGAGTATGGGGACTGCAAACTTGCACGACTTCAGCACCCGTGCAGGACATGATCGCCACCACAGCCGCGCCACTACGGCCGCAACTGTGGTGGCGGTACTTGTTTTCATCGCCGCCGTGACCATCCTTGCGCCGAGCATCGCCAGATCGGCGCAAAGCCCCGCGGTGCTAGAACTTTCCGCCATTCCGGAAACCACCGGCAGCCTCGGGGCCGAGGCGAACCCAGGCCACGATGTCGCGATCGAAGTCGTGCCGCCAGGCCGCGAAGGCCTGGAGCTCACGGCCCGGCTGACCGACGACGGTGGCCTCATCGAACGTCCGATCCACTGGACCATCACCAGCGGCGCGGGCGAGATGCTGTATTCCGGCGAAGCCCCTCAAGCTGCAATTTCGGTCCCTCCGGGGGATTATGGGGTGAGCATCCGTTATGACGCGGTGCGCCTGAGCAGCACCGTGACCCTGTTGCAGTCAAACCGGCTGATGGTCAGCTACGTGCTGAACGCCGGCGGTATCCGCATCCTGCCCCGGGTGAAGGACATAGGTGTGCCAACAGCGATCCCGCGCAGTCAGATCATCGCGCTATCCGGACCACAGCGGGGCCAGACCATCGCGACGAGCGCTCTGCCCGGTGAAGTCATTCGCGTGCCGGCGGGAAATTACCGGATCGAAAGCCGTTTCGAGACCGGCAATGTCATGGCCGCCGCGGAAGTCGCGGTGAAAGCCGGCCGCATGAGCGCCGTCGAGATCGATCACAAGGCGGGACTGGCCAGACTGGCCTTTGTAGGCGCGCCAGATGCCCCCGTCCACTGGCTCATCAGCGACGCCAGCGGCACCGCCATCACCAGGGCCGACGGCCTGTCGGCCGACCTGGTGCTCAAGCCTGGGAGCTATAACGCCAGCGCCAGCATTGGCGCCGAGACCCTGACAGCAACCTTCACCATCGCCGCAGGCGAAACCCGCGACATCATCCTAGGAAACTGAGCCGCCGCTCAATCCGGCAAGGGTATGAAGTCCTTTTCGTCACAGGGAACGATGGCGAAGCGGCCGCGCTTCCAGTCATCCTTCGCCGCCTCGATCTTGTCCTTCGACGACGACACGAAATTCCACCAGATATGCCGGGGACCATCCATCGGTTCGCCGCCCAGGAGCATCATTCGGGCAGCATTCCGCGCCCGCATGGCGATGGCATCGCCCGGACGGAACACGAGCAACTGGCCCTCGCCGAACACCTGATCCGCGATCTCAATCTCACCTTCAGCAACATAAACACCACGTTCCTCATGGTCAGCGGGGAGCGGCACGGCATGGCCTGCCTGCAACTGCACATCAGCATAAAAAAGATCGGAATGAGTTCTAACCGGTGACACCGCGCCAAACAGCGATCCGGCGACCACGCGCACCGAGACGCCATGATCGCTGATCACCGGCAGCCGGTTCATGCCCACATGCTCAAACGCCGGGGCGAGATCCTCATGCGCCTTCGGCAGGGCGACCCAACTCTGAATACCAAAGACCTTGCGCGCGCGGGCAAGGTCGGACGGGGCCGTGCGCTCAGAATGGACGATGCCTTTTCCTGCCGTCATCCAATTGAGTTCTCCCGGAGCGATCGGCTGCTCCGAGCCCAGGCTGTCGCGATGAAAGATTGACCCGTCGAAGAGCCAGGTGACGGTCGACAGGCCGATGTGTGGATGTGGGCGCACATCGATGCCCTGCCCCGACTGCATCAGCACCGGCCCGAACTGATCGAAGAAGATGAAAGGGCCAACCATCTGGCGTCGGGCCGAAGGAAGCGCACGGCGGACCTCGAAGCCGCCGAGATCGCGGGCGCGGGGCACGATGACGGTTTCGATGAGATCGGCCGCCCGGGCATCGCCAGGCATCGGATCGGGGACATGAGGAAGAGTCATGACAGGGCCTCCTTCACCTTGGGGGCGACAACGGTGCCGAGCAGTTCGATCGCCCGCAGGACATGCTTGTGGGGAACGGCGCCGATGGCCATCTGGATCAGAATGCGATCGTTCCTGAAAATGCGGTGCAACGCGATGATCCGCTCCACCATTTCGTCGGGTGAGCCGATCAGCAGGTGGCCGTTGGGCCCGCAAGCCGCCTCGAAATGGCTGCGGCCCTGCGGTGGCCAGCCGCGTTCCCTTCCGATCCGGTTCATGACCTCGTTGTGTGGTTCATAGAAGATCGATTTCGCCGCCTCGACCGTATCGGCCAGAAAGCCGTGCATGTTGAGGCTGAGGCGCACGCTGTCGGGCTTCCGGCCTGCCTTGACCGTTGCATCGCGATAGAGATCGAAATAGGGCGCAAAGCGCGCCGGATCGCCGCCGATGATGGCCAGCGCCATCGGCAGTCCCAGCGAGGCCGCCCGCACCACCGACTGGGGCGTTCCGCCTACTGCGATCCACAAGGGGATGGGCTGCTGGACGGGCAGCGGAAACACGCCCCCTGTCCCGCCCTGGCGCAAGCGCAACAGGGTTTCGAGTTTCTCAGCAAACAGCTTGTCGTAGTCGGCGAGATCGTAGCCAAAGAGCGGAAAGGATTCGATGAAGGAACCCCGGCCCGCCATGATCTCGGCACGGCC
>JAGRLX010000393.1 GCA_020441605.1 Alphaproteobacteria bacterium
GTTCCTGCCCGACATCGGCATGAAGCCCAAGGATTTCTGGGCCGAGGTGAAGCGCCTCACCAAGGAGCATCAGGCCGACGAAGTGCTCGTCTACATGAACCTGATGCTGCGCAAGGCCGCCGCCGCCGGCGTTCCGGTGAGGCGCGACGACTTCAAAGGGAGGGGCAAGGCGATCCAGCTGTTCGAGGGGGTCGAGGACTGGTTCGACCGCATCACCGGCTATGGCAAGGCGCAGGGTGTCCGGGTCACGCACTATCTTGTCTCGTCGGGGAACGCCGAGATCTTCGCAGGGACGCCCATCGCCTCTAGGTTCGCCCAAGTCTATGCGTCGAAGTTCATGTTCGACCAGAACGGCGTTGCCGCCTGGCCGGCGCTTGCCGTCAACTATACTACCAAGACGCAGTACCTGTTCCGCATCAACAAGGGCGCCTTCGACCTGAGCGACAACAGCAAGGTCAATCAGTTCGTGGAAAAGCGCGACAGGCCGTTGCCCTTCGAGAACATGGTGTTCATCGGCGACGGCTCGACTGACATCCCGTGCTTTCGACTGGTCAAGGAACAGGGCGGGCTTTCCGTGGCGGTGTTCAAGCCGCACACCAAGGGCGCGCGCGGCAAGGCCGACAACTACATCAAGGATGGCCGGGTGCACTGTGCCGTGCCCGCGATCTACACGGACGGCAGCGAACTCGACCGCGTCATCAAGGCGAACATCAACGCGGTCGCGGCACGCGCGGCGCTGTCCGGGCTGTTTTCGGAGGGCCCGCCATGACCTTCGACGCCGCCGAGAAGCATCAGTCACAGATCCCCGCCCTGCAGCTCCTGGTGGCGCTGGGGTTCACGCCGCTGTCCCAGGCCGAGGCGGTGCGCCAGCGCGGCGGTCGTCTGCGCAATGTGGTGCTCGACGACGTTCTTGCGGACCAGCTTCTGCGGATCAACAGCTTCACCTATCGCGGCCGGGAGTATCCCTTCGACCTCGAGGATGCGCACGAAGCCATCCGGCGGCTGAAGCCCACGCCTGACCGGCAGAAGGGCCTGCGCGGGACCAACCAAGACATCTACGATACGCTCGTCCTCGGCACGACCATCACCAAGACGATCCAGGGAGACTCGAAGTCCTATTCGTTTCGCTACGTCGATTGGGATACTCCGTCGAACAACGTCTATCACGTGACAGCCGAAGTCTCGGTCGAGCGGACTGCCAGCACCCAGACCAAGCGATGCGACATCGTCGCCTACGTGAACGGCATCCCGTTCCTGGTGATCGAGAACAAACGGCCGACCGAGAGCCTGAAGAAGGCCGGCAGCCAGCTGATCGGCTATCAGAACGAAGACAACATCCCGCAGCTGTTCCACTTCGCGCAGCTTCTCATGGTGATGAACCGTGTCGAGGCGCGCTACGCCACCGTGGGCACGCCGCGGCAGTTCTGGCAGACGTGGCGGGACGAGGAAGACCGGGACGAGATCATCGATCCGCTGGCCAATCGGCCGCTCACCGCGGCGGAGGCCGACGCTGTCTTCTCGGGCGACTTCGCCTTTGCCCGCGCTCATTTCGAAGCCCTGGCCGCCGAAGGTGCGCGCGCGATCACGGCGCAGGACCGAGCAATCCATGCGATGTGCCGGCCGGAACGCCTGCTGGACCTGATCCGACGCTTCACCGTGTTCGATGGCGGCGCACGCAAGGTCGCGCGCCATCAGCAGTTCTTCGGCATCCGGAAGGCTGTCGAACGCGTCCGCCAGTTCAATCTGGACAGCCGCCGCAAGGGTGGTGTGATCTGGCACACTCAAGGGTCGGGCAAGTCGCTGACCATGGTGATGCTGGGGCGCTCTCTCGCGCTCGACAAGGCCATTCCCAACCCGCGCATCCTGATCGTCACCGACCGCGACGATCTCGACAAGCAGATCAAGGACACGTTCAAGTCCTGCGAACTGGAACCCGTGCGGGCAACCAGC
>JAGRLX010000394.1 GCA_020441605.1 Alphaproteobacteria bacterium
CCGCTTCCTCGGCCTCCTGCCCTACGTGCTGAAGTAAGGAGAAGCGAATATGGACGTCATTCTTCTCGAGCGCGTGTCGAAGCTCGGCGCCATGGGCGAAGTGGTCAAGGTGCGGGATGGCTACGCCCGCAACTACCTGCTCCGCCGCGGCAAGGCGCTCCGCGCCACCGACGCCAACCGGGCCAAGTTCGAACGCGACCGCGCCGAACTGGAAGCCCGCAACGCCGACCGCCGCCAGTCGGCCGAATCCGAGGCCAAGGCCCTGGACGGCAAGAGCTTCGTGCTGATCCGCCAGGCCGGCGAAGCCGGTCAGCTCTACGGTTCGGTGACCCCCCGCGACATCGCCGAAGCGGCGACCGCCAGCGGCATCAAGGTCGACCGTGGCCATGTCCACCTCGAAGCCCCGATCAAGACCATCGGCCTCTATGCGGTGTCGGTCATTCCGCACCCCGAGGTCGAGGTGAAGATCACCGTCAACGTCGCCCGCTCGGCCGATGAGGCTGAAGCCCAGGCCCGCGGCGAGGATCTGACCGGCCCGGTCTCCGACCGCGCCGAGGTTCGCGCCGCCGCCGAAGCCCTCTTCCAGCAGGAAGAAGGCAACGAGGACGAGAACATCTGATCGCAATTCAATCAAGACTGGCAAAAGGCCGCCCCAGGGCGGCCTTTTTTCGTTGACGTGTTAACCTTGGTAAATCGCACCCCCTTGCAGGCCCCAAAAACCTCGTATTAAACTTTCGTTAATGTTTCGGGGCCGCGCCGGGCCGTGTTCAGGATGGCGCGCGGTGATGTGGGAGTAAGTCGTCATGTACGGGCTGTTGGACCGCGCGTTGAAACTGGTTGTGAAGTCCGGAACACTTCATGTCAGCGCACCGGATGGCCGGCTGCACAAATACGGCGACGAGACAGGCAATCCGGTGCATATCCGGGTCACCAGTTCCGAAGCGGCGCGGCGCGTCGCCCTCGATCCCGATCTCAACCTCGGCGAAGCCTATATGGATGGCGGCATCGAGCTGGTCTATGGCACTGCCTATGACATGCTGGCCCTGCTCATGGCCAATGCCGAAACCTACGACATGCCCAAAGCGGCCCGTGTGCTCTACAACATCCGCAAGCTCAAGAAGCGGGTGGATCAATACAATCCGGTCGGCAAGGCCAAACAGAACGTCGCCCACCACTACGACCTCTCCGGGGCAATGTACGATCTGTTCCTCGACCGCGACCGGCAATATTCCTGCGCTTATTTCGAAGGTCCAGACGCCTCGCTTGAAGACGCCCAGCTCGCCAAGAAGCGCCACCTCGCCGCCAAGCTGATGATCAAGCCGGGCATGAAGGTGCTCGATATCGGCTCCGGCTGGGGCGGGCTCGGTCTTTATCTGGCCGAGACCTGCGGCGCTGAGGTGACCGGCGTCACCCTCTCGGAGGAACAGCACAAGCTGTCCAACGAACGCGCCGCCCAGCGCGGCGTGGCCGACCGGGTGAAGTTCCACCTGAAGGACTACCGCCACCTCGACGACCGCTTCGACCGGATTGTCTCGGTCGGCATGTTCGAGCATGTCGGCGTCGGCCATTTCCCGGAATTCTTCGCCAAGTGCCGCAGCCTGCTGAAGGACGACGGCGTGGCCGTGCTCCATTCGATCAACCGCTCGGACGGCCCCGGCGCCACCAGCGCCTGGATCAAGAAATACATCTTCCCCGGCGGCTATATCCCTGCCCTCTCCGAAGTGCTTCCGGTGATCGAGAACCACAAGCTCTATGTCACCGACGTCGAGATCCTGCGGCTGCACTATGCCGAGACCCTGCGCGACTGGGGCCGCCGCTTCGCCGATCATCGCGACCGCGCCAAGGAGATCTATGACGAACGCTTCTGCCGCATGTGGGAATTTTACCTTGCCGCTTCGGAATGCGCCTTCCGTTTCGGCGGCATGAACAATTTCCAGATCCAGTTCTGTCGCAACCAGCACGTGCTGCCGATGACCCGCAACTACATGGTCGAAGAGGAAGAACGCCTCCGGGCCATCGATTCCAAGCGGCAACGGCTGAAGTCAATCCCGGCGGAGTGAGGGACGCGGGGCAGCGCCGGATTTAAGGCTTGTGGATATCGGGCAAAAGCGCGCAAACTGCTGCGTGAACGCGAGTGAATTCGTTAACACAGTCCCATGTCAGCACAAGCCACATTGCGGCCCGTCGCGGCCGAACAGGAATCCGACTCCTATCGCACCGCACCCCACAATCTGGAAGCGGAACAGGCGCTTCTTGGCGCCATCCTGGTCAACAACGAGGCCTGCGACCGGGTTTCGGGCTTCCTGACGCCCGAACATTTCTTCGAGGCGGTACACGCCCGCATCTTTGAGACCGCCGCCACCCTCATAAGGGCCGGCAAGCTGGCCAGCCCCGTGACCCTCAAGAGCTATTTCGACAATGACGCGACGCTCAAGGAAATTGGCGGACCCGCCTACCTTGCCAGGCTCGCCGCCAATGCCACCACCATCATCAATGCCGAAGAATACGGCCGCACCGTCTACGAACTGGCCCAGCGCCGCAAGCTCATCGGCATCGGCACCGACCTCGTCAACGAGGCCTTCGAACCCGATATCGAGGACAGTTCCAAGGACCTGATCGAACGCGCCGAACAGTCGCTTTTCGAAATGGCCGAGACCAACAAATACGGCCAGGGCTTCCAGCCCTTCGCCCGCGCCCTGACCGACGCCGTCGACATGGCGGCCAGCGCCTATCAGCGCGACGGTGGATTGTCCGGCATCTCGACGGGTCTGAAGGACCTCGACGAGAAGATGGGCGGCCTGCAATCCTCCGACCTCATCATCCTCGCCGGACGCCCCGCCATGGGCAAGACCGCGCTTTGCACCAATGTCGCCTATCACGTCGCCAAGGCCTACAAGGCGGAACACCAGACCGATGGCTCGGTCAAGGTGACCGATGGCGGCGTCGTCGCCTTCTTCTCGCTCGAAATGTCGAGTGAGCAGCTGGCCACCCGCATCATCGCCGAGCAATCGGGAATATCGTCGGAACGCATCCGCCGCGGCAAGATCACCGAGGACGAGTTCCACCGCATCGTCGAGGTGAGCCGTGAATTGCAGTCGCTGCCGCTCTACATCGACGCCACCGGCGGCCTGACCATCGCCCAGCTGGCCGCCCGTGCCCGCCGCCTGAAGCGCCAGCGTGGCCTGGGCCTTCTGGTGGTGGACTACCTGCAGCTGCTCACCGGCTCGTCGCGCCGCGCCGCCGAGGGCCGGGTGCAGGAAGTCTCCGAGATCACTGTCGGCCTCAAGGCATTGGCCAAGGAACTGGCGGTGCCGATCGTCGCGCTGTCGCAGCTTTCGCGCCAGGTCGAG
>JAGRLX010000395.1 GCA_020441605.1 Alphaproteobacteria bacterium
ATGTGGTTCGGCTTCGACTGGCCGTCCAAGGCCGCCATGGTCGTGGTCATGACCTTCTTCCCGATGCTGGTCAACGCGGTGGCTGGTCTCGATGCGTCGGGACACCTGGAGCGCGACCTGATGCGCAGCTACGGCGCCTCGTGGTGGCAGACCCTGGTCAAGCTCCGGCTGCCTGCGGCCATGCCCTTCGTGTTCAATGCGCTCAAGATCAACTCGACGCTGGCGCTGATCGGTGCCATCGTCGCGGAGTTCTTCGGAACCCCCATCGTCGGCATGGGCTTTCGCATCTCGACGGAAGTCGGCAGGCTGGGGCTTGACATGGCCTGGGCGGAAATCGCCGTGGCCGCGGTCACTGGTTCGGTATTTTACGGTCTCCTCGTCGCCGTGGAGCGCGTGGTGACCTTCTGGCATCCGTCCTACCGGAAGTAGGCGGCTCATGAGGAAAGAAGGAGAACAGGGAAGATGAAGAAGATGCTACTGGCTGCCGCGGCCGCCGCAGCGTTGATGGCGGGCGCGACAGGTGCGTTTGCCGAGGCGGTCAAACTTCAGCTCAAGTGGGTGACCCAGGCGCAGTTTGCCGGCTATTATGTCGCTGCGGCCAAGGGCTTCTACAGCGATGCGGGCCTGGAGGTGACGATACTTCCCGGTGGACCGGACATCAATCCGCAGCAGGTCCTGGCCGGCGGCGGCGCGGACGTGGTGGTCGACTGGATGCCCTCGGCGCTGGCGACGCGCGAGAAAGGCTCGGCGGTGATCAACATCGCCCAGCCGTTCAAGCGCTCAGGCATGATGCTCACCTGCCGCAAGGAAACCGGCATCACCAAGCCGGAAGATTTCCGTGGCAAGACCCTGGGCGTGTGGTTCTACGGGAATGAATATCCGTTCCTGTCGTGGATGAGCACGCTTGGCATCGCGACCACCGGCGGCAGCGATGGCGTTACCGTCATCAAGCAGGGCTTCAATGTCGATCCGCTGATCCAGAAGCAGGCCGACTGCATCTCNNCATCTCGACCATGACCTACAACGAGTACTGGCAAGTGATCGACGCCGG
The DNA here is from genome assembly GCA_020441605.1 of Alphaproteobacteria bacterium. The sequence continues at coordinate 1,052 of JAGRLX010000395.1, forward strand.
CATCAAGGCTGAGGACCTGGTGGTGTTCAAATATGAGGACCAGGGTGTCGCCACCCTGGAGGATGGCCTTTATGTGCTTGAGGACAAGCTGAAGGATCCGGCTTTTGTTGATACCATGGCGAAATTCGTCAAGGCCTCGATGATGGGCTGGGACTATGCCCGGGCCAATCCGGACGAGTCGGCCCAGATCGTGCTCGACAACGATGCGACCGGTGCCCAGACCATCGAGCACCAGACCCGCATGATGGGCGAGATCAACAAGCTCACTGAAGGTTCTGATGGCTCGCTCGATGTCACAGCCGCCGAGCGCACGGTCGATACGCTGATGAAGGGCGGGTCCGATCCGGTCATCACCAAGCGTCCGGAAGGCGCCTGGACCAGTGCCGTGACTGACCGCATGAAGGCCATGTGAGCGTTGGGGCCTCGCAGCGCCCTGCGGCGCTGAAGGTCCGCGCAAGTGCCTCTGGACTGGGGCCTCGTGGCTGATGGCGGCGAGGCCCCCTTCATCACAGAGTTGAACACATTCCGGAGGACGCCAGCCATGGACCGCGCCAATGCCAAGGACATCAAGTCGTGGAACGCCGAATACCAGTTCCATCCGTTTGCCGATCCCAATGTGACGGCCGATGACAAGCCCCTGATCATCGAAACAGGCAAGGGGGCTATTGTCACCGACATCGACGGCAAGGATTACATCGACGGCCAGGGCGGGCTGTGGAACGTCAACGCCGGCCACGGCCGCAAGGAGATCATCGAGGCGATCTCGGCCCAGCTACACAAGCTGCAGTACTACTCCCTGTTTGGCGGGACGACCCACGGGCCGGCGATCGAGCTTTCCAAACTGCTGGTCGATCTCACCACGCCCGAAGGCATGACCCAGGTCTTCTTCGCGACCGGCGGATCGGAAGCCGTGGAGGGCGCGCTGAAACTTGCGCGGCAATACTGGAAGCTTGCCGACCAGCCCGAGCGCACCAAGTTCGTGTCGCTCCATCGCGCCTATCATGGCGTCGCCTTCGGTGGTCTGTCGGCCAATGGTACGCCGGCCTTCCGCGAGGCCTTCGAGCCGTTGATGCCTGGTTTCCTGCGTAGCGAGACGCCCTATGTCTATCGCAATCCGTTCACGGATGATCCGGCAGAACTGGCGCAGCTATGCGCCACGCTTCTTGATCGGCTGATCGAGGACCAGAGCCCCGGCACGGTTGCCGCCTTCATAGCCGAACCCATCCAAGGGGCAGGCGGCCTGATCGTGCCGCCGCCGGAATTCTGGCCACTGGTGCGCCAGGTCTGCGACAAGCACGGCATCCTGC
>JAGRLX010000006.1 GCA_020441605.1 Alphaproteobacteria bacterium
TGATCAATGAGTCCTGAGCCTAGCCGTTCTCAAGATCGCGCAGAATGCGCAGGTGATCTTTGTACGAGCACTTCCGGTAGTCCTCGACGACGGCCAGACCGCTTGTCATCAGATAGCGGGCGACAACAGACGCCTCAATCAGAGGGCGCTCGAGGATGCTGATTATCTCCGCGTTGTGTCTTTCGTAGTAGCGGATGACTTCCTTAAGCAGCTTCCAGACCCGCACCAGCAGGCCAAGGATTGGAGCATTGTCGATGGAAAAGCCCGTGGCATTGCGCTCCACGTTCTTTATGCGGGTCAGGCAGTCATAGATTTGCGCGACGTCCTTGTAGAAGGCGAGCGCGAACCGGTTGAGGTCTTGCGGCGAAGTTCCGATTTGCTCGCTATAAGTGGCGTCGTACTTCTCGATGATTTGGCGAATCTCATCCATTCTCCCATTCTCACTGATTGAGTGTTTGGGCGCGCCCGGGCTATCGGACTGGACAACACTTCATATGGAGCTGGGCAACATTGACCGACGCCCACAAGCTCTATGGCCGGAAACCAGAGAGCACCCACAATAACATGGCAGTGCCCAGTTTCATCTCTTCCGTCCCGCCATTTCCGCCTTACCATGCCGTTGGCACGCCGGTCCCGGACTGGTCATTTCACGTTGAATGGCGAAGGCACTTGCCCACGCAATCTGACCGAAGACTGCGCGCCATCAACGGCCCGCATGGATGGGGCCGCTGGCCCGGCGTCATCGCCACCCGAAGCCGCTATTCGATGATCCGGCAGGCTTCGGGGGTGCCGCGAAATCCATTCACGCAGAAAAGCTCGCCATGCCCCGCCTCGATGCGTGGCGGCTGACGCGGCGCCCGGCACGGACCGGGACTCCCCCCAAAACCGCTGACGCATGTCCAGGTCTGGCTGACCACATCAACACCTGAGGACACGTCCTCGGCCCGCGCTCCGGAGGCGGCAAGTGCCGCAAGACCAAAAGCAAGACTCAACGCTGCCGTCCCCAATCGCCGTGTAGGCATTTCGTTTCCCTTTCTTCACCGTCTCCGCCGCGCCAGGTTCCCGGCGCGCAAGAGCGACTCAGTCCATGTTGCAATGATATTCATGTCCCGCAGATTCGCACACGGCTAAGTTCCCGCACCACGCGTCGCGAAATCCCGCCGGCTTTGGATCAAACATAACCGCAGCAACAGAAGGCGACGGGTCCGGTCATGACCGCCATCCCATCGGGCTCAAGCCGGATTCGCAGCAAACCACCGGGCAGGCGAACGCTGACGATGTCGCTGGACAACAATCCACGCAGCCGGCCGGCAAAGACGGCCACGCAGGCACCGGTGCCACAGGCTTCCGAAAGAAAACCGGGCCGCTCCCAGACGGCGAGCCTCAATGTCCCGCCATCAATGACCTCGGCAATGCCGACATTGGCGCCCTCGGCAAACAGGGGGTTGTTCTGGATGGCAGGCGCCGTAGCTGCGATATCAACTGCGTCGAAGGAATCGACAAAAAACACGGCATGGGGATTGCCGATGTTCAGGGCCAGGCCATCGCGCAACGGTCCACTTGCTATGGGGAGGTGCCGGGTATCGGCGGCTCCAGCAAGTGGAATGCGTTGCCAGTCCATCGTGATCGGCCCGAGCCGCACGCTGATCTCGCCATTCTCCTCCTTCCAGCAGCGAAGCAATCCCGCCACCGTTTCGAAAACGAGTTCAGATGACCGGGTTTCCTCAAACAGAATTTGGGCGGCGCAACGTGTGGCATTCCCGCAGGCTCCGGCCTCGAAACCGTCAATGTTGAAAATCCGGATTGCGGCATGGGCAGCCTGCGCCCTGGCCATCTCCGAGGGTGCTTCTATCGTCACCACCTGTTCGGCGCCGACGCCGCTATGAACGTCACAGATCCGCACAATCTCTTCGGTGGACAATGGGAGATGTTCGCCCCGATGATCGAGAAACACGAAGTGGTTGCGAAGTCCGTGATTCTTGACAAAGGGACGCAGGCCAGCGCCCCCTCCTGAAAGGTGTTGCGACAAGAAGCCGGTTGGGATCAGCTGCATATGTGTGTCCATGCGTCGCCAACCTGAGCTTCCGCGTCAAGCTGCCGGCAACAGTGGACGATTGAAAGCGGCGTCAGTTGACAGAACCCATCAAAAGATTGTCTGTTACGATGAGGATCATATACATGGGCCACGCGTGACGCTTGGAAAGACGAGAGGTTCTCGCACAGATCATTCGCTCGGGCCGGCGGAATGACTGACTCGGTTCTGAGCGCCGGCAACCGCCGCAGGCCATGGTTGCTTCTCGCGCCGGCGCTGATCACGCTCGTGGTGCTGATGATCCTCCCCATCTGCATCATGATGGCTTTCACCTTCTATGAGTTCGTGACCGCCGGCGTCGAGAAAGAAACCTTCACGACCGCCAACTGGCATGAGTTCTTCACCGACAGCTTCTACCACATGTTCCTGTGGAAGACAGCGCGGGTCGCGGCGATCACCGCCATACTCTGCGCCATCCTGGGTTACCCGCCCGCCTATTTCATCGCGATGACGCGATTTCGCCACAAGTGGCTTCTGCTGCTCTTGCTCATCGTTCCGTTCTGGATCAGCTTCACCATCCGGACCTTTTCGTGGATCCATATTCTCGGTGAACAGGGTGTGATCAATGTCCTTCTGCTCAAGATGGGCCTGATCGAAACGCCGATCCGGCTGCTCTATACCGAAGGCGCGGTGATCATGGGCATGATTCACTTCCTCCTGCCTTACATGATCCTGAATGTGTACGTGAGCATAGAGGGCATCGACCGCAATCTGATTTCGGCGGCCCGCACGCTGGGCTGCACCGCATGGCAGGCCTTTCGTGAAGTCATCCTTCCGCTGTCTCTGCCCGGATTGATGGCCGGGCTGCTGTTGTGTTTCGTTCTGGCGGCCGGCAGCTATGTCACGCCAGAGATCCTCGGATCCACGCGCGATGCGCTATTCGGCAATATCATCTTCGACACGATCATGGGGCAACTCAACTGGCCGATGGGATCGACGCTCTCCATCGTCCTGCTGGTGATGCTCGGAATCGTAGCGGCGATCTACAGCCGCTATATGGGACTGTCCCGCATCTTCAAGGGGCTGAGCCAATGAACGCGGATACCGCAACACAGGAAGGCTGGGGCTGGCGCGCCATCCAGCTGGTGACGATTCTCGTCTACATCTTCATGTTCGCGCCGATCCTGGTCGTCATCATCCTGTCATTCAACGATTCTCAGTTCGGTGGCTTTCCGATGACGGGCTTCAGCCTGCGCTGGTATGGCCGGCTGCTGGAGAACGAGGCCGTGCTCCGGGCTTTCCAAACTTCGATCTGGGTGGCCGTGGTCACGGCGGCATGTTGCACGGTACTTGGCGTGCTCGGCGCAATTGCGCTGGTGCGGTACGATTTCCCGGGCAAGGAATGGGTGAACACCATACTGATCGCTCCGGCGCTCGTGCCCGAGACGGTGCTGGGTGTTGGCCTTCTGCTCCTGATGCGCTGGGCGCACCAGCCGCGCGCACTTGCCTTGCTGGTGCTGGGCCACATCATGCTGGCGCTACCCTATGTGGTGCTGGTGGTCCAGGCGCGGCTCATCGGTGTGAAACGGGTCTATGAGGAGGCTGCGATGTCACTCGGCGCCAACCGTTTCCAGACATTCCTCGACATCACGCTGCCCTTGCTCATGCCGGCGATCATTGCCAGCATGCTGCTTGTCTTCACCATCTCGTTCGACAATATCACGGCCAGCATGTTCTGGCGTCCTTCGGGCGTCGAGACCATGCCGACCCAGATCCTGTCGATGCTCAAGATCTCCATCAGCCCGGAAATCAACGCTCTGGGCACCTTGATGATTATCGTAACCGTGGGGCTGCCGTTGCTCGGTGGCGGGCTTGCCCGCTATCTGGCGCGTAGCAGGCGTTGATCCACACAGGGAGAAGGACACCATGAAACTTACCAGCACAAAGAGACTTGAAAGGCTTCACGAACGTTACATGAATGGCGGCCTAGACCGCCGCCGCTTCCTCGGGCTGACCGCGGCTGCGGCAGCCAGCGCCGGCATCGGCCTGCGGTGGGCGCCGGCGGCGCTCGCCGCCGTGCAGGAGGTACGCTTCGACGGCTGGGGCGGTGTAGTGCAGGAAGCAATCGACAAATATGCCTTCCAGCCCTACACGGCCAAGACCGGCATCAAAGTGACACAGGGCACCTTTGGTGATGAAAGCGAGATCATCACCAAGGTGAAGACCGCAAACCCCGGCGATTTCCAAATTGTCCACTCCTCGGGGGTCGAGTACTACAAGCGCTATGTCGACGGTGGCTTCACCAGCGAGATCAACGAAGCCAACATTCCCAACATGCAGTATGTCATGCCGGCGATGATCGAGCCGTTCCGCAAGATGACGCCGAAGCTCTCCTGCGTCCCTTACGACTACGGCACTACCGGCCTCGCGTACAACACCAACGTGATCTCCGAGGCCGAAGCCACGGAAAAAGGCGCCAAGCTGCTCATCGACGAGAAGTATCAAGGCAAGATCGGCGGCTATGGCGACATGCCCACGCGAGTCTGGTACGCGGCGCTTGCGACGGGACAGAACCCGAACGACATCAAGGATATGGATGCCGTGTGGGCAGCCGTCCGCCAGAATCGCGATCTGGTGAAGAAGTACTGGTCGTCGGGCGCCGAGTTGATGGACCTTCTCGCCAAGGAGGAAATCGTGGTCACCGACGCCTGGTCCGGACGGATCGCAGCGCTGAAGCAACAGGGGGCTCCGGTCGCCTATCTCGATCCGCCGGGCTCCTATGCCTGGATGGAGGACATGCTGATCCTAAAGGGTTCGCCCATGCAGGAATGCGAGGAACTGGTCAATTTCATGTTGGCGCCGGAAACGGCGATCGCCGTGGCCGAGGGTCAGAACTACCCGCCGTCGCTGGATCCGACCAAGGTGCCTCTCACCGACAAGATCAAGGCGTTGCCGGCCTTCGATCCGACCGGAACCATGTCATCGCTGACCTTCGCCGATCCCAACTACTGGTCGGAGAATCTCGATGCCTGGACCAAGCAGTGGGACCGCATCTCCAAGGGTGGCTGATGCGCAAATGACAATCTGCCTCCCCGTTGCAGGCCAGCGGGGAGGCCACTTGCCTTCGAGTTTGCAGATGACAACAACGGCTGCCGTCGAACTTCACAACGTCACTCTTGCCTATGGCGAATTCGTCGCGGTTTCGGACGTCAGCCTATCGATCGGCAAGGGCGAATTCATAACTCTGCTGGGACCATCCGGATGCGGAAAGACGACCATACTCAGGTCGATTGCCGGCCTGGTTCACCCGACGGGCGGCGAAATCGTCGTCGCTGGCCGCCGCATCGACAACGTGCCGATCCACAAGCGCAACATCGGTCTGGTGTTTCAGAACTACGCGCTGTTTCCGCACAAGACAGTCTTCGACAACATCGCCTTCGGCCTGAAATATCGCAATGTGGAGAAGTCGGTCATCGCCCAGAAAGTGACGCGGGCACTCGAGATGGTACGGCTGCCCGGGGTCGGCAAGAAGCTTCCGTCGGAAATGTCTGGCGGCCAGCAGCAACGCATCGCCCTGGCGCGTGCCATCGTCATCGAGCCTGACGTGCTTCTACTCGATGAGCCACTATCAGCACTCGATGCGAACCTGCGCGAAGAAATGCGCACGGAATTGAAGATCATCCAGCGTGAAGTGGGCATAACCACCATTTTCGTCACCCACGACCAGGAAGAAGCCCTCGCCATGTCGGACCGCATCGTGGTAATGAACAAGGGTAAAGTCGAACAGGAAGGCTCGCCGGAAGAGGTTTACCGGCGTCCCGAATCCCGTTTCGTCGCCAGTTTTCTTGGCCAGTCCAACCTGCTGCCCGGCCGCATTGAATCGATTCGCGATGGCCACGCGCTGATCCGCCTCGACGGAGGTCCCCAACTCACCGCAGTGGCGCCGGCTTCGGCGCGCGAGGGCAATGTGGTCACTGCCATCGTGCGTGCCCAGCGCGTTGCGGTCGGAGCGAACGGCATGGGCCCGAATGGAATGACGGGGAAAGTCGTCTCTGCCTCCTACCTTGGCGGTACAGCGGCCTATTTCATCGATGCCGGCGGCATCAAGCTGCAGGCCAACATGACCATCGATGATCGGGTGTGGCGCGAAGGCGAGACCGTGTCCATCGCCATTGCGCCATCCGACTGCCTGCTGCTGGACGAAGGCGGCAAGCGGCTGCACTGAAGGGTCAGGGATCGCGGCACCGGGTTCGATCAGAAGTTCGGCTTGCGCTTGCCGCGGAAGGCAGCGATGCCCTCCTGCAGATCGGAACTTGCTGCGGCCATGGAGCCGGCCAGCGCCTCGAGGGCGCGTTCCACTTCTTCATGTTCGGCGGCATTGATCAGCATCTTGGCTGCCTGTGTTGCAACGGGTCCCCGTGCCGCGATGCGCCGGGCCATGTCTTGCGCTGCACTCAGGGATTCGGTACGGGCCACGACCTGGTCCACGATGCCCAGCGCGAGGCCCTGCTCCGCCGAGAAGATCTCACCCAGCAGGGCCATGCGCCGAACGGTCTGTGATCCAAAGCGCCGCACCGTGCGCTGTGTTCCAGACCATCCGGGAATGATGCCGAGGCCGGTCTCGGGCGAGCCCAATTTCACATGGGCCTCTGCGATACGAAAATCGGCTGTCGCCGCGAGCTCCAGCCCGCCGCCAAGTGTATGACCATTGAGGGCCGCGATCAGCGGCTGGCGCAACCTCGTCAGGGCGTCAAAAGCCCGGTGACCATGACGCACCCAGCCCATGGCGAAGTCATCGGGCGACCAGGACGACCAGGCCTCGATATCACCACCGGCGCAAAAGGACTTCTCGCCGCTTCCGGTGATGATCGCCACCCGGATTCCGGGCATGGCTTCTATGGCGAGAGCCGCCCGTTCCAGGGCGATCACCATGTCATAGTCGAGAGCGTTCAGTTTCTCTGGACGCTCGATGGTAATGATGGCCGTCTGTTCAGCGGCCTCGAGCCGGATGCGGCCATCGCCAGTCTCAACCATTGAGCTGCAATCCCATCACGGCTGGGCGGAACAGCGCCGGATCCATTGTCTTGAGATTTGGAGCGACGATCAACGGAAACTCCGCTTGATCGAGGATATTCGACTGAAGTTCGACACCTGGCGCGATTTCGGTGACGACGATGCCCTCAGGGGTGAGTTTCATTACGCAGCGCTCGGTGACATAGGTGACATCCTGACCCTGCTTTACTCCGCGGCGGCCCGAGAAGGAAACCTGTTCCACATCCTTCACCAGCTTCTTCACCTTCCCCTCCTTCTCTATCCGAAGGGCGCCGTCCACGATATCCATCTTCGCCCCGGCGTTGAAGTAGCCTGAGAAAACGATTCGCCGTGCACGCGTTGTGATGTCGACAAAGCCTCCGGCCCCCGCGGTCACATGAGGTCTCACACCGAGTTTCGAGACATTCACCGAGCCATGGCTATCGATCTGCAGGAAGGAGAGCAATGAACAATCGAAACCGCCTGCCTGGAAATAGGTGAATTGATAGGCTGACGGCACGAAGGCCTCCGCATTGGAAGAGCAGCCGAACTGGAATTCAAGCAACGGAACGCCGCCGACGGCACCCTGTTCGATCACCCAGGTAGCCTGCCCATGCAGGCCTTCCTCGATGAAAATGCGGGGCACATTCGCCGATACCCCAAATCCGAGATTGACCGCCCATCCTGGCCGGATCGTCTGGGCGACCCGCCGGGCGATGGCCTTGCCGGTGCCGAATTCCATCAGCGAAAAGCTGTTGACAGGCTTGAAAACTTCGCCCGAGATCGTCGGGTCATAGGGTGTCTGGGTTGTCTGCCACTGGTCCGGCGCCTCGACGATATAGTCGACAAGGATGCCTGGTACCCGGACCTGGTGCGGCTTGATGGTTTCGTTCTCCGCGATGGTGCGAACCTGAGCGATGACAATGCCGCCGTTGTTATGCGCCGCGAGCGCAAGCTCCATCGCGCCGAGATAAGCGCCTTCCTGCTCGAAGCTCAGATTGCCACGCTCATCGCAGGCGCTGCCCCGGATGATCGCCACCTGTGGTACGATGCTGGGAAAATAAAGCCACTCCTCACCATCGAACTGCAGCTTCCGCACGATCGGAGCGGCCGCCGCGCGGCTGTTCATGGCACAGCCTTCTTGGTCGGGATCGACGAATGTATCGAGCCCGACCTTGGTGATCACGCCGGGCCGCTTGGCAGCCGCCTCGCGCACCATGTCGAAAATGATGCCTGAGGGAACATTATATGCGGCGATCTCATTGGCGCCGAGCATCTGCCAGATTCTCGGCGGCTCCGCACTCGATGGGCCGGACGGATAGGAACCTCCGATAATGCGATCGATGAGGCCAGGCTTTGCAATATGCTCAACCCCCCTTATGCCAAACATGTCGCCAGCCGCGATAGGATGCAGCATGGTAAGATTGCGCGGTGCCTGCTCGCGATCGAAACGCTCGCCAAGCGCCTTGAGCACGGCATCCGGACAGCAGAGTCCGGACGAAGAATTGACCGCAACCGTCGCACCATCAGGAATGGTACGGACGGCTTCGGCAGCGGAAACGATCTTTGGCATTGGTCACCTGTTGTTGCGGATCATATCCGCAGCCTTTTCTGCAATGGCGATTGTGGGAGCGTTGGTGTTCGACGAATTCAGTTCCGGCATGATGGAGCTGTCGCAGATTCGCAAGCGTTCGATGCCGCGCACCTTCAGGCGCGGATCGACCACCGCCATCTCGTCACGTCCCATCTTGCAGGTGCCGACCGGATGATAGGACGAGCGTGCGTTGGCGCGAGCGGCCTCTTCATAGTCCCTCTGCGTCCTGACGCCGGGTCCGGGGAAATGTTCGGCGGAAACGAATTTCTGCATGGATCGTGAGCGGCCGACCTCCTGGGTGATCTTTATACCGTCGATATGACGCGCAAGATCATAGGGCTCGGCGAAGGAATTGGGGTCGATCAACGGGGCATCGGCAGCATTGGCCGAGCGCAGTCTTACATGACCGCGTGATCGCGGCCTCACATGATATGAGTTGCAGGTGGCGCCATTCCCGCCAGGGACGGTGCCGACCCCTTCCTCGACGCCTGCGCCCGCAAGAAAATGAAATTGCAGATCCGGAGTATTTTCGTCGCGATCGCTCCACCAGAAGGCGCCGGCCTCGACAATGTTGGACGCGACAGGACCTGACCGGAAGAACAGATACTGCAGGCCGGCCCAGAGCTGCCAATGCTTCTTCTTGTACTTGTCGTAGGAATGATCGCCGTTCAAGACCCATATGACGTCGGTGGAGAAATGATCATGGAAATTCTCGCCAACGCCTGGAAGATCGTGCACAACTGAAATTCCCACCTCCTTGAGATGTGCTGCCGGACCGATTCCCGACAGCATGAGGAGCTTCGGTGAACCGATGGCGCCAGCCGTGACAATTACTTCGCTCGCAGCATCAATCCGTTTGACTTGGCCGCCTTCGAAAATCTCCACACCGACCGCCCGGCCATGCTCGACGATGATGCGGTTGACGGAGACGCCGGTCCGGACGGTGAGATTGGCACGGTTCATGACCGGCTTGAGATAGCCCACCGCCACACTGCACCGCCGCCCATTGAGCGTGGTTGTCTGGTAGAGGCCGGCGCCTTCCTGGCGGCCAGAATTGAAATCCGGATTGTAGGGCATGCCGATATCCATGCAGCCCTGGACATAAGCCATGGACACGCGGTTGTAGGATTGCAGGTCCGACACGGCGAGGGGGCCATCAATCCCGTGCTCAGATCCGCCGAGGCGGGTATTGCCTTCCGACTTCAGGAAGTACGGTTTGATATCGTTCCACGACCAACCATCGCAGCCGTGCCGGGTAGCCCATCCGTCATAGTCTTCCGGGCACCCGCGTGTATAGATTTCGGCATTGATGGAACTGCCGCCACCCAAAACGCGGGCCTGGGGATAGACGGCTGTCCGGTTGTTGGCATGACGCAGGGGCGCGGTTTCGTATCCCCAGGTCATCGGCCCGGCAGTCATCTTGAAAAAGCCGACGGGCATGTGGATGAACGGATCGGTGTCGCGAGGCCCCGCCTCAAGCAGCAGGACCCTGGCGTCCGGCTGCTCCGACAGTCTGGCAGCCATGACACAGCCCGCCGATCCGCCGCCTACGATCACATAATCAAACATCATCCCGCTCCACAGGCCCTTGTCAGACCAATCACCCCATCTTATAAATAACCAGTTGGTTATTTCAAGAGGCGGAGTGGTGGCAAAGGCGCAATCCCCGAAGGTCCGTGATCCGGAGGCAACCCGATCCCGGATCCTGGCAGCGGCGAAAACCGAGTTCGCGCGCAAGGGCCTGGGCGGGGCCCGTGTCGACGACATCGCCATCCGCGCCAAGGCCAACAAGCGTATGCTCTACCACTATTTCGGCAACAAGGATGAGCTGTTCAGAATCACGCTGGAAGACGCCTACGGCAGCATCAGGACGGCGGAAGCAAAACTCGAGATCGAAAAGGACGATCCCATTACCGCCATCATCCGCCTGGTCCAGTTCACGTGGCAATATTATCTGGAAAATCCCGAGTTCATCACGTTGGTCAACAGCGAAAACCTTCACAAGGCCCGGCATATCAAGTCGTCGGCGCGCATGCGTGAGATGAGCCGCCCTTTCGTCGGCCGCATGCGCGGCCTGCTGGAACGCGGTGCGGCGGCCGGTGTCTTCAGGCCGGACATGGATCCTGCCCAGGTTAACATCACCATTGCGGCAATCGGCTATTATTATCTGACCAACCGCTTTACCGGGTCCATCGTCTTCGAGCGTGACCTGATGAATGACAAATCACTGGCCGAAAGGCTCGACTTCAACATCAAGACAATCCTGCGGCTCGTGTGCACGCCCGAGACACTGGCAAGCTTGGAGGCACAGTCATGACACAGATCGCATTGGTCACGGGGGCACGGCGTGGCATAGGCAAGGCAATCGCCCTGGGCCTGGCGGAGGCTGGATTTGACGTTGCCATAGCGGATGTCGCCCAGTCCGAAGATTTGTCGGCCGTAGCAGACGCCATTGTCACCAGGGGCCGCAAGGCGGTGGCCATCGCTGGCGACATTGCGAAGATCGAAGACCACGCAAGACTGCTCGATCAGGTGGAAACGGCGCTTGGCCCCATCACGACGCTGGTCAACAATGCGGGAGTTTCCGTCATGAGCCGGGGAGATCTCCTGGATGTGACGCCGGAAAGCTATGACCGCTGCCTGTCCGTGAATACCAGGGGTACTTTCTTTCTCACGCAGGCCTGTGCTCGCAGGCTGCGCGCCGTCAAGACCGATGGTCATCGCAGCATTGTCACCATCTCGTCGGCCAACGCAGTGGCACCATCAATCGCGCGTGGGGAATATTGCGTGTCGAAGGCCGGTGCTTCGATGGTTTCGAAGCTCTTCGCGGCTCGACTGTCGGACGAGGGGATCGGCGTCTATGAGATTCAACCGGGATTTATCGAGACCGACATGACGGCTCCCTCGAAGGCGAAGTACGACAAGTTGATCGACGAAGGTCTGACAGTCATCAGGCGCTTCGGCACACCGCAGGAAGTGGCCAGAATCGCCGTCACTCTCGCAACGGGCCTCCTTCCCTATACAAGCGGACAAATCATTCAGGCCGATGGCGGCCTGCTCAGCGTGAGATACTAGACATGAAGATCAGACTACCGGATGCCGGGGGCACGTTCGAAGAGTACCAACTGCGGGGTTCGCCTTTGCCGGTCACTGCACCGAAGGGTCCTTTCAACCGCATCGCTTTTGCGGCAGCGCATGTGGTGGCCGATCCGTTCAGCAGCGCCGATCCCATGGGGTCGCCGTCCCTCGATTGGGAGACGACCCTGGCCTATCGCCGCTACCTCCTCGATCTCGGTTTTGGCATCGCCGAGGCCATGGATACATCGCAGCGGGGAATGGGCCTGGATTGGCCACAAGCGCTGGAACTGATCCGCCGTTCGCTCTTGGATGCCGGCGCCCGCGCCTCTCTGATCTATTCGGGCTGCGGCACCGATCATCTCAACCCGAACGATGCCCGTTCGCTGGATGACGTAATTGCGGCCTATCTCGAGCAGCTTCACGCAATCCAGAAGCTGGATGGGCGCATCATTCTCATGGCGAGCCGCGCCCTGGTGCGCGTGGCGCGATCTCCCGATGACTATGCCAAGGTCTATGCGCGGGTGCTGCGCGAGGCTGACAACCCTGTGATTCTCCATTGGCTGGGCGAGATGTTCGATCCCGCGCTCAAGGGCTATTGGGGCGACAATGACTTTGCCCGGACCATGGAAACCTGCCTCGGCATCATCGCCGAAAATGCGGCGAAGGTGGATGGCATCAAGATCTCGCTCCTTGACGATCAGAAAGAGATCGTGATGCGGCGGCGGCTGCCGGGCTCCGTCAAGATGTACACTGGCGATGACTTCAATTATCCCGACCTCATTGCAGGCGATGACAAGGGCTATTCCCATGCATTGCTTGGCATATTCGATGCCATTGCACCGGCAGCGTCAGCGGCCCTCGCGGCCCTGGCCAGACATGATCTTGCCACCTACCACAGCCTCATGGATCCAACGGTGCCCCTGTCCAGGCTGATCTTCCGGGCGCCAACCCAATACTACAAGACCGGCATCGTGTTCCTCGCCTGGCTGAACGGCCATCAGAATCATTTCGTCATGGTTGCCGGAGCCCAGGCGATGCGGCAACTGCCCTACTTCACCGAAGTCTTCAAGCTCGCCGACCAGGCGGGGCTGCTGCGCGATCCAGGCCTCGCAGCGGACCGGATGCGCCGGCTTCTCGCCCTCTACGGTACCTGATGCGTGACCTTGGTGCGCATCCAGAGCTTTGTGCCGTCAACACCGCGACGCTCGGCTTTCAGGCACCGATCGGAGATGTGATCGATGCCATTGCACGCGCGGGCTATGGCGGCATCGCGCCCTGGCGGCGTGAAGTGGAGGGCCAGGACACGGCGGTGATCGCGCGTCGGATCAGGGACGCGCGGCTCACGGTTACCGGCTACTGCCGCAGCACCTATATTCCCGCCGTGGACAGGGCGGGATTCCTGGCAAATGTCGAGGCCAACCGCCGCGCCATCGACGACGCCGCCATCCTGGGGGCCAGTTCCTTCGTCATGGTCGTCGGAAGTCTGCCAAGCGGTTCGAAGGATCTTGCCGGCGCCCGTGCCCAGGTGGCGGAAGCATCGGCCCTGCTCCTGGAACATGGTAAATCATGCAGTGTGCGGATCGCGCTGGAACCTCTCCACCCCGTCTATGCCGCTGACCGGTCGTGCCTTTCTCTGCTCGAAGAGGCCCTGGATCTCTGCGACGAAATCGAAGGATCGACGGCTGATCCCTGGCTCGGTACCTGCATCGACGTTTATCACGTCTGGTGGGATCCGAACCTGCAGCGCGACATCGCCCGGGCAGGAGCCGCCAATCGCATCTTCGGCTTTCATGTTTGTGACTGGCTGGTGCCGACTGCCGATGTGCTCAATGACCGGGGCATGATGGGCGACGGCGTGATCGATATTCCTGCCATCAGGCGCATGATCGAGGGTGCCGGCTACGACGGACTCACGGAGGTCGAGATCTTCTCGGCCAACAACTGGTGGAAACGGCCCATGGCCGAAACTCTTTATGTGTGCCGCGAGCGCTTCGCCAAGGCTACCTGAACCCGGTCACTCAATCGTCCCAGCGTCCGGCCATCCACGATGGATTGATGGTACGGCCCTGGCGGGTGCCCAAGGCCGAAATCGCTGCCATGTCGGCGTCGGATAGCTCGAAGTCGAAGATCCTGAGATTTGAAATGGCGTTGTCGCGCTTGGTTGTCATCGGGATGGCTATGACACCTTGTTGAACGATCCAGCGGAGAACCACCTCGGAGGGCGGCCGCCCGATGCGCCTGGCGATTTCCTGAATAACCGGGGGACGGAGTGCCGCCCCACGCGCCAGCGGGCTGTATGCGGAGAGGGCAACTCCAAGTTCATTGGCCGTTGCGAGAACATCGCGCTGGTCAAGCAGGGGATGGAATTCCACCTGGTTGTTGATGAGGGCGCCGCCGGTTCTGGTCTGGGCCCGCCGCATCATGGTCGGTGTGAAATTGCTGATGCCAACGCTTCTCGCCATACCCTTCTGCTTTTCCGCCATCAGTCGGTCGAGGGCAGCGTCGAACTCCGCGCCTTCGGGTGGCCAATGGATGAGCAGCAGATCGGCGGGGCCGCCAAGGTCCTCCATCGACCGAGCCACAGTATCGGCAAAGCGCTCCTTGCCGACATTGCCCGGATCGACCTTGGTCACGATGTAAAGCTCTGATCGCGGCACCCCGCAGGCCTTGATGGCGCGACCGACATCGGCCTCGTTGCCATACATCTGCGCAGTATCGATATGACGGATGCCGAGATCGATGGCCATGCGCACCGCTGTCTCGCAATCGCTGCCGGTCAGCGGAAACGTGCCAAGCCCAAATAAAGGAATACCGTTGATCTTCGGGATGTCTGCCACACACTTCTCCTACTTGATGACGAGGACCTTGGTGCGGTCCATTGTAATAGCGACGGCCGCTACGAGGATGACACCGAACACGATCTGCTGAGCGAAGACCGAAACCCCCATGAAAGTCATGCCGATACGTACCACCTGGACAATGAGCGCACCTACGAATGTCCGCCAGATGGACCCCACTCCACCGGTAATCGCGGTTCCACCGACCACGATGCAGGCGATCGCGGGCAGAAGGAATTCATTGGCAAGCGTCGGCGAGCCCGAGCCCAAACGGGCAGACATCACGACCCCAGCGACGCCAGCCATCGTTCCCGACAGGGTGAAGGCCGCAAGCTTTACCCGATCGACATCTATGCCGGAGGCCGTGACTGCGCGTTCCTGTGCGCCGACGCCACGCACCAGTCGTCCGAATGGCGTCAAGCCCAGTATCGCACTCAGGATCACCAGAAAGACGACACCCACCCAAATCTCATTGGGAACACCGAGAAAGTCACCAACGGCCCATTGGAGATAGCGTTGGCTGAGATCTCCGGGAATATTCACCGAACGGGTATCCGAGAACCAGAATCCAGCACTGAGAACCACGCCGCTGACGGCCAGTGTCGCGATGAAGGACGGAATGCGAAGCCTGGTGGAAACATAGCCGCCCGCAAAACCTGCAATCACCCCGCCCAGAACCGCGAGCGGTATGGCGAAGATGCCGAATCGCGGCAGATAGACCGCAAGGATGCAGCTCGCCATGGAGGCCACGGCCTGCACCGACAGATCAATGCCCCCTATCATGATCACCAGCGTGACCCCCGAGGCCATCAGGAACAGCGTCATGGTATCGGCGGTCACGCCCAGGAAATTGGAGACCGAGAAAAAGCTTTGGTCATAGAGACCAACGGCCAGAACAAGGATCGCGAGGACGATCACCGGCAAGTAAGTCTGGAGCTTGGCGCGGTATTCGCTGGTCATATCACACCATATGGCTCACGAGGTCGACTTGGTCAGGCTTTCCATCCGGTGGCGCTTCGAAGCTCGCGGTCACCCTGCCATCGCGCATCACCAGGATGCGGGACGACAGGCCGATGACCTCCTCGAGCGTATCGCCGAGCAGGACGATCGCCAGACCTTCTGCAGTCATGTCGCGGATCAATTCGTAAACATCCTCCTTCGCGCCCACATCGATGCCGCGCGTTGGATGATCGAGAATCAGAACACGCACGCCAGCGATACGCCATTTGGCCAGCACCACTTTTTGCTGGTTGCCGCCGGAGAGCGAGCCCACCATGGTCTCGGTCGACGGAGTCTTGATGTTCAGCCGGCCAATCCATTCCCGGGCAATGGCCTTTTCCTCGCCAAACTGGATGACGCCACCCTTCACGAACCTCGGCAGGGCGGCCAGGGTCATGTTCTCGGCCACGCTGAATGGCCCCACGAGACCTTCTACCTTGCGCTCGGCCGGCACAAGGCCGACGCCTTCGGCGGTAGCATCATGCGCTGCGGAGAAGCTCACCGCCCTGCCATTCACTGACATGCGGCCCCGCGTGGGTACGGCGTGACCGGCCAAGCAGCGCGCGAGATCCTCGCGCCCCGAACCGATGACACCGGCGATCCCGAGGACTTCGCCAGCGTGCAGAGAAAAAGAGACATCGGCGAAGGCCCCCTCCAATGCAAGGTCCTTGCACTCCAGTATGACGTCTGGAGTCGGCTGCGCCTGCCGCGTTTCGCGATAGTATTCATGGTGGAGCTGACGCCCGACCATGTATTGATGCAGCTCCTTGACCGTCGCCTGCTTGGCCGGCAATTCCTTCACGACCTTGCCGTCACGCATCACATAGACCCGGTCGGAGATTTCGAGAACTTCTTCCAGCCGATGCGAGATGAAGACAAAGGATGCGCGCTGCTTGAGGTCCCTTACGATGCGGAACAGCAGGTCGACTTCCTTCTGTTCTAGTACGGACGTCGGCTCGTCGAGAAGAATTGTCACGTGGCCCTTGATGCGGGTGTCGAGCGACAGGGCCTTGGCGATTTCCACCATCTGGCGGTTGGCGAAGGACAGTTCGGCGCAACGCGTGGCCGGATCGATGTCGAGATGCACCTTGGCCAGTTCCCGGGCAGCGGCCGCATTCATGCGGCGCTTGGAGATCAGGCCGAATCTCAGGAACTCCGTTTCGCGCCCGAGAAAGATGTTCTCGGCCACGGTCAGGGTTGGCAGCACCGACTGTTCCTGGAAGACCATGGCGATTCCGGAATCAAATGCCTGGCGCGGGGAACTGATGGTCACGGGATTGCCGTCGACAAAAATGCCGCCCTCATCCGGGTGGTAGATGCCGTTCAGGACCTTGAGGAGGGTCGACTTGCCGGCGCCGTTCTCGCCGATGAGGCCGACGACCTCGCCCCTGTCAATGGAGAAACTCACATCGTCCAGCGCCTTCACGCCTGGAAAGCTTTTCGTCACATGACGGATCTCGAGGACAGGATTGGTCATTTGACCACGTCCAGCCGCGAACGGTCGAGAGCGACGGCCACGGCCGCAATGATCAGAAGACCCTGCACACCCTTCTGCACATAGGGTTCGATCCCCATGAGCACCATGCCATTGTTGAGCACGATGACGATAAAGACGCCGACGACGGTGTTGAGCACCGAGCCCACACCGCCCGACAGAGCGGTGCCGCCGACGACCACGGCAGTGATCGCTGTGAAGAGCCGATCCTGGCTGATGAGAGCATGGCCACGTCCGATCTGGGCCGCCGACAGGGCACCGGCGAGCCCATAGAAGAGGCCGGCGACTCCAAAAATGAGAATGCGGGTGCGTTCAACGGGGATGCCGGCATTGCGGGCCGTGGCCTCATCGGTGCCAATGGCATAAAGCCAACGGCCAATGCGCGTGCGGTCCTGGATGATCCACGCAATTGCGACCGTCGCGGCCGCGATCCATACGGCTGCCGGAATGTTGAAGACCCGGCCCAGAGAAAGATAGCTGCGGAAGTCATTGTCGGAAACGCGCACCATCACGCCGCCCAGGATCGCCGTTGCCACGCCGATTCCGGCGAAGCCAATCCCCAGCGTGGCCATGAACGATGGAATCTTTAGTTTCACATGGACAACGCCACTGACGAGCCCCAAGGCACCGCCCAGCAGGATCGCCAGGGGCACCGACCACAGACCGATGGCCATACCGGTGAAGTCATTGGCCACCAGCATGCTCGCGGCGACGGCGCAGAGCGCAATGGTCCCCTCAACCGACAGATCGATCGACCCCATCAGGATAATGAAGGTGGCGCCCATGCAGATGACAAGCGGGATTGCTGCCACGTTCAGCATGTTGATGAGGTTGAAGAGGCTGAAGAAATTCGCATTCTTGGCCCCAATGAAGAGGCACAGCCCAGCAAGCACAATGATCGGCGCCCAGCGGCGCCAATGCGCCAGATAGCTGTTCTTTGCGGTTGCGGCTGACTTCACGCACGCCCTCCCGGCCCATCAGGCATTGCAGAAAATAGCCGGATGCTAGGCATCCGGCTACAAGTTTGTCAGGGAGGACTTATCCGCGATATTGGATCTGGCCGGTGGCCTTGCCCCACAGGTCGTTGAAATCAACCTTCGGCGGATTGCTCTTGTAGTCAGCAACGGTTTCCTTGGTGACCACAATGCCGGTGCCGTAGAATTCACGGTGTTCGTGGGGCTCCTTGGCGATGTCGATCTTGCCGGTGGCGTGGGCATAGGGGATAGCCAGGCCCATGCCACCCGTCCACAGCGGATCCCATGCAATGGTGCCGGCGAATTCGCCCGCCTCGATCGCGGCAACGGCGGCATCAATGCCGTCGATGCCGACAACCGGCACCTTGCCGGCAAGGCCATTCTGGCGGAGGGCTTCCAGCGCGCCCATGCCCATGCCGTCATTGGCGGCGAAGACACCCTTGACCTGATCGCCGAAGCGGGTGAGCCAAGCCTGGGTGATCTCGAAGGCCTTCTGCTCATTCCAATCGGCGGGCTGGAAGTCAAGGAGTTGCACCTTGCCGTTGGTCTTGGCGATGGCGTTGTCCAGACCGAGCTTGCGCTCAATGGCAGGCACATTCGACAGGATGCCGCCGAGAGCGACGATCCCGCCTTCGCCGCCGAAGGCCTTGAACAGTTCATTGGCGATGGCTTCGGCGGTCGGCACGCCGTCGAAAGACATGTGGGCCACGTAATTCGGATCGAAGTCCCAGGGATGGAGGTCATCCGGCTTGTTCCACTGGGTGACGACGTAGCCACCCGCCTTCTTCACCTCCTCGACGATGACGCGGGCGTCGGGCGAGTCGTTGGGATCGACGTTGAGGATGAGCTTGCCGCCAGTGCGCTGAAGCAGTGCGCGGATATCGGCGATGCCCTTTTCCGAGTTGCCTTCGGTCACGAGGACCTCATAGGTGGCGCCGATCGACTTGGCGAAATCCTCCCCGCCCTTGGCGAAGGTTGCGTGATAGGGATTGGCGACGGACCGAAGGGAATTGGCGAGCGTCCAGGTGGTCTCCTGGGCGATAGACGGCATGGGGAAAGAACTTCCCACGGCGCCCGCCGCAACGGCGCCAGCCGCGCCCTTCAGCACGGCACGGCGATTCAGGCGGGACTTCAAAGCAGAAGTCTTGGTCGATGTGACAGCCATATCATCCTCCCGATTTTTGGCCTTTACTGCACTAACTAGTTACTGCATTATGAACGAGAGTCAAGACCCCAGCTGAAAACGGACGCAGAAAGTGTGAAGGCTTGGCAAGGCAGGGATCACCAAAGGCCAGCGCATGACCGTATTACCAAAGGAAAGCCCCAGGAAGCGGCGCAGCAGCATGCCTCGCGATGCCGAACAGACCCGCAAGCGGATTCTCGATGCCGCCAAGGCGGAATTCGCCCGCAAGGGGCTCGGCGGGGCGCGGGTCGACGAGATCGCACAGCGCGCGAAGTCGAACAAGCGGATGATCTATCACTACTTTGGCAGCAAGGAGAAGCTGTTCACCGCGGTCCTCGAGGACGCCTATATCGGCATCCGCTCAGCCGAGAAGCAACTGCATCTCGATGAGATGGAACCGGAGGACGCGATCGCGACGCTGGTACGTTTCACCTGGAATTACTACCTCGAACATCCCGAATTCCTCACGTTGGTCAACAGCGAGAACCTGCATCGCGCCCGGCATCTGAAGACATCAGCCGCTATCCGCGAAACCAGTGGACAATTCGTCGACATGGTCAGGACGATTCTGTCCCGCGGCGCCGCCACCGGCGTGTTCCGCACCGGAATTGACCCAGTACAGCTCAACATCACCATTGCAGCCATCGGCTATTACTATCTGACGAACCGGTTCACGGGCGCGATCGTCTTTGAACGGGACTTCATGGCGCCAGTCCATCTCGAAGCCAGGCTGCAATTCAACCTCGACACGATATTGCGCCTTGTGAAAAGAGAAACATGACCCAACACACCTCCATCATTCCGCTGCCTCGATTTTCCGCGGATATCTACGAGCAAATACGCGACACCGCCCGGCGTTTTGCCGAGTCCCATGTCCGTCCGCGGGCCGCAGACCTGGATGAGTCCGAGGCATTTCCGTCCGACATCTATGCGCAGATGGCCGAGCTCGGCCTGTTCGGCATCACCGTTCCCGAAGAGATGGGAGGCGCCGGACTGGACGCCTTGTCGTACGCGCTGGTGATGGAAGAATTGTCCAAGGGCTATGCCTCGGTCGCCGACCAATGCGGATTGGTTGAGCTTATCGGCACGCTGCTCAGCGTGCATGGCTCGCCGGTTCAACGCGAAGCCTTCCTCGGTAATGTCCTGGCGGCGAAGACGCGCGTGGCCTATTGCATCACCGAGGCGGAGGCCGGAACCGACGTATCCGGCATCAAGACGACAGCCACACGGGATGGCACGGGGTGGAAACTGTCCGGTGCCAAGATCTGGATCCACAATGCCCCGGTCGCCGATGTGGGATTCGTGCTGGCCCGCACAGACCCGCAAGCGGGCCACCGCGGCATGTCGATCTTCATCGTCGACCTGCATGCCAGGGGTGTTTCTCGCGGCAAGAAGGAACGCAAGATGGGCCAGCGCGCATCTCAGGTGGGCGCCTTGCATTTCGACAACGTGGCGCTACCGGAGGACGCCCTTCTTGGACCATTGAATCGTGGTTTCCATATCATGATGAGCGTTCTCGACAAGGGCCGGATCGGCATCGGCGCACTGGCGGTCGGAATTGCCCAGGCGGGCCTCGCGGCCGCTGTCGATTATGCCAGGACGCGCAAGCAGTTCGGTAAGCCGATCGCCGACAACCAGGGCCTGCAATGGTTGCTCGCCGACATGCAGAAGGACATTACCGCTGCGCGCGCGCTGGTCCACCGGGCGGCCATGATCATGGATGCCGGTGTGCCGGCAACCATGGACTGCTCGATCGCCAAGTGCTTCGCCGGCGACATGGCAGTCCAGCACACCGGCAATGCCGTACAGGTCTTCGGCGGCTCCGGCTACATTCGCGGCTTCGAAGTGGAAAGGCTCTACCGCGACGCCAAGATCACGCAAATCTATGAAGGCACCAACCAGATACAGCGCTCGATCATCGCGCGTGAACTGCTCAAAGGCTGACGCCAATGCCCGATCCTTTTTCCACCGCTGTCGGCCAGTTCGTATCCTGCTCAAAAACCGTGGGCGAAAGCGATGTCTATCTGTTTGCCGGCATTACCGGAGATCTTGCTGCCAATCATGTTGATGAAGCCGCCATGGCCAAGACACCTTATGGCCGCCGCATCGCGCACGGTGCGTTGCTGGTCGGCTACATGTCGCGGGCCTCGACCATGATTCAGGACAAATGCCCGGAATTGATGGCGGACTATTTTCCAGTATCGCTGGGCTATGACCGGGTACGGTTTCTCGCTGCCGTGCTGATCGGCGACACGATAACTGTGTCTTACAGGATCACGTCGGGCGATCCCGCAAAGCTGCGGACGGTTGCATCGGTGGAGGTCAGAAATCAGGACGGAGCGCTCTGCGCCGTTGCGACCCACATCATGCGCTGGATCGGTCGCAACTCTGGCCCTATGCGGTGATCCGACGCTCGGTCTGGGGATCAAAGAACACGGCCTTGTCGAGATTGAAGGCCAGTCGGATCGTTTCTCCCGCCTGAATCTTGGTGTCGGCGCGCAGGCGGACGACTGCTTCCTTGCCGCCGAGATGGGTCACCGCATAGGTATCGGCGCCAGCGGGTTCAACGACATCGATCTGGCAATCGGCTTCGACGATGTGTCTCGACAGCCGGTCGGCGCTGTCCGGGTCGGTGATGGCCTCCGGCCTTATGCCGAACACCACTTTCTGCCCGTTGCGTGCGGCCAGCAAACCGGCAGGCAGTTCGATGCGTAGTGGTGCGCCTTGACTACGCGCGATCGCCAGGCTGATCTTGCCGTCCGCGACCTGGACTTCTGATGCCAGCAGGTTCATCGCCGGGGATCCCATGAAATCCGCAACGAACATGTTCGCGGGCTGGGTATAGATTTCGGCCGGCGTTCCTGATTGCTGAAGAATGCCGTCCTTCAAAACGGCGATCTTGGTGGCGAGCGTCATGGCCTCGATCTGGTCGTGAGTGACATAGACGATCGTGGTCTTGAGCCGCTGGTGGAGGCGCTTGATTTCAGTTCGCATGTCGACGCGCAATTTGGCGTCGAGGTTGGACAGCGGCTCGTAGAGCAGGAACGCCCGCGGATCACGCACGAGCGCCCGGCCCATGGCCACCCGCTGCCGCTGGCCACCCGACAACTGTC
>JAGRLX010000396.1:0-2399 GCA_020441605.1 Alphaproteobacteria bacterium
AGCACCTCGCGCGCCTCGCTGGAGTGAGTGCGCCGTATCTGCAGGCTCATGATCGAGGCGATGAGCTGCAGGTTGTTCTTCACTCGGTGGTGCACCTCGCGCAGCAACACCTCTTTCTGGTGGATGTTGTCCTCCAGCTCCGCTTCGTCATGGAGGATCGTGTCGGTCATCCGTTCATAGGCCTCGGCGATCTCGCGGATCTCCACTGCCGCGCCGTTGACGTCAACGTCGCCCACGATCCGGTGCCCGCCGGCAAAGGAGATGAGCGAATGGCGCAGCTTGCGGATATGGCGGATCACCAGCCGTTCGACCGCCAGCCAGGCGACGATCAGGCTCGCCAGCCACATCACGATGGGAAAGAACAAGGGCAGCGAGGCAAGGCGCCCATCCGTCTTGTTGTCGGCCTGCGGGCGCCAGGAGCCAAGCGCGTAGAGCTCGTTCGGGACAAGAGGCACGACGGAGAAAACCCTGTCGGCCCCGGCGACCGACGGACCGGAGAACGAGATCGCGCTTTCGCCTGTCAGCGCCCGCAGGGCGCGGTCGCGCGGCAGGGCAATATTGATGTCATCCAGCGGGCGCGAGGCAGTAAGCACGGTGCCCGAGGAATCGTATGTGATCATCGTTAGCGGCTGCTGCTTCGAGCGGCCGCTGTCTTCGGCGACCCGCAGCCCGCTGTGCGGCAGAGAGAGGCTGACAAGCCCGCGATGGCTGCCCGAATCGTCATAGACCGGGTACGAGATCACCAGCACCGAAGCGCCGGACACCAGCCCCCGCGCCTTGACCGCGAAGGAAGTGACGCGCTCGTGTTCGTTGCGCAGGTAAAGCGGGTCATCGTTGAAGTCAAAGCGCTTGCCGGCGGAATTGCAGGTGCTGATACCGCCCGGAGGCACATAGGCGATGAGCGAGTAATAAGGCTGCTCGGTCAGGATCCGCTGCATAAGTGCGTTGCACTCGTCATTGTCTTCCACCAGCGGGAAGATTGCATCGGCCAGCACTGTCGCCGCGCCGCGTGCCTGCTGGATCAGGCGCAATTCGCCGGAGGCGGCGCGCATGGTTTCGCCCATCAGGGCGGCTTCGGACCGGGCCTGGGATTCCCGCAGCACGGCGATCGAGCGGGAGACCGAGATGATGGTCAGCGGCAAAAGCACCAGGGCCAGCAGAAAGGCCACGCGATAGCCCAGCTTGTCTCTCAGGCGGTGGTGGCCGCCGGACGAGGTGCTCATGCAGCGGGAGTCCTGTCGGCGACGACGGCGGCGATGGCGGCGGCGTCCTGTCCGGCAAGCAGGTCTTCGCCTTCTTCGAGGCCCAGAAGTTCGCATAACCTGGCGCGCGCACGGCTGACCCGGCTTTTCACCGTGCCCACGGCAACCCCGGTCATCTCGGCGACTTCCTCGTAGGAAAAGCCGGTGGCCCCGGCGAGGATCAGAACCTCGCGATGCTCGTCTGACAGTTCGAGAAAGGCGCGGCGGAAATCGGCAAAGGCGAGGCGTCCGTCATGGTCGGGCTTGCTGGCCAGTCTGGCCGCATGGACGCCATCCGCATCGCCCACCTCGCGCTTGCGCTTGCGCTTGAGCGAGAAGAACGTATTGCGCAGGATGGTGAAGAGCCAAGCGCGCATATTGGTGCCGACCGTGAACTTCTCGATATTCGTCCAGGCCTTGACGATAGTGTCCTGAACCAGATCGTCCGCCGTGTGCACATCGCGGCACAGGCTGATTGCGAAGGCGCGAAGGGCGGGCAGATGCTGCGCCAGCTCGTCTCGCGGGTCCGTCTGATCGGCGGGCTGCGATCTCGCCGGCTGCGGACGGACGGGTTGCACGCTGGGCTCTTCATCTGAAGGCGAAAAGGCCATCATTGATCGGACCCCTTTTTATCCTTCTGCCTCAGCTGCTCCAGAAGAGCAGCAAACCGGTCGGGGATTTCTTCCTGCAGTGCCTCCTGATAGACGCGCTTGAGATTCTCATCGATCTGCGCTCTCAACTCTTCGGTTCGATTGGGTTTTTTCATCATGTCTCGCTTGCCCGGCCCAAAATCTCGTCGTTGGATGGAACCTAACGCAGGGATCGTGCGTTGGTTCCCAAGAAAATTGGTGATGCGGAGACAAACATGACGTCCAACGAAAGTGCCGACTTCACTGCATCGGTCGCGGAAATCCTGCCTTTCCTGCGCCGCTATGCGCGTGCGCTGACAGGAAGCCAGCAAAGTGGCGACTGGTTCGCGGCGGCTACCCTTGAGGCGATGCTGGCCGATTCCGGCCCGCCACCGGCCCGCACCGAAGCGAAGACCGGCCTGTTTCGTGCCTTTCATCTTGTCTGGTCCAGCGCGGGCGCGCCGGTGGGTGAGGCAGATACGCGCCTGTCCGGCCGTGCACAGCAGCGCATGGGGGGCTTGACGCCGGA
>JAGRLX010000396.1:2465-3731 GCA_020441605.1 Alphaproteobacteria bacterium
CTGGATTGCAGTGACGAGGAAGTGACAGAGCTGATCGACATAGCCCGCCGCGAGATGGAGAAGGCCATCATGGGCAAGGTGATGGTGATCGAGGACGAGGCGATCATCGCGATGGATATAGCCTCGATCGTCACGGATCTCGGCCATGCCGTGACCGGCATCGCCCGCACGCGGACCGAGGCGGTGGCGCTTGCCGCCTCGAACCGGCCCGACCTGATTCTGGCCGACATTCAGCTGGCCGACAACTCGTCGGGCATAGATGCGGTGAACGACATTCTAGCCCAGTTCGACGACCTGCCGGTGATCTTCATCACCGCTTTTCCCGAGCGGCTGCTTACAGGCAAGAAGCCAGAACCGGCATTCCTGATTACCAAGCCGTTCAGCGAAGAGCAGGTGCGCTCCGCCGTCAGCCAGGCGATGTTCTTTTCCTCGACCGAAACCCTTGCGGCCTGAGCCGCAAGCAATCCGCTACCACTCACGAAGAAGAAGCGGCCGGAGTTTCCTTCCGGCCGCCTTTCTTTTGTGGCGCAGGCCTGCGCGGCGCTCAGGCGGCCTGCTTCGCCGTCGAGCGCAGCATCCAAGCTGCCTGCTCGTGAAATGCCGAGCGGGCGGTGATCAAGTCGGCGGTGACCGGATCCTTGCTCGCGTCGGCCAAAGCAATCAATTCGTGCATCCGTTTTGCGATCCTCTCGTGATCGGCGCGCAGATCGTCCACCATCGCAATCGCGCCAGGAAGTTCCCCGGCGTCCTTGACGACGCTGGCTTCGATCACATCGCTCAACTGCGCCGGGGCGAGATGGCCAAGCGCGCGAATGCGTTCGGCGATGGCGTCCGCCGCAGCGAACATGTCTTCGTACTGCGCCTCGGTCAGCTTGTGGAGCGGGTAGAAAAGCGGGCCTTCCACGTTCCAGTGATAGGCGTGGGTCTTGAAGACAAGACGATAGGTGTCGGCGAGGCACTCCGCCAGCGCCTTGGCAAGTGGGCTGACCTTGATAACCCCGGTCTTGATCTTCTCGGTTTGCGGTTCGACATCCAAAAGATCGGTCATCTCTGGTCCTTTTCTATTGGGCGCCTTTGTCGGCGCGCTGCGGTCGGCGGGAGTAGAACCCGCGTCACCGGCTCAACGCGCTGCGCAGGCCGGAGTTCCCTCCATGCGAAAGCGGACGAGCAGTATAATTACCGCCTGCGAGGTGAAGGGCCGGAGCAGCACCGGCCAGCGCAGCCCGGCAGGATCGGCGGGCAACCCGCCCGCCTCCAGCGCGTCTT
>JAGRLX010000397.1 GCA_020441605.1 Alphaproteobacteria bacterium
GTCTGCATGGCCGGCACCCACAGCCCCGTCGAGGCGGCGAAGAAGCCAAGAAGTCCCACCAGGAGCGCGAGTCCGGCGCCGCCGATCCGCCAGCCGACAGCGACCACGATCAGCAGCACGCCAGCCCAGGGCAGTCCTTCGAACCCGGCGCGCAGCGGATTGAGGAAGTTGAGCAGCACGAAGACGCGCAGCGCCTCGATGGCGTCGAACAGGTTCTGGGTTAACCAGTCAACGCCGGCCTTCCAGTAGGGCGCCGTGGTGAAGGTCAAGGATGACGGCAGCTTGTTGAGAGCCGGCAGGAAGAACGACAGCAGGGTCGTGGCCGCCAGGATGCCGAGCGCCAGAAGAAGATTGCCATGCCTCGCCCAGATACCTTCGGCTACCTTGATTTCCGGCCGCTTGTGGGCGATGGCCTGGCTCAGCCGGTCGAGCACGATGGCGATGATGACGATCGCAAGCCCTGCTTCCATGGCATTGCCGATCTTCAGCGCACGGAGCGCCAGCAGCACGTCGTAGCCCAGCCCGCCGGCCCCGATCATCGACGAGATGATCACCATGTTGAGGGCCAGCATGATCACCTGGTTGACGCCGATCATCAGCGAGGGCTTGGCGGAAGGAACCAGCACCCGCCACAGTTTCTGCCGCCGTGTGCATCCCGCCATGTCGGCGAAGTCCTTGATCTCGGGCGGCACCTTGTTGAGACCCAGCACGGTGGCCCGCACCATGGGCGGCGTGGCGAACAGGCCGGTCGCCAGCAGGGCCGAGACCGGGCTCGACCCATAGAGCAAGAGCATGGGAATGAGATAGGCAAACGTCGGGATCGTCTGCATCAGGTCGAGGGCGGGGGTGATCAGCCAGCGATTGGTGCGCGGCGAAAAATATCCCCAGATGCCGATCAGGAGTCCGGTCACCACGCAAAACGGCACGCAGATGATGATTAGCGCCAGGGTGAGCATGGCATTGTCCCAGACGCCGAACACCGCCAGCGCCAGGAAGCCGATGCCGCACAGGGCGGCAAGCCGCACACCGCCATAGATGTAGCCGAGCATCCCCATGACCAGCACGACGCCGAGCCACGACAGGCGCGGGAAGATCCAGGCCGTGTCGCCGGCACCGAACTTGAAGCCCTTGGCCAGGATATCGAAGGCCAGCCGCAGCGGCACGTCGATGATGGCGGTGATGGAGCGGGTGAACCAGGTGAAGTTCACCTTCACCCAGGTCATGAAGGCGCCGATCCAGGTCTTGAACGGAATGATGAGGCTGTCGGGATAGCTCGACAAGGCTGGCAAGGCATCGCGCAGGAGGAACAGCAGGATGGCCAGGACGGCCGCCGCAGGCACCACCCATTTCATCAGGCCGGGCGCCGCCGTTCGGCCGGCCACCGGCAGCGCGGCATCGCTCATGGTGCCGGCCCCCGCTCCTTGCCCGACAGCAGGTCGACCACCGTTCGCGGCGCGATCTCGCCGATGATCTCGCCGTGGCCATCGACCACCGCATAGGGCTTGGCCGAATCGACGATCGCCGCGGCAAAGCTGGCAATCTTGGCGGTAGCCTCGATGCGCTCGAAGCCGGAGGCCCCTTTCGAGGCCGGCTGCATGAGGCTGCGGGCCGAGAGAACCTTGGCGCGGTTCACGTCGCTGGTGAATTCGGCCACATAGTCGGTCGCTGGGTTGATCACCAGTTCCTCCGGCGTGCCAATCTGGATGATCGACCCGTCCTTCATGATGGCGATGCGGTCGGCGAGCCGGATCGCCTCGTCGAAATCATGGGTGATGAACACGATGGTCTTCTTGAGCACGCTCTGCAGCCGCATGAGTTCGGTCTGCATCTCGCGGCGGATCAGCGG
>JAGRLX010000398.1 GCA_020441605.1 Alphaproteobacteria bacterium
GGAGAAGAACTCTATCTGTTCCATGTAGCGGGCATGGCGTTGATTGTAGGAGGGATACTTTGGGCAGGCCGAGGTCAGGCACCTCTGGCACACGTTCCCGCGGTGTCAGCTGACCTCTCCGATCGTCCTTGACGCAAAGCCTTCCGGCATCGATCCACAGGAATCAATTCTCCGCTCGGTGCAATTGACTGGCTGATTTTTGAAGACCTTCCTTCCGAGCATTTCACTGTTCATTTTAGCGCAGTCACAGTTTCGAGAGGAACTGAAGTGATAATAGCCCCACTTCAATCCGTGGAAGCTGGCCGGGCCAATGCCAAAATGGCGGCAAGACTTTGCTGCACGGCTAATATGTTCTGCATGCGGCAGCGATTGCAGAACTGCAGGATCCCGGGCCACCCGGTCGGCGAAGCTGCGTACTGGAAATGATCGCCCTTGCCTGAATTCCCAGAGACGGTCAGCGAGCATCCCACTCCACTTAATGACAACATTAATTGTTCCTATAAATAACAATAACATTCATTTGTTTGTATTAAAATACTGATGCAAGATGGCAGCATCATCTTGAGGAGCTGTCATGACCTTCCAGCTTGGGAAAATACTTCCACCAGCCAGGCGCTGGATCGATGTCAATGCTGGCACGGTAAGCACGAGTGGTCCGAACGAGGTGCGGACGGTACCCAATTCGAACAATTCTATGACGTTCTGCCTCGTGAGCCTGCGTGCAGAAGCGACCGGGCAAAATGATGACGGATGAAACGCGAACGGCTTTAGCCGAGCAGCCTGATTCAGTTCCGACATCTGCGCTGACCGGGCGGGACCAGTGCTCGGTGACTGAGATCGCAAAACGCCTGAGCGCCGATGGGCTGACATACTTGAGCTTGCGGAACTGGACCGAATTACTTGGGACAGGCCCCTTCGCCCGTTGGCGCACCCTGACAGAGAGCTGGGACAGCCTGGGCCCGGACATCTGGATGACTGACGGTGGCACCTACCGTCGCAGGAACTTCGCAACCTACGCTGTCGAGGAAGAGTCGGTCATTCGAAAGCCGCATCAAGCACACCGTCAGTCTCGCCGCTTCAACCGACTTACCGGCGGTATGGACAGGTGGTTCTCACCGATTGAACAATCGGTCGGCAGTCACGAACTTATCCTGGCTCTGCTATCAGGCGGGCGCCGGATCGCCCGACGGCTGACCGGTCACCGTGCACGCAGATGGCACGCCGAAGTGCACCAGATCCGGATTCAGCCCAATGGTTGCTCACCTGCCTTTCCGACGCCGGAAGGTCTGCACCGTGATGGCGTGGTTCTCGTCCTGATGATGCTTATCGCCAGATCAAACGTGCGCGGAGGGATTACGCTTGTGGTCAACTCCGGCAGTGTTGAAGAATTGCAGTTTGATCTCTCCAAACCATGTGAAGGGCTTCTGCTCGACGATCGCAAGGTACTCCACGAAGTAAGCCCTGTGTGGGCACTGGATCCGTGTCTGCCGGCCCATCGCGATATTCTGTTCCTGACTTTCCGGCCGGATCGGAAACTCAATCACCAACTTCCAGAGGAGACCAGAGATGGCTGAAGGAAGCCCTTTGCCTGTCAAAACTGAATCAGATTCGCTTCCTTCGGAAATTCCGCTGCCACCAACACCATACGGCTATGAGCAGCTCGAACCGTATATATCCGCGCGGGCAATGACAATTCACCATGGCAAACACCATGCTCGATATGTCGCACAGGTGAACGGGATCCTTGCCGCGCAGCAAATTACCGAGAGATCGCTCGAAAGAATCCTGCGAGCCGCATATCAGGATGGAGCAAGGGCGCTGTTCAACAACGCTGCGCAAGCCTGGAACCACGCGTTCTTCTGGGAATCCATGAGCAGCTCGAGATGGCGTCCGGGCGGGCAGCTGGCCAATGCAATAACATCGACATTTGGAAGCTTCGAAAGGCTGGGACAGCGCTTTGTTGCCGAGGGCAAGAGGCATTTCGGATCGGGTTGGGTCTGGCTGATGGCGCATCGAAGCGAACTCTCCATAATCACTACTCACGATGCAGCAACGCCGATCGTCGATGAGGCGTTGACCCCGCTCCTGGCCTGCGACGTCTGGGAACATGCCTACTATCTGGATTACACCCACGACCGCGCTGACTGGCTTGTCGTCTGGTGGGAGCGCCTGGCCAACTGGCAGTTTGCAGAACGCCAGTACAGCGCCGCGCTCGGATCTGGACAGATCTGGCAATTTCCAACCTTCACCGCTCCGGTCAACTAGGTCGATGCGAGGTTACAACTGATGGGTACGACAACGCTTGTCGCCGTTTATGTCGGACCGGATCGCAAGTCGGCCGAACTGAAGGGGAACCTTCATTTCGCCACTCCACCAGCCAAGGGTGATAAGGTTGAAGTTGAAGGCCAGTCACTCACGGTTGCAGGAGTCTGGCATACTCCCGGCAACCGTACCCTGGGAGCAAAATATGCAATCCGGATCTGGGCTGAGGGAAGAGTCCCCCCTTCGGGGTTGTCAGCGACCTGAAACGTCCCGCCATTAGCCCGCTATCGTGAAATGGTCTGGGGACCGTTCTGCATTTAGGCAGTTGCGATCACGATCCGCCAATGATGCCTGTCACGTATGAACGGACCGGAACAGCGGGCCACAGCAATAGCTGAATTGACACGATCCAAAGTGGGCTGCATGGTCTGGAACATGGATAAGATAAATCCGTCGCGCTTTCTCCTCCACGCAGGACAGCTTCTCGCGGGCAACTAGCCCCGGGATCCGGAGCGGCATGCCCCCGGAACCCGGGGGACAGGTCTCATTCGCTTGACGCATACATTTCGCAGTCGAGCATTTGCCTTTTCTGGAAAGCCATTACCATGACGAGAAGCAGGGTCGCCAGTCGGCCAGCCATTCATATGATCGACGATGAAGCCGAAGCGCTCACCAACCTGGCCATGAGCGTCGAGGCACGTCTGCCCCAAGTCTGCCAGTTGCTGCTGGACGAGATTGGACGTGCAAAGTTGCATTCGAGGAACCGGATCGCTCCCGACGTTGTTACCATGCACGCAAGGGTTGCATTCCTCGATGAAGCCAGCGGCTCCAGTCGCACCGTTCAGCTCGTATATCCGAGGGAAGCGGATATCGCAGAAGACCGGGTGTCGATCCTTACCCTTGTGGGTGCCGGACTGATTGGCATGCGCGCCGGACAATCCATCATGTGGCCGGACCGAGGCGGACGTGAACGCCTGCTGACAATCGCCGATGTCACCCGGTCAGAGGAGGTGCGATGATATCGGTGCACTCCAGGCAGACGTAACTAGCTCGATCTTTGCGACAGGTACCGGGAAATCGATAATCTCGGAACCGGTACCTGTCATCGTTTCACGCATTCAGACATGCGGAAGATCATCTCCCGCCCGACTGCCACGCACACCTCCGCGCTGGACCTCGATACCGGTCAGGAGACTCTGTGCGATGAGATGCGCTTTTCTGGCTACCAGACTGGTTGCCTCTGGACCAGGTTCCAGATCTCGCAAGGTTTCGTAGAAGATGTTCAGCCACCGCTCAAAGTGAGTTGCATCCAGGCCAGGGATCAGGATGTGCTTGAGCATCGGATTGCCCGCAAACTCTCCGGAATTGTGGAGTACGGAGCGCCAGAAGGCCTTCATTCGGTCGAGGTGAGACGACCAGTCACGAACCCTGCTCTCGAATATGGGACCGAGCATGTCGTCGTTGCGAATGCGGGCGTAAAAGCACTCCACGAACTCTGAGATATAGTCACCGGTCACGCCGATTCTGAGTGCAGCTTCACGCTTCTCTTGCCTCGCTTTCCGGGCAAATCCATCGGTACTTGTACCGGAACCTCGCTCGCATTCCGCTTGATCGGAAACATGGGTCATGCAAACCTCCTAAAGATACCTTTTGTATATATCTTTTTGAGTGGGTAGGTTCAAGGGTGATGGTACCGATTGTCGGATAGCCCATGCACGATGTGGCAATGCTTCGTGCGATAGTCCTGAACCCGTTGGCGCCAGCATATCACGCGTCTGGCCAGCACACAGGCTTGGTAAGGCCAGGTTCGAAATCGACCTGCTCCAGGAGTCAGACTTGCGATCGACGAAACAAAGGTGGTAAAATCGGTCTGCTGAATTCCAGCGTTGGAATTGAGTGGAGAATTGAGAAAATATCTATCTTGGATATGGCCAACAGATTATGCGTCTAACCAAATTGTCAGACTACGCATTGCGCGTGCTGATGTACGCAGAGGCAAACAAAGATCAATTAATCACGATCGAGGAGACGTCCCGCGTCTACAATATTTCTCGCACACACCTGATGAAGGTTGTGAACATTCTCGTCAGGGAAGGTTTCCTGAAAGGGGTGCGCGGAAGATCCGGTGGATTCACTCTTGGGAAAGATCCCAAGGACATCAATATCGGCGCCGTGATCCGTGCAACCGAGCCCGACTTCGCGTTGGTCGAGTGCTTTCTGACCGGGAATCAATGCAACATCACGGGCAGCTGCAAATTGCCAAACATATTCAACGAAGCGGTTGGCTCCTTTCTCGCAACTCTCGAGAAATACACCCTCGCAGACATCGTGCTGCAGCGTCGCAAATTCAATCTTTCCCGGCTGGATCGGACAGCAGATCGACAACTGCCAACTGATCAATAGTCTGACATGGCGTCGACATCGCCAGGCACACTGGCTGATCCTGTTAGCATGACAACAGGTTGAACCAGGCCGACTCGTGGTCGAGTTCGGTACCCGCACTCGCCGCAACGTGTTCTCGTGGAGACATCGTCAAACTGCCGGTCCAGACAGCGGCGCTCGCTTGCCTGGCACCTGCCTCGATACTCAAACAGCGAACAATCGCGACTTAACAAGGGCTTCATCCCATCCTCACGCCTTCTGAGCAGGAAATCTGCGGCATCGCAGGGATAGCTGATCCAGCGCTAAAAGATGGACTTGACATATATCTTTTCTGCGGCCTAAAAGATGGATGTCAAATGAATCGAAAAGGGGCACAGAGATGAGGCATCTTCGAACACTGGCTTTTGCCGGACTTTTCACCGCTATCGCCGGCGTCTCTGGCAGCGTGGCTTGGGCTGATACCGTTCCTGTCAAGCTGACCGTTGTCGAGAAAGAGCTTGTGATCGACAACAAGGGCACCACTCAAAAAATGTGGACCTATGGCGGAACGGTCCCCGGACCGGTCGTTCGTGTGAAAGAAGGCGACGTCGTTGACTTCACCCTCACGAATGATCCCAAGAACCAGAACAGCCACTCTATGGACTTCCACGCTGCCGTGGTCGACGTCCTCGATGAATTCGGCGAGATCAAGCCAGGCGAAAGCAAGCATTTCACCTTCTCCGCCGACCACCCTGGCGTTTTCATCTATCATTGTGGCGCCAGCTCCATGGCCGAACATATCTCTCGCGGCATGTATGGCGTGATCATCGTCGATCCGAAGGAGGGGTATTCCAAGGCATTCCCAAAGCCGGACCGCGAGTACGTTCTGGTGCACGGCGATCTGTTCGAGGCCGGAACCAGCGCAGAAGATCGGGCCATGAACAATCACTGGACCGGCGTTTTGGTAAACGGAAAGGTCTTCCACTACGATCCGGTTCACGATCCTAACGCCGGTCTCACACTGGAAGCTGCGCCAGGCGAGCGGGTCAGACTCTATTTCGTCAATGCGATGATCAATGAAGCTGCAGCGCTCCATCCGATCGCAGGCATCTGGGATCGGGTGTGGGACAACGGCAATCCCAAGAATATCCGCTACGGCATGCAGACGGTCGAGGTTCCCCCGGCACATGGCCTGACTGTCGACATCGTGCCGCCGGCCGACAGAGCAACCAACAACGCAATTGTCGACCATCGCATGAAGCACGCCCTCAATGGCGGGATCACTGTGCTGATGACCTCCAAGTCGGCTGACCCTGCAAAGGGGCGCGATGGCAACCTCGTGATCCGCTAGCCGAAGGAGGGTCCGATGAGGCCAGCAACACTTCTGGCAGGCGCGGCACTCCTGCTGCCGCTAACCCTGGCAACAGGTACATTGCCGACACTCTCGGCACGAGCAGCAGATTCTGCTAGTGCAAGCAATGTCGCTGCGACTGTCGCGTCAAAATGCGGCGCCTGCCATCAACTCACGGGTCCTGAAGATCGGTCAATTTCGACGCGCGATGAGCGGAAGGGTCCTCCACTCTTCTACGCCGGCAACAAGTTCCGCAAGGACTGGCTCGCCAGATGGCTTGTCGATCCGGTTCGCATTCGACCAGCCGGAGACACACCGATGAAGCATGCCAGGAGCACGCCCGAAGGCGATGTCATCGACGAAAGCAAGCTGACAGAACATCCCAGGCTCTCACCTGGCGAGGCCGCTCAGGTCACTGACTACCTCATGACCCTGAAGCCCAACGACAAGCTGATTGCAGCGGAAAGCTACACCGAAGCAAATGTTTCACCGCGGATGGGTGCCATGGACTTTGTGAAGTTCAAGGGGTGCGGCGGTTGTCATATGGACACAGCCAAGGACGGGGGTGTTTCCGGACCGGAACTCTACACGGCCTGGCAGCGGCTGCAGCCTGAATTCATCGCCTCCTATATTCGCGACCCCGTCGCCTGGGAAGCGCGCAGCATCATGCCAAACAAGCATTTGGCCGATGGCCCCATCAACAAGCTTGTCAATTACCTCCGCAGTGTTGGGGCAGAGAAGGAGGCGGAAAAATGAGAGTCTCACCTGCCATTGTGAGCGCCGGCGCGCTTCTTGGCGCAAGCATGCTCTTTGCCGGCGCATCTCACGCATCAGGCGGCAACTCGGCGAATGCCGCAAACGGCAAGGCGCTATACCAGACCTACTGCGTCCAGTGCCATGGCGTGAACGGTGACGGCAAAGGCATCAATGCGCCTCATCTTTCCGTTCAGCCGCGCAACCACACCGATCGTACCGAGATGTCCGCACGCACGGATGAGGATCTTTTCAAGGCAATCAAGGAAGGTGGTCAAGCCGTCAACAAGTCGGTCCTGATGCCGAACTGGGACGGGAACATGTCTGACGAAGAGATTCACGACGTCGTCGCCTACCTCCGCGAATTGTGCTGCAAGTAATGGGGATTATCGAAATGCGCTACTACACTCCGGCCCTGTCGTTACTGGCGGCGGTCGCCATGACGCCCAGTGTTGCAATCGCTGAATCCCGCCACTTTGATATGACGATCGAGGAAGTAAATCTGAAGGTAGCTCCCGATCTCACATATGCTGTGTGGGGCTTCAATGCCCAGGTGCCCGGCCCTCTGATCCGCGTAAACGAGGGCGACGAAGTTGAGGTTGTCGTCACGAACAACACGACACTCAACCACACAATCCACTGGCACGGCATGCACCAGCTGAATACCTGGCATAGTGACGGCGTACCCAACATCACACAGAAGGCTATCGAGCCGGGCGAGTCATTCACCTACAAGTTCACTGCCACTCGTGTGGGCACTCTCTGGTACCATTGTCACGTCAACGTGCCCGAACATGTGGGCCTCCGGGGAATGTGGGGGCCGCTGATTGTCGACCCGAAAAAGCCGCTTCCGATCGAAAAGGAAGTGACGAAGGAAGCCATACTTATGTTTTCCGGGTGGAATCCCGAAGTGGCCCAGGAATATGGCAAGGGTGGACATCCCAACGAGCCGATCAGCTACTTTTCGATCAACGGCAAGGCGTTCCCGACCACCCAGCCGCTTCGCGTCAAGAAGGGTGACGTCCTTCGCTTGAGGCTGATCGCGGCAACTGTTGATGTCGCGTTTCATCCACATGGCCATGACATGCTCGTCACGCACAAAGACGGACTGCCGCTCGACAAACCCTTCAAGGCGGACACGCTGCATCTCAGTCCAGGTGAACGCTACGACGTCATCATTCGCATGAACAATCCCGGCCGCTGGATCGCCCACGATCATATCGAGCACCATGTAAGCAACAATGGCAAGGAGCCGGGCGGCGAAATTCTGATCTTTGAATACGAAGATGTCCAACGCGATGACGACTGGTATGTCTGGAAGGACAAGGAATACGACGCTGACTTCTACTATTCCGAGAGCCTGAAGAAGGGACCGGGTCTCTACGACGTACCATCTCATAAAGGCACGTTTCCCGATATTCGCTGAGAGGTGATTTGATTGATCAATATCTGAATTTACGCGTTGGTAGATTTGATCGGACCTCCATCCCCCGACGATCCGATCAAGTCTGCCTCCCCTCTGGTGCACTATTTTCCCGGCACCAGCGTCGCGGCTTCCCCGCCAGGTGCGATACAACGTCTTTCGCGCCCCATGTAAGCGTAAGGCGCAAACCTGGATGGGGAAGCCGCGGCGATCCGCAATGATCTTGTTCCAATGGCCAATCCGTGGCTGACAATAAACTCAACTCTGGCGAGGTTTCTCGCAACGATACGCTGAATCAGAAGCAGAATCAGCCTCAGGCAAGGAGCAAACAAACCACGGATCGGAAGCCTCCGACCACCTGAAAGGCATACCAGTGGCCAACTACGA
>JAGRLX010000050.1 GCA_020441605.1 Alphaproteobacteria bacterium
CGGCCGTCGCCGCCGATCACCAGCGTGGTGCCGGCAAAGCCCTCCTGGGCATCGAAGATCGATTGTATGAAATTCTCCGCATAGCGGGGCTGCTGGAAGACGGGCACCTTCTTGCGCAAGCCCGAGGTTCCGGGCTTCTGACCATCGAAAGGCGTGGTGGTGACGGTTTCGATCATCTGGCACCCTCAGGGTTTGACAAGACTGCGATAGAGGTCTGCATAGTCGGCAGCGCTACGCTCCCACGACACGTCAGAAGCCATGCCGTGCCGCTGCATGTTGGCCCAGGCCTTGCGGTTGGCGAAGAGCCGGGTGGCCCGCGATAGCGCATGCTCCAGTGCGGGCGCATCGACTGGCGAAAACTGGAAGCCGGTGGCGACGCCAGCATGAAGGGCGGCGTCATTGGCATCGATCACAGTGTCGGCAAGGCCGCCAGTGCGGGCCACGATCGGCACACAGCCGTAGCGCAGGCCATAGAGCTGTGTCAGTCCGCAGGGCTCGAAGCGGGATGGGACCAGAATGGTGTCTGCGCCGGCCTGCAAGAGATGCGACAGGCCCTCGTCATAAGCAGTGACGACGCCGATGCGGCCCTTGTGCGCCTCGGCCGCCGCCAGTACCGCCATTTCGATCCCCGGTTCGCCGGTGCCGATCAGCGCCAGTCTTGCGCCCGACGCGACCATCCCGTCGAGCGTGCCGGCAAAGATGTCCATGCCTTTCTGCCAGGTCAGGCGACTGACGACACAGTGCAGAATGCCGTCGCCAGTTTCGAGGCCGAAGCGCTTCTCGATGGCGCGCTTGTTCACCTGACGGCGGTCAAGGGTGCCGGCGTCATAGGTGGCCGGCACGGCGGCATCAGTCTCGGGGTTCCATACCGAGGTGTCGATGCCGTTGACGATGCCACTCAACACCGACCGGCGGGCACGCAACAGGCCATCGAGCCCCATGCCATACTCAGGCGTGCAGATTTCCTGGGCATAGGATGGGCTGACGGTCGAAATGGCATCAGCCGTGGCAAGCCCGCCCTTCAGGAAGCTGACGCTGCCATAATATTCGACGCCATCGATGGCAAAGGCGGCTGGCGGCAATTGCAGGACGGCGAAGAGCGAAGCCGGGAACTGGCCCTGGAAGGCGATGTTGTGGACCGTCAGCAGGGTCTTCGGCCCACCGAAGAACTTCACGTAGACTGCGGCCAGCGCCGCCTGCCAGTCGTGGAGGTGCAGGATATCCGGCCGGTAGCCGGCGATGGCCCCGGCGGCGACGTCGGCCGCGGCCCGCGACAGGGCAGCAAAGCGCTGGGCATTGTCCGGCCAGTCCTTGCCGTCGGCACCGAGATAGATGTTGCCGGCCCTGTCATAGAGGTGGGGCGCGTCGACGGCGATGATCTCGAGGCCCTTTGCCGTCCCACCCAGCAGATGGACGGGACCACCGAAAAGGTTGTCGTAGCTGTACAGGCGTTCCGGATTTTCCAGCGCGGCCATGACCGCCGGATAGCCTGGCACCATGCTGCGCATCGACACGGATTGCGGCGCCAGTGCCGCCGGCAGGGCTCCCGCGACATCGGCCAGGCCGCCGGTCTTGACCAGCGGATAGATCTCGGACGCGACAGACAGGACCTTCATGCGGAGAGCCGGTCGATCATCGGCTTGGTGATCAGGCAGACGCCATTGGCGGTGCGGCGGAAACGCCGGGCATCAAGCTCCGGATCCTCGCCCACCACCAGGCCTTCGGGTATGACGACGCGGCTGTCGATCACCACCTTCTTGAGGCTGGCATTTCGATTGATCACGACATTGGGCAGGACCACCGCTTCTTCCAGAGAGGAGAAGGAATTGACCCGGACATTGGTGAACAGCATGGCCCGCTTGATGGCGGCGCCCGATACAATACAGCCGCCCGAGACCAGCGAGGCGACCGCACTGCCGCGCCGGCCTTCGAGATCGTGGACGAACTTGGCGGGCGGAGTGACCTCGCTGTAGGTCCAGATCGGCCAGTCCTGCTCGTAAAGATCGAGGGCAGGCAGGGTTTCGGTGAGGTCGATATTGGCCTCCCAATAGGCGTCGACGGTTCCGACATCACGCCAATAGGCTTCGGTTTCCTGGGCCGAGCGCACGCAGGAATTGGTGAAGCGGTGGGCCACCGCCTTGCCGTGCTTGACGATGTAGGGGATGATGTCCTTGCCGAAGTCACGGCTGGAGGTCTTGTCGGCGGCGTCGCGGCGCAGATGTTCGGCCAGCGCAGACGTTTCGAACACATAGATGCCCATGGAGGCAAGCGCCATGCCGGGGTTTCCGGGAATGCCCGGCGGGTCCTTGGGCTTCTCGACGAAGGCGGTGATGCGGTCCTTCACGTCGACCGCCATGACGCCAAAGCCGGTCGCTTCCATGCGTGGCACCTCCAGGCAGCCGATGGTGACGTCGGCGCCGGAGTCGACATGCTGCTGCAGCATCAACTCGTAGTCCATCTTGTAGATGTGGTCGCCCGCCAGGATGACCATGTATTTCGGACGGTAGCTGAGGATGATGTCGAGGTTCTGGAATACGGCATCGGCCGTGCCGGCATACCATTGGTCTTCGGAGACACGCTGGGATGCGGGCAGAATATCGAAACTCTCGTTGCGTTCCGGGCGGAAGAAGTTCCAGCCCCGCTGCATGTGGCGGATCAGGCTGTGGGCCTTGTANNCTTGTACTGGGTGGCGACGCCGATGCGGCGGATGCCGGAATTGAGCGCATTGGACAGGGCAAAATCGATGATGCGCGACTTGCAGCCGAACGGAACCGCGGGCTTGGCGCGCTTGTCGGTCAATTCCATGAGACGGCTCCCGCGCCCTCCAGCGAGAACATAGGCCATTGCATCGCGGGCGATCGGCGAATTCTTGCGTAGCTCAGACATGCGGTTTCTCCCAAGGTCTCCCGGCCATTCTCAGGGCTCGTGGATGAAATACAGTGTAGCAAGCGGCGGCAGAACAATGCGTGCGCAGGCCGGCTTGCCGTGGCTTGGTTCGGCTGTCGCGGTAACGGCACCCATGTTGCCCTTGCCCGAGCCACCGTAGGAGGCGGCATCGGTGTTGAGGATCTCGCGCCAGCGGCCGGAGGCAACCAACGGCAACTGATAATCCTCGCGCGGCACCGGCGTGAAGTTGCTCACCACCGCAATGGGCGGCGCGGCGCCACCGGAATGGCGCACCCAGGCATAGACCGA
Organism: Alphaproteobacteria bacterium; assembly: GCA_020441605.1. Next base: position 3,196 of record JAGRLX010000050.1, read on the forward strand.
ATTCTGGCGATCGTCGGCGATCATCCATTCGAAGCCTTCGGGCTCGCAGTCGCGGGCATGGAGCGCCGGGTGGACGCGGTAATGCCGGTTCAGGTCGCGCACCAGTGACTGTACGCCCTTGTGCGGCGCATGATCGAGAAGATGCCAATCGAGACTGCGCGCCTCCGACCACTCGGTCCAGGGCGCCATTTCCTGGCCCATGAACAGGAGCTTCTTTCCGGGATAGCCCCACATGAAGGCATAGTAGGCGCGCAGCGTGGCGAATTTCTGCCAGTCGTCGCCCGCCATCTTGGCCAGCAGCGAGCCCTTGCCATGGACAACTTCGTCATGGGACAGCGGCAGAACGAAGTTCTCCGAAAAGGCATAGAGCAGGCCGAAGGTCAGCTCATTGTGATGATGGGTGCGATGGACCGGGTCACGCTTCAGATATTCCAGCGTGTCATGCATGAAGCCCATGTTCCATTTGAAGCCGAACCCAAGACCGCCGGTGTGCGACGGCTTCGACACGCCGGGAAAGGCGGTCGATTCCTCGGCAATGGTGACGATACCGGGGTTCTGGCCGTAGGCCTCGTGGTTCACGCGCTGCAGGAACGAAATGGCTTCAAGATTTTCGCGGCCTCCATACTTGTTGGGGATCCATTCGCCCTCCTTGCGGGAGTAATCGAGGTAGAGCATCGAGGCCACGGCATCGACGCGCAGGCCGTCGAGATGATAGCGCTCGAGCCAGAACAGCGCATTGTTGAGCAGGAAACTATTCACTTCCTTGCGGCCGAAGTTGTAGATCGCCGTGTTCCAGTCGGGATGATAGCCCTGGCGCGGGTCCTCGTGCTCGTAGAGCGCGGTGCCATCAAACCGGGCCAGGCCATGTTCGTCGGTGGGGAAATGGGCCGGCACCCAATCGAGAATGATGCTGATGCCGGCCGCATGGGCCTTGTCGACGAAGCGGGCAAAGCCGGCCGGATCACCAAAACGCGAGGTCGGCGCATAGAGGCCGGTTGGCTGATAGCCCCACGACGGATCGAAGGGATGCTCCGTCACCGGCAGGAGTTCGATATGGGTGTAGGCCATGTCCACGACATAGGGGATCAGCTCGGCGGCCAGATCGTCATAAGTGAGGAAGAGGTCGCCGTCCTTGCGCTTCCACGACCCGAGATGAACCTCGTAGATCGACACGGGGACCCGCCGCCGATCTTGCGCCGCACGATGACGCAGGTAGGTCTCGTCGGTCCAGACGAAGCCATCGGTCCGGGCGACGCGTGAGGCGGTCTTGGGCCGCAGTTCGGCATGGAAACCGAAGGGATCACTCTTCAGCGGCAGGAGATTTCCGTCGCGCCCAAGCAATTCGTATTTGTAGCCCTGGCCTTCGATGGCACCGGGAACGAAGATCTCCCAGACACCGATGTCGAGACGCTTGCGCATAACATGACGCCGCCCGTCCCATTGATTGAAGTCGCCGACCACCGACACCCGTTCGGCATTGGGCGCCCAGACCGCGAAATGGACACCGTCGAAGCCCTGATGGCGCAGGCAATGGGCACCCAGCTTGTCGTAGAGGCGCAGGTGGTTGCCTTCCGCCATGTAGTAATCGTCGAGGGGACCGAGAACCGGCCCGAAGAGGTAAGCGTCAACCAGTTCCCAACGGCCCATGGCATTGGCGGCCGTGTAGTGAAGGATCTGACGGCCCTTGATCTCCACCGGTCCTTCGAAGAAACCGCTGTCGTGGCTGCGGCCAAGGCTTCCCGCCAAGGTGCCATCAAGGGTGTGGACATCGAGGGACTCGGCGCCAGGCACAAAGGCCCGCGCGATCCACTGGCGACCGATCCAATGGAGCCCGAGGCAGCTGAAAGGATCGCCATGCCGGCCCGATACGATGGCGGCCACTTCGGCGCCGTCGGTCTTCCAGGCGGACTCGGCCATGGCATCAACTCCTAGTCAACCGACACATGCCAAATATCGCGGGCATAGTCCCTGATTGTCCGGTCGGACGAGAACCATCCCATGTGCACCGTATTGAGGATTGCCTTTTCCGTCCAGTCCCCGGGTTTCGACCACAGTGCATCGGCTTCGCGCTGGGCGGCGGAATAGGCCTCGAAGTCGGCGGCCACCATGAACCAGTCACCGTGATAGAGCGAATCCGCGATGGGCCGGTAACGGGCATGGTCGTTGGGTGAGAACACGCCGGAGGCAAGAGCGTCCAGCACACCCTTCAGCTCGGCCGAGGATTCGATCGCCGCGCCGGCATCATAGCCGCCGTTGCGGCGAGCCGCGACTTCCTCCGCCGTCAGTCCGAAGATGAAGATATTTTCCGCGCCGACATGGTCGCGAATTTCGACATTGGCGCCGTCGAGCGTG
>JAGRLX010000051.1 GCA_020441605.1 Alphaproteobacteria bacterium
CGCCGTCGATGTTCTCCTTGAGCAAGCCCTCGCGCATCATCAGACCGAGATTGCGCCGGGCACGGCGCCACGGCATGTCGGCAGACTTGTAGATGATATGCCGCAGGTCGTTCAGGCGGCCAGGATTGGCGGGCTTGTTGGAGGCCAGCCACTTCTCGCGCGATTGGCCGCCCTTCCAGGCCCGGGTGGTGAAGCCGAGGATCTCGACCTTGACGCCACAGCGTTCCAGGGTGCGGGCAAGAATATCGGCGCAAGTGGCGGCGACGGTGATAGGCCGGCCGCGCATCGAGCCTGAATTGTCGAGCAGCAAGGTCACCACGGTGTCGCGGAATTGGGTATCCTGCTCCACCTTGAAGGACAGGGGGTGCATCGGGTCGATCACCACGCGGGTGAGCCGGGCGGCGTCGAGCACGCCTTCCTCGAGATCGAAATCCCAGGAGCGGTTTTGCTGGGCCATGAGGCGCCGCTGCAGCCGGTTGGCCAGGCGGGCGACCACGCCCTGGAGATTCGAAAGCTGTTTGTCGAGATAGTTGCGCAGCCGCGTCAATTCTTCCGCATCGCACAGATCCTCGGCGCTGATTTCCTCGTCGAACTGGTTGGTGAAGACCTTATAGAAATTTTCGTTGGAGAGAGAGCCAAAGGGAAGCTGAGGCCGCCAGGGCTCCTCGCCCTCGGCTTCTTCCTCGCCCTCCTGGTCGTCGGGCTGCTCGTCGACCTCCATTTGCTGGGCGTCCATCTCGGCCGCCTCGGATTCGCCCTCGGCATCCTGGAGTTCCTCCATGGCCTGCTGCTGGCTCTGCTCCTCCTGACCTTCCGGTGTCTCCTGGCGCTCGCCAGAATCGGGCTCGGCCTCATCGTTGTCGTCGCTATCGTCGGACTGGTCGGGGTCGTCGCCAAGTTCCTCGGCCATGTCGAGGGCGGCGATGATGTCGCGCGACATGCGGCTGAACGCGGCCTGGTCGTGGATGTTGTCGGTCAGGTGTGACAGCTGGACCTTGGCCTTGTCTTCGATCCAGTCGCGCCACAGATCGACCATCGTCTGGGCAGCTTCGGGCGGAGGCGCACCGGTGAGCTTCTCGCGTACGATGAGAGCGACGGCGTCCTCCAGCGGGGCATCCTTGCGATCGGTGTAGCGGGCCACGTCCTTGCGGCGGTAGCGATCATCCAGCATGGCCGTCAGATTGGCGGCCATGCCTGGCATGGCATTGGCGCCCAGTGCTTCGATGCGGGCCTGTTCGACCGATTCGAAGACCGCCCGGGCATTCTTGCCCTGCGGCCGGTAATGGGCGTGGATCTTGTCGGAATGATTGGCGACGCGCAGCGAGAAGCTGTCGGAGAGGCCGCGAACGATGGCGACCTCGCCCGACTTCAGCTCGTTGCTCACCTGGGGCAGCTTGGCGCGGTTGCCAGCCAGCGATGGCTGGTCGCTGCCGAAGGCCACGGTCAACTCCGGGTCTTCGGCGATCGTCTTCATGGCGATCGTCAGAACGCGCTTGAATTCTCCAGCCGGTGAATCCTTGTCAGCGGCCATTCCTGTTCAGCCTCACGCAATCGCCACATGGGCGGAGGATTCGGGCAATTCCTCGCCAAAGCAGCGCTGATAGAACTCGGCCACGACACTACGTTCCAGTTCATCGCATTTGTTCAGGAAGGTCACCCGGAACGCGAAGCCGACATCACCGAAGATCTCGGCGTTCTCGGCCCAGGTGATGACCGTGCGCGGGCTCATCACCGTCGACAGGTCGCCCTGGATGAAGGCATTGCGGGTGAGATCGGCGACCCGCACCATGTTGGCGATGGTCTTTCGGCCCTTCTCGTTGGCATAGCTCTTGTTCTTCGACAGGACGATGTTGGTTTCCTGGGCGTGGGGCAGGTAGTTCAGCACCGAGATGATCGACCAGCGATCCATCTGGGCCTGGTTGATCTGCTGGGTGCCGTG
>JAGRLX010000007.1 GCA_020441605.1 Alphaproteobacteria bacterium
CTTGATGCCGACGAAATTGCTGCGCAGGTCAGCCATGGTCTCTCTCCTCAGCCCATCAGGAATGTGTTGATCGATTCGGCCGCCCGCCTGCCGTCGTCGACGGCGGCGACGGTCAGGTCCTGGCCACCGGCCACGCAGTCGCCGCCGGCCCAGATTCCCGCGACCGAGGTCCGGCCCTCGATATCGGTCCTGATGCGGCCGGCCTCGAGGGCGATCGATCCGCCCAGCACGTCGACATAGGTCTGGCCGATGGCCTTGAAGATCATGTCGGCCGCGAGATCAAAGGTTTCACCGGTACCGGCGAGCCTGCCCTTCTCCTCCTGCATGTATTCGCAGCGCAATCCAACGGCCCGGCCGTCCTTGACCAGCACTTTCTTCGGGGCCACCCAGTGCTTGATCTTCACCCCGCTGGTCTGGGCCAGGTCCTGTTCGTAGGGGCTGGCCTTCATCTGGGCCGCTCCGCGCCGGTAGAGGATGGTCACGTCCTCGGCGCCGAGCAGCTTCGACTGGACGGCCACGTCGATGGCCGTCATGCCGCCGCCGATCACCAGCACCCGGCGTCCCACCGGTAGTTTCGCCAGGTCCTTGGCCTGGCGCAATTCGGCAATGTAATCGACTGCGTCCTCGATACCATCAGCGTCTTCATCCTTTGCGCCGAGGGCGTTAACGCCCTGAAGGCCAAGACCGAGGAACACGGCATCGTAGGCCTTCTGAAGCTCGGTCAGCTTCAGCTTCCTGCCCAGCGCCTTGCCATGCTCGATGGTGATGCCGCCGATGCCCAGCACGAAGTCGACCTCCTTTTGGGCGAAACCGCCGACCGCCTTGTAGGCGGCGATGCCGAACTCGTTGAGTCCGCCAGACTTCTTGCGGGCTTCGAAGATCGTCACCTCATGGCCGTGCATGGCTAGGCGATGGGCGCAGGCGAGGCCAGCCGGGCCGGCGCCGACCACGGCGACGCGCCGCCCGGTTTTCCGGCCCCTTGTGTAGGGGTGTTTTGCCTCGGCCATGGCACTGTCAGTGGCATAGCGCTGCAGTTGCCCGATCTTTACGGGCTTGCCCTCTGCCGTCTCACGGACGCAGGCTTCCTCGCACAGGGTCTCGGTCGGGCAGACCCTGGCGCACATGCCGCCGAGGATATTCTGGTCGAAGATCGTCCGGGCCGCACTCTTTGCATGCCCGGTCTGGATCTGGCGGATGAACATGGGAATGTCGATCGAGGTGGGGCAGGCTGTCATGCAGGGTGCATCATGGCAGAAATAGCAGCGGTCGCTTTCGACCAGCGCCTCATGAGCATTCAGCGGTGGGTGCAGATCGGCGAAATTCGCCGCATAATCTGCCTTGGAAAGCCGCTTGCCCGCGATATCGGGTCCCTTTGCCGCCGCCATCGGTGCTTCCTCCTGAAGCTTGTCACGTCTTTGTCTATCGAGGATGACAGATTTTGTTCAAATGGTCAAATTTCGAGTGGCAGCCGGAAGGCGATCGCCATCGTCCGGCATGGTGCTTAAGGCTGGCATTGCCGGGGCATCTGTCTTATGGAGGACACCTTTTCTGCAGCGACGTGAGAAGACGATGAATTTGATCGATCCATCAGCCCAATCTGGCATCATGCTTCATTTCGACCGCTATGTCGGCAGCCTCCGGGTGATCGGCAGCGATGTGGCAGCGGGGTTCGACTACGAGGTCGACGGACACTTCGCGGGCGCCATCGTTCCCGAGGCGACTGCCTCGCGGCCTGGCCGCATCAATCGGATCATCGACAGTCAATTGTCGCTTGACGCGCTGCTGTGGATCGCTTCGGCCGGAACGGCAGAGGCGCCGGTTCTCAAGAACGTCGGTCCGGAATGGACGCTCGACAAGGGCAATACGGCCTATGTGATGACCAAGGCCGGCGATGACGAGCGGCCTACGGTGATCACCTTCCATTGCCCTCTTGAGGGTGCCGACCTGGCCGTTCTTCCTGGTGCCAGCTACACGTTCCAGGCGCTTTTCGGCCTGCACCGGAGCGAGGGCCGCATCCGCATGACCTTCCGCGATTCCGATTCGCGGGAGTTGCGCAGCTTCGAGACCCCGGTTCCCGAGACGCGCCTTGGCGGCCGCAAGCCCGAGGACTATTCCCAGGTGCATCTCACCGCCCGCGCGCCGGCGGGTGCAGCGACCGTCCGGGTCGAGATCGAGAAGGGCCTGACCGCCTTAGGCCCCGACAGCTTCCTGTTCTTTACCCAGCCCGCGCTGTGCCGCAGCGCAGAGCCGGTCAATTTTGCGAAGCTTGAGGCCGATCTGCCCGAAGCCATGGTCATGGAGCTGTTTTGCGGCACCAGCGACCGGTTCTTCATCTGCAATGTGCCGATTCCGGGGGAAGCCCTCGACGGCGATTTCCATCGTGTTGCGGTGCGCAACCGCCTGACCGGAGAAAGCAGCAAGGCAATTCGGGTGGCACTGCCGGAAGCGATGCGCTGCAAGGCCGTCCTCTTCGGCCTGGAAGGCTCCACGGCGGTTGGCCATGTGCAGTTGCCGCCGAGCTGGAGCAATGCCGTGTCTGTCTCATTGTTCATCGATGGCCAGGCGGTGGATGGATCGTTCTTCTCGCAGGCCGGTTCGGGTCAGATTCGCATTCCGCTGCCGCTGTCGGCCTGTGACGGCCGCCCGCATCTTTTCGAATTGCGGCTCGGCCAGTCGGGCCAGTCGCTGGGGCAGTTCGCGGCCTTGGGCCCGGTGGGTCTGACACCATGGGACGCCCTGCAGAAATATGCCGGCATGCCGCTTCCCGCGCATATGGCGCCGATCGCGGCCTACCGGTACAAGTCACTCGCCACCGATGCGCCGGGCAACTCGGTGAAGGGTGCTCCCGGCCGGCAGGAGCTTCACGACATCATTGTCGAAGGCTTCGACAAGCCGCGCAAGACGTTCCGCCGCCTGCCGTTTCCCAAAGTTAAAGACCCGGAGGTCTCGATCGTCATTCCGGCTCACAACAAGTTCGATGTGACCTATGTCTGTCTGGCGGCCCTTCTGTTCGCGGCGAACGCCGCCAGCTTCGAAGTGATCGTAGTTGACGACGGATCGAAGGACACCACGACCCGCCTGCCGGACGTGGCGCCCGGTGTCGTCTATGTACGCAACGACACAGCTCTCGGCTTCGTCGGCGCCTGCAACGCAGGTGCGGCTGAAGCCCGCGGCAAATACATCGTTTTCCTGAACAACGATACCGAGCCCACGGCCCATTGGCTCGACGAGCTGCTGTTTGTCTTCGAGAATTTCGACAACGTCGGCCTGGCGGGATCGAAGCTCATCTATCCGGACGGACCCTTGCAGGAAGCCGGCGGCATCGTGTGGGAGACGGGCGATCCTTGGAATTACGGCCGCCGTGGCAACCCAGCCGATCCGCGGTTTTCCTATACCCGCCAGTGCGATTACCTTTCGGGCGCTGCGATCATGATCCCCACCGCGCTCTGGAAGGACCTGGGGGGGTTCAGCAAGGAGTTCGCGCCGGCCTATTTCGAGGACACCGATCTCGCCTTCAAGGTCAGGAATGCCGGCAAGAAAGTGGTGTTCGCGCCGGCGTCGCTGGTTGTCCACTATGAAGGACTGTCCAACGGCACCGACCAGACGGCCTCTTCGGGGCTCAAGCGGTTCCAGGAAATCAACCGCCCCAAGTTCAAGCGCAAGTGGTCGGCGCTGTTTGCCGGCAATGGCAAGGTTGGTAAGGATGTCGATCTCGCCAAGGACCGCGGCGTTACCAAACGGGTGGTGTTCTTCGATGCCGAGTTTCCCCGCATCGACCGTGATGCAGGCTCCTATGCGGCCATCCAGGAAATCCGCATGTTCCAGGCGCTGGGCTGCAAGGTCACCTTTGTGCCGCTCAACATGGCCTACCTCGGCCGCCACACCCAGACCCTTCAGCGTCTCGGGGTCGAGACCATCCACTCGCCGTTCTATCCCGATATCGTGAGCTTCCTGCGTGATCGCGGCGAGGAATTCGATCTCGCCTATATCACCCGCTACGGCGTGGCCGAGCAGGTGCTGGGGCCGCTGAAGCGATTTGCCCGCAATGCCCGGGTGGTGATCAACGTCGCCGATCTGCATTTCCTTCGCCAGATTCGGGACGCGATATCGGCGCGCGACGATGGCGGACTCGATGCGGCGATCGCCACCCGCAATGCCGAGATTGCGGCGCTGTCCCAGGCCGAACTGGTCCTGTCCTACAGCAGTATCGAGCAGGCGGTGATCACCAGCCATGTGGTGCGCGGGCCGAAGACCGGAATCGTTCCCTGGGTCATCGATCCCGCGCCGGTCGTCAAGCCGTTCAAGGAACGCGCCGATGTCGCCTTCTTGGGCGGGTTCGGCCATACGCCCAATGTCGCGGCGGTGAAGTTCTTTGCCGACGAAGTCATGCCGCTGCTCCGTACCCAGGTGCCGGGCGTCAGGTTCCTCATCTATGGCAGCGCCATGCCGCCGGAGGTGGAGGCCCTCGCCAGCGCCGACGTCATCATCAAGGGCTATGTGCGCGAGGTGTCCGAGGTCTTCGACAATGCCCGCGTCTTCGTGGCGCCGCTGCTCTCGGGCGCCGGTATGAAAGGCAAGGTGCTCGACTGCATTTCAGCGGGCATTCCCTCGGTATTGTCACCGATCGCCGCCGAAGGCATCGGCCTGCGTGACGGCCTTGACGCGGTCATAGCGACCAAGCCCGAAGAGTGGGTGACAGGTATTGCCAAACTCTATCATGACGAGGCCGCGTGGACTGCCATGTCCAAGTCGGTCCACGATCTTGCGGCCACACGCTTCTCTTTCGCCAATGGCATTGCGGGATTGCGTGAAGCGCTGGCCTCGATCGAGTTCTTCCTTACCGGCGAGAAGCCAGCCCTGCATGTCACTGCGGCAAGGCCGGCGCTTCGCATTGGCGCCACCGTCGTTGACGAGAAGGATGTGGTGGCCGCCATCAAGGTGTCCTGATCTGGTCCGGGGATCTGGGCGATACTGGACTTTTGTTGCGGTGCAAAATGGTTTAGCCTTCCTGTAGGATGCCCCCAACAGGGAGACTGAACCATGACCGCCGCCGCTCCGACCGTGCCTGCCAGCGCCAATGCCAACCAGCCGATGAAGGACCTCTATGAGGTTGGTGAGATCCCGCCGCTGGGCCATGTGCCGTCAAAGATGTATGCCTGGTGCATTCGCCAGGAACGGCACGGCGCGCCGGATACCGCCATGCAGGTCGAGGTCGTTCCCACCTGGGCTATCGGCGAGGATGAGTGCCTCATCCTGGTGATGGCCGCGGGCGTCAATTACAATGGCGTCTGGGCCGCGCTCGGCAAGCCGATCTCGCCGATCGACGGCCACAAGAACCCTTTTCACATCGCCGGCAGCGATGCCTCGGGCATCGTCTATGCGGTTGGCGCCAAAGTGAAACGCTGGAAGGTGGGCGACGAGGTGGTGGTCCATTGCAACCAGGATGACGGCGACGACGAGGAGTGCAATGGCGGCGATCCGATGTTCTCGGCATCGCAGCGGATCTGGGGCTATGAAACACCGGACGGCTCTTTTGCCCAGTTCGCCCGGGTGCAGGCGCGCCAGTTGCTGCCGCGTCCGCAGCACCTTACCTGGGAGGAATCGGCCTGCTACACGCTGACGCTGGCCACCGCCTACCGCATGCTGTTCGGCCATCGCCCGCATACGCTGAAGCCTGGCCAGAACGTGCTGGTGTGGGGCGCCTCGGGGGGTCTGGGCTCCATGGCGATTCAGCTGATTGCGACGGCTGGCGGCAATGCCATCGGCGTCATCTCGGATGACGACAAGACCGATTTCGTCACGCAGCTCGGCGCGCGCGGCGTCATCAACCGCAAGAACTTCCAGTGCTGGGGCCAGATGCCGAAGGTCGGAACCAGCGAATACAATGACTGGATGAAGGCGGCGCGCGAATTCGGCAAGGCGATCTGGGCCTTCACCGGCAAGGGCAACAACGTCGACATGGTGTTCGAGCATCCCGGCGAGTCGACCTTTCCGGTTTCGGTGCTGATCGTCAAGCGCGGCGGCATGGTGGTGATCTGCGCCGGCACTACCGGCTACAATCTCACCATGGATGCGCGCTATCTGTGGATGCACCAGAAGCGCGTGCAGGGTTCGCATTTCGCCAATCTCATGCAGGCGTCCTCGGCCAACAAGTTGGTTCAGGCGCGGCGCATCGATCCGTGCATGTCGGAGGTCTATGCCTGGCGCGACATTCCCAAGGCGCACATGAAGATGTGGAAGAACGAGCACCGTCCCGGCAACATGGCGGTGCTGGTTTCGGCGCCGGCGACTGGCCTCAGGAGCTTCGAGGATGCCATCGAGGCAGCGGGCAAATAACCGTCCGGTTTCCGCCCTGCGCAACCTTGGTCCGAAGTCGGCACTGATGCTGGCCGAGGCAGGCATCCGCACGCTGGACGAGCTCGCCGCGCTGGGTGCGGTCAAAGCCTACGCGCGGGTGAAGGCGCTGCGGCCCAAATTCGCCTCTCTAAACTTGCTCTGGGCGCTGGCCGCGGGCCTCGAGGACCGCGACTGGCGCGAACTCTCGCCCGAGGAAAAGGACGCGCTGGTGGCGGAAGTCCGGGCTCTCCGGCGCTGATGCTTCGCGGTTGTTGCTGTGGTGCGTCATGGGCCAAGGCGGAACCGCCTGGGGATCATATGATGCACAAGCATTGAAGCGGCGATCAGCTCTGACGACTATTGGTGGGTCCGCCAAAATTCATCCTGCTTCAACCTTCGTCCCAGCCGCGGGCCCGCCGTGACGGGCCGGACAGCGGCGACCGCCTGCGGCCCTTGTCGCCGCCGCCATCGCCGGTGAGGGCGCGCCGCAGACGCCGCAGGATAACCGACCGCGATTTCTCGTCCGCGGCCCGGTTGACCACCTCCTGGATGTCCAGAATAAGGTCCGCCATGTCGTGATGGCTGTCGATATGGGCCACCATCGCGGGATCGATGCGCGGCCGCGTCTCCTCGGCAATCAGGGCGCAGGCTTCGCCGGTGAGGTCGTAGACGTCGTCGAGGCGCGGCCGGAGGATACAGTCGCGCGGAACGTCGATCGCCTGGAGATCGGCCTCCAGCGCTTTCTGGCCTTCGTCTTCGCCGTGGGTCAGGAAGATCGAGCGCCCGATCGGCAGGCGTTCCTTGACCCACTGCACCAGTTCGGGGCCGTCGGCGTGGCCCGAGTAATCCTCGATGCGCCGGATCGCGGCCTTGACGCTGATGGTCTCGCCCATGATGGTCACGGTCTCGGCACCGTCTTCGAGGATCCGGCCAAGCGTGCCAGCGGCTTGGAAACCGGCCAGCAGCACCGTTGTGGAGGCCTGCCACAGATGATTCTTGAGATGGTGGCGGATGCGGCCGGCCTCGCACATGCCGCTGGCAGCGACAATGATGCGGAAGCCTGAGAACCTGGCCAGGGCCTTGGAGTCCTCCACGCTTTCGGTCGAGCGCACGAAGGGTGACTCGAAGGCGCGGCGCAGGTCGCTGCCATGTTCAAGCGACCCGGCGTGCCGGATGAAGATGCGCGTGGCCTTGCTGGCCAGGGGCGAGTCGATGAAGATGTTGGCGTGGGGAACCTGCCCCCGCTCCATCAGCAGCACCAGGTCGGTGACGATCTCCTGGGTGCGCTCGACGGCGAAAGACGGGATCAGCAGGGCGCCCTTGCGGTCTGCCGCCTCGTTGACCTCGCGTGCAAGGATGGCGCGCCGGGCCTCTTCCGAACGTTCGAACCGGTCACGGCCGCCATAGGTCGATTCGCAGATGACGAAATCGAATTTCGTGGGTGCTTCGGGGTCGGGCTGCAGCATCTTGTTGTCGGGACCGATGTCGCCCGAGAACAGGATGCGCAGCGGATTGTCCTTGCCACGGGCCACCTCGATCTCGATCGAGGCCGAGCCGAGCAGATGGCCGGCATTCCAGAACCGCGCCCGGACACCTGGCACCGGCTCGAACCAGGTCTCGTAGGCGGTGCCCTTGAAGCTGTCGAGGCTGCGCATGGCATCGTCGAAGGTGTAGATCGGCTCCACCACGTCGAGCCCGCGCTTGCTGCGCCGCTGGTTGAGATACTTGACTTCCATTTCCTGGATGTAGCCGCTGTCCGGCAGCATGATGCCACAGAGGTCGGCGGTCGGCGGGGTGCAGTGGATGGGGCCGCCGTAGCCATGCTTGACCAGCTTCGGAATCAACCCGGAATGGTCGATATGGGCGTGCGTGAGGATCATCGCGTCGATCTTGGTGGGATCGAAAGGGAAGTCGCGGTAGTTCAGTTCGCGTTCCGTCTTGGAGCCCTGGAACATGCCGCAGTCGATCAGAAGCCGCGAGGCCCCAGCTTCAAGCAGGTAGCAGGACCCGGTAACGGTGCGGGCCGCGCCATGGAACCTCAGGCGAATCGACATGGTGTCACTCCTTGGGAATCTTGAGGCCGCGCCGGATCAACTCGTCCCACGCGGCCTGTGGTGAATCGGCAAAGCCGAACAGGTCGAGATCGGTGCGGTTGATCATCCGGGTCTCGGCAAAATGCTCGAAATTGATCGCCGATTTCCAGAACGCCGTGTCGTACAGCACCACCGGCAGGGCATCATCCATCTTGCCGGTCTGGCGGAGCGTGAGGATCTCGAACAGCTCATCCATGGTGCCGAATCCGCCGGGGAACACCACCAGCGCCGACGCCCGCATCGCAAAGTGCATCTTGCGCATGGCAAAATAGTGGAAGCGGAAGGTGAGATCGGGTGTCGAAAAGGCGTTGGGCTCCTGTTCCATCGGCAGGGTGATGTTGTAGCCGATCGACGGTGCGTCGACGTCGTGGGCGCCTCGGTTCGCCGCCTCCATGATTCCCGGTCCGCCGCCGGTGGCGATCACGTTCTCGCGCGGCAGGCGGCCATCGAGCTTGGCACCGCCTTCTTCCGAGCAGATGCGGCCGAAGGCCCGTGCCGCTTCGTACCAGCCGGTGCCGTCGCCCTCCTGAACCCGCGCCGAGCCGAAGACCACCACGGTGGTGGCAACGCCCCACGACCGCAGATGTTCCTCGGCCTTCTGGTATTCGAGCTGAAAGCGGAGTCCCCGCGTGGTGTCCCCCAGCAGGAAGTCCAGGTCCATGGCCGGCAAGCGATAGGCGGCGGCGGCCATCTGTGCCTTGTTCGATGTCGTCACGGTATGCATTCACTCCAGGCTGTCGCGTATCCTTCGGGATAGGGCGATGACAAACGGCAATCAAGGGGGCTAAGATCGCCCCTCGTCACAATTCGGGGTGGAGATCATGGCAGACAAGGCGGATTTGTCCGCGCGCTTCAGGGTTGAGCCGGGGAAGGCCTTCCGGCTCGTTGATCGTGATCCGCGTGACGGCGGGGCCTTCGCCGGCAAGGATCAGGCCAAGGCCCAGGTCGCCGAGGATGCCAAGGCCATCGACGCCCTGCAGGACCGGCTCTTCGCCGAAGGGAAACGCGCCCTGCTTGTGGTGTTGCAGGGGATCGACTGCGCCGGCAAGGATGGCACGGTGCGCGCCGTGTTCAACACGTGCGGACCGATCGGCGTGCAGGTGAACCCGTTCAAGGCGCCAGCCCCGGACGAGCTTGCCCACGACTATCTCTGGCGCGTGCACAAGGTCTGCCCGGCCAAGGGTTACATCGGCATCTTCAACCGCTCGCATTACGAGGACGTGCTGGTGGTCAAGGTCAGGAAGTTCGCAAGTCCCGAGGCGATCGAGCGCCGCTACGAAGAGATCAATCAATTCGAACGGCTGCTGGTCCAGAACGGCACGACGATCCTCAAGTTCATGCTGCATATCTCGAAGGAGGAGCAGGCCGAACGCCTGCGCGAGCGTATCGCCAATCCGGACAAGCGCTGGAAGTTCAATCCAGGCGACCTCGACGACCGGGCCCTGTGGGATGACTACATGGCGGCCTATGATATGGCCCTGCAGCGCTGCTCGACGGCTCATGCGCCGTGGCATGTCATTCCGGCCGATCGCAACTGGGTGCGCAATGCCGCCATCGCGGGGATCGTCCGGCAGACGCTGGAAGACATGAATCCGCAATATCCACAACCCAAAGACTGGGATCCGGCGACGGTAAAGGTTGTGTGACCGGTACTTTTCAATAGCGCGGCGAAGGTCAGGGCGGCGGGCTGGCCTCAGGCCTGGGCGGCGAGAAAGGCGTCGACCTCGGCCCGGCTTGGCGCTGCGGCGGAGGCGCCCTTCCTGGTCGTGGACAAGGCTCCGCAAGCCGCGGCGAAGCGCAGGGCCGCCGCTAGCGGCTGCCCCTGTTCGAGGGCATGGGCAAGCCCACCGTTGAAGCAGTCGCCCGCCGCCACCGTATCGATGGCCGTGACCTTGAAGGCGGGAATGATCTCTTCGAGCCCTTCGGCAGCGACGGCGAGGCCGCGGGCGCCGAGCTTCACCACCGCGATCTTCACGCCGCGCGTTCTGAGTTCGCGCGCCGCCTGCAAGCCTTCTTCGAGGCTGGCCGGCTGCCAGCCCAGGATCAGGCCGGCCTCGGTTTCGTTGGGCGTGATGATGTCGACCGCCTGCAGCACGTCTGCGGGAAGGCCGTCGCGTGGCGCCGGCGCCGGATCGAGGATGACCGTCCCGCCATGGGCTCTGACGATGGCGGCGGCCGCCAGCGAGGCCGCCAGCGGCACCTCGAGCTGCAGCAGCAGCACGCTGGTCTTGTCCAGAGCTGCGCGGCCACGTTCGACGTCGCTCAAATCCATGGCGAGGTTGCTGCCGCCAATGAGCGAGATGTAGTTCTCGCCTCCTTCGCCGACATTGATGATGGCGATGCCGGTGGCCCCGCCCTCATCGCGGCGGACCAGTGTCAGATCGACGCCGTAAGACTGGAGTTCGCGCTCGGCCGGCCGCGAGAAATCGTCGGCACCAAGCCTGCAAATGAAATGAACGCCCGATCCGAGCTTGCGGGCGGCCACCGCCTGGTTGGCGCCCTTGCCGCCCAACCCCAGCTTGTATTCGTGGCCATGCAGCGTCTCGCCGGGTTTCGGCAGCCGCGCCATATAGGCGGTGATATCCATGTTGATGCTGCCGAAGACGCCGACGGTCATGGCAACCTCCCTGGAGGATCAGAAATTCGTCAGTTGCGAGCCGACCGAAATGGACCCGCGCACGGTTGCCAGAGTCAGCGCGATCGGCTGCAAGGCCCGCGTCCACTCCACCGTCGGTGCGTTGGTGATGTAGATGGTGTCGTCAGGCTTCATGCCGAAGGCCTGGGCCAGAAACATGGTCTCTGGCTTGGCCATGTTGAACTTGAAGATCACCGGGCCTTCCTGCCAATTGCCGTCGGCATCGACCCAGGCTTTGGGTTCGCGCAGCCGGAAGACGAAGACGCCAGTGTTGCTCGAATTGGTATTGTCGAGGCCGCCGACCTGGGCCAGCGCATCGAGCAGCGTCGGATTGGACTTGCTGAACTCGACCTGGCCGCTCTGCTTGACCGCGCCGAGAGCGTTGAACACCTTGGCGTTCGATTCAAGGATCACCTCGTCGCCGGCCCGCAGTTGCTGATTCTGCCCGCTCTGCACCTTGGCGAGGGACATGCGTTTGACCGACTTGCCACGGCGCACGATGACATCCACCTGATGAGCCGGTTTGGTGGAACCGCCGGCCCGTGACACCGCATCGATCAGCGTCATCGGACCTTCGATCATCGAGAACCGGCCCGGGGCCTTGACTTCGCCGCTGACCAGCACGCTCGAGCCGCGATCGGCGATGAGTTCGACATAGACCTGCGGTTCGAAGGTGACACCGGCAAGCCGGGCGCGCAGACGGTCCTCGACGCGCTGGGGGTCGAGACCCGCGACCTTCACCCGGCCGGCATAGGGAATGGAGATCGTGCCCTTGTGGTCAACCCTGACATTGTCGAACAGCGTACCACCGGCGGCGAGCGGCGCGAAAAGACCGCCTTCCTTGCTCTCGGAAACCCTTACGCGCAGGACGTCACCGGAGGACAACGCGACAGCTGGCGCGGCTGGCACGCCGGCTGTTCCGGCACCATCGGCCGATGCCTGCACGCGGTAATCCGCGACATTCTCCGCCACCATGTCGATGAGGGTAAAGCCGGCGAGGTCAGCCGAGCGGTCGGTAATGGCCCGCTCGCCCGGTCCGGCCCGCGGGATACCGCTGCAGCCTGACAAGACCGCCAGGGCTATCAAGAGAACAACCCGCCGGATTGCGCTTGGCGTCATGCGTAAAACTAGTCCCCATCCACTCTCTCATCCGTCCGTCCCACCCGCCGGATGAAAGCAACTCATATTATTTGGCGCCCTTGATAGACCATTGGCACAACCCTGGGCAAGGCTGCAGGCGAGTCCAATGCCCATTTGCCACCCAATCAACTTAATCTATTGGCATTTTTGCAACAGCAACAGCCCCCATTCATGGTTAACGGGGGCTTTATGCCGCAGGTTTTCCCGACTCAGACCAGTTCCAGCTCCTTGAGCCAGAAATTGCGCACCCGGCGCATGTCCCCCAGGGTCTGGGACAGGACCTGCCCGCCAGAGGCCAACGAGCGGGCAAGGCCGCGATTCGCCACGAGATTGAGCAGTCCGTCGCGCCAGGCCTGCGGGTCGTTCGGCAGCAGCATGCCTGACTGGCCGTCGGCGACGATTCCGGCGAAGGGAGGCTGGCGTGTGTAGAGGCCCGCCGCGCCGAACGCGGCATGATCGTGGAGCCGGCTGATCGACCGGGCCCGGTTGAACGCGGTGTCGAGGGCCGGCGCGATCGCAGCGTGGAAGCGGTTCTCGGCAACGAAGATCCGATAACGGTGCCAATCCATCATCGGCAGATGAATGGCATTGGGCAGCGACCTCAGTGGCCGTGGCGCATGACCGTTGAGGAAGGTGGTGAGACGCGCCTCAGGCCGGAGTTGGAGGAATTCGGCCAGGGCCTCGGCAATGTGGTTGAGATCGAGGAGATGCGACCGGGTAGCGGCAAAGACCACGTCGAACGGCTTTGCCCGGTTGTGATGGACCAGTGCGCCCGCCCGGTGGCACTGGGCCGGATCCAGCTGGATGGCACGTTTGCGGCGATAGGCCCGGAGAATGATGTTCGATGGCGCCACGACGTCGGTGACATGCCTCAGCAATTGTTGCAGAGGTCCGTCGCGATAGGCGATGAGGCGGCGGCGATAGTCGGCCGGGAGGCCATCGTTCTCGGCCAAGGCAAAGAAGTCGTCGTCGACCACGAGGTACACCCGCTCGTAACCGTTCTGCTCGAGCATCCGAAGATCGGCCGGTCCGGCATAGCGAATGATAACCGCCCTGCCGCCCGACACATAGAGATTGCGGCCCAGGCGTCGAATCGGCCGCTCGGGGTTGTCATTGCGGTTACTGATCAGATCGGCAAGAGGGTCGGCAAAATAGAGGGAGCCGGAGGGAATCTGAGGTCCCATACGGCGCTTGGCGAATGGCAACCGTTCCGCGAGCCTAACCTTGACGGCACGCCGCACTATCTCGGGTAGCAACGCCACGCGATTTTACCCCTGTCCACGAACGCCCACTCCCGTGGGTCATCTTGCCTCTGAATCAGACAATGATGCAAGTGCGAAATCAGCTGTTTGCCAGCAGGCGCTTCACGGTTTCGTCAACCGCGTCCTGCCATGGGCGCAGGGAAAAGCCATAGCGGGCCGCGAAGGCGCCGGTTTCCATGCGGGAATTGCCTGGCCGGCGGGCGGGGGTCGGATAGTCCGCCGTGGTGATGGCCTCAACGTCCGGATGTGGCCCGCCAAGTGCGGCGCTGGTCGCGAAGATCCGCCTGGCGAGGCCACACCAGGTGGTCGCGCCTTCACCACAGCAGTGGAAGATGCCGCCGTGTTCGCGATCGGCCAGCAGACCGGGCGCCATGCGCAGCAGGGCATCGGCAATATCGAGGGCGCTGGTGGGATTGCCGTGCTGGTCGTCGACCACGCGCAGGCTGGTGCGCTGGGCGCCCACACGCAACATGGTCCTGACGAAATTGGCGCCGAAGGGGCTGTAAACCCAGGAGGTGCGCAGGATGACCGCATGCGGGTGGGCGGCGCGAACCGCATCCTCGCCGGCGAGCTTCGAGGCGCCATAGACGCCAAGCGGGCCGGTGGCGTCGTCTTCCACATAGGGGGTCGGTTTGTCGCCCGGGTAGACATAATCGGTCGACAGGTGGATGAGCGGCACGCCGAGGTCACGGGTTGCGGCGGCCACCGCGCCGGCGCCGTCGCGATTGGCCGCGAAGGCCCGTTCGGGGTCGGATTCGGCCTTGTCCACGGCGGTGTAGGCGGCCGCACTGACCACGACGTCGGGCCGCGCGGCCCGGAGGGTGGCACCGACCGTTGCCGGAGTTTCAAGATCGAGCGCCGGG
This sequence comes from Alphaproteobacteria bacterium, assembly GCA_020441605.1. The sequence goes on from JAGRLX010000007.1 coordinate 14,330, forward strand.
CGCCCGAGGGCGATCACCTCGAACTCCGGCCTTCCTGCGGCCCGCTCCAGAAGAGAACTGGCAACCTGGCCGCTGTTGCCGGTGACGACGAGCCGGATCATTTCTTGGCCACGCCGAGCCGCTCGCCGGCGTAGCGCGCGGCGCGCAGGGGCTGCCACCAGGCGCCATTGGCGAGATACCATTCGACGGTCTTGCGCAGCCCGGTGTCGAAGGTCTCGCGGGCCTTCCAGCCCAGCTCGGTTTCGATCTTGGTGGCGTCGATCGCATAGCGCAGGTCATGGCCCGGCCGATCGCCGACGAAGGTGATGAGCTGGCGGCGCGACCCCGAATTGAGCGGCATCAGTTCATCGAGCGTGTCGCAGATGGTCTCCACCACCTTCAGGTTCGAACGTTCGTTGCGCCCGCCGATATTGTAGGACTGGCCGACGCGGCCCCGGGTCACGACCAGAGCCAGGGCCCTGGCATGATCTTCCACATGCAGCCAGTCGCGCACATTCTCGCCCGTGCCATAGACCGGCAGGGGCTTGCCCTCCATGCCGTTGATGATCATCAGCGGAATGAGCTTTTCGGGGAAATGATAGGGTCCGTAGTTGTTGGAGCAATTGGACAGCACCACCGGCAGGCCGTAGGTATGGTGCCAGGCCATCACCAGATGGTCGGATGCGGCCTTCGAGGCCGAATAGGGCGAGGACGGTCGGTAGGGTGTGTCCTCGGTGAACATCCCGCCGTCGAGCGGCAGGTCGCCGAAGACCTCGTCGGTCGAAATGTGATGGAAGCGGAACGCCGATTTCCTGGGTTCAGGGAGGTCTGCGTGGTAGGCGCGCGCCGCCTGCAGAAGCGCGAATGTGCCCAGGATGTTGGTCTGCACGAAGTCGCCCGGACCGTCGATCGACCGGTCCACATGGCTTTCCGCGGCCAAGTGCATGATGGCGTCGACCTGCTCGCCGCGCATGATGGCCTGCATGGCGTCGCGGTCGCAGATATCCTGCTTGTGGAACGCATAGGCCGGGTTTCCGGCAAGAACGGCGGTCGATCCGTCGCTCGCCGCGTAAGTCATCTTGTCGACATTAACCACCGACATGCCGAGATCGCTCACGAGGTGCCGGCACACTGCCGAACCGATGAAACCGCAACCGCCGGTGACCATGATCTTCATGTCGGAACGTCCTGTGAAAGCTAGAAGGAAATCTGTGCCGCAATTTCGGCCAGGAGCGGTGCTGCGGCATCCTTGCCGGATAGCACGGGTTTCTGGCCCGCCGCTACTGGCCAGGCGATGCCGATGGCCGGATCGTCCCAGCGGACGCTGCGGTCGCAGTCCGGCGCATAGGGGGCCGAGACCTTGTAGAGAACCTCGACATCGGGCTCGAGGGTCAGGAAACCGTGGGCAAAGCCCTTGGGGATCAGAAGCTGATTGAAAGTCTCGGCCGACAGAATCTTGGAAACCCATTTGCCGTAGGTCGGCGAGCCGCTGCGGATATCAACGGCCACGTCGAAGATCGATCCCCGAAGCACACGGATCAGCTTGTCCTGGGCAAACGGCGCGACCTGAAAATGGAGTCCGCGCAGCGTGCCCGGTTCCGCCGAGAAGGACTGGTTGTCCTGCATCCAGTCGATGGTGGCGCCGGCATCGGCAAAGCGCTGGCGCTGCCAGGTCTCCGAAAAGAAGCCGCGGGCATCGCCGAACTTGCGCGGGATGATTTCGAGCACCCCGCCGAGGCCCAGATCATTCACCCGCATGGAACTGCTCCTTGCGGGGCTCGTTGCCGTGTTCGGCCACGATACGCCGGAGATAGGCAGCGTATTCGGTCTTGCCCAGGGCCGCGGCCCGCTTCAGCATGGCGTCGGCGTCGATGTAGCCGCAAGCGAAGGCGATCTCCTCAGGGCAGCACACTTTCACGCCGGTGCGGGTCTCGATGGTGCGGATATAGGAGCCTGCGTCATGCAGGCTGTCGTGGGTGCCGGTGTCCAGCCACGCATATCCGCGCCCCATGACTTCAACCTGAAGCGTGCCTGCGTCGAGGTACAGGCGGTTGAGGTCGGTGATCTCCAGTTCTCCGCGCGGAGAAGGTCTCAGGTCCTTTGCCAGTCCCACCACTTTGTTGTCGTAGAAGTACAGGCCGGTCACCGCGTAGTTGCTCTTCGGCTTGGCGGGCTTCTCCTCGAGACTGAGCACCTTGCCGCTGGGGTCGAACTCTGCAACGCCGTAGCGGTGTGGGTCATGGACGTGATAGGCAAACACAGTGGCACCATCCGGTCGCGTGCTGGCATTGCCGAGCAGCGTGGCGAAGTCATGTCCGTAGAAGATGTTGTCGCCAAGGACGAGGGAAGAAGGCGCGTTGCCAATGAACTGCTCGCCGATGATGAAGGCTTGCGCCAGACCATCCGGACTGGGCTGTACAGCGTACTGGATGTTCAGTCCCCACTGGCTGCCGTCGCCGAGAAGGTCAGCGAATCGCGGGGTGTCCTGTGGGGTGGAGATCACCAGGATGTCGCGAATGCCGGCCAGCATCAGCGTGGTCAGCGGGTAGTAGATCATCGGCTTGTCGTACACTGGCAAAATTTGCTTCGACACGGCCAGGGTGACGGGATAAAGCCGAGTGCCACTGCCGCCGGCAAGGATGATACCCTTCATGATGGAACGTTACTCTCTCGCAGATGGTTGGGAGGCGGGAACTGACGGTCGCCGACATAAACGCTGTACTGCTTCAATGCAAGCGCATGGCCTGTTGCCATTGCCTGGCCAAATCGGATAGTGCGCGCCAGCACGTACCAGATTGTGATAACGATCACATCCAAAAAAGCCGGCACTTCAAGCACATCCCTGCGCGAAGACAGCAGGAAATATCTGCGGTGGGCGAGGAACTGATTGTGTCGGCGGTGGAACATAGATGACCAGGGACATGGATCGCCATAACGACCTTTTCCACCGAGATGCGTCGATTGCGATTGTCATGGCTACATACAATGGCCAGCGGTTTTTGCGGGATCAGGTCAAATCGATATCGAGGGCAGGGCCGTTCTCGATCGACATATGGGCTTCCGACGACGGGTCGACAGACCAAACCGTTGAAGTGCTCGAGCAAGAACGGAGTGGGTGGGACCGCGGCCGGTTCACGATTATGGATGGTCCCCGCCGCGGCTTTGCTGAGAACTTCCGCTCTCTTATGTGCAATCCGAAAATCGATGGAGACTTGGTCGCATTTTCTGATCAGGACGATCTATGGCACCCCGACAAGTTGCGGGAGGCCTTTACAGAGCTCTCCAAGACGGATGGCCCGGCCATGTTTTGCTCGCGGACACGCGCCATTGATGAGAATGGGAAAGCGGTCGGCCTATCCCCTCTTTTCTCGTCAAAGCCGGGTTTCAGGAACGCGCTGGTGGAGAATATCGCAAGCGGGAACACCATGGTCTTCAACCGGGCGGCATGGGAGCTACTGCGAACCAGTGCGCAACGCTGTGTGTTCGTGTACCACGACTGGTGGGCATATATCTTGCTGACTGGCGTGGGAGCTACTGTGCGCTACGCGTCAAAGCCGCTCGTCGACTATCGCCAGCACGGCGGAAATGCAATTGGGCTCAACAATTCGATGTTCCGAAAGCTCGCCCGTATCCGAGCGCTATTGGACGGAGAACTCATTGCCGTGAATGACCAGAATATTCGGTCTCTCGAAGCCAACGAAGACCTGCTTTCCGAGGATGCCCGCCAAACGCTCGCCTGCTTCCGTAGAGTCAGGTCTTTGATTGGAAGTGCTGCTCTTTCCGCATTGGTCAAGTCGGGAATTTATCGTCAAACGCGTTACGGTATGGCTGGTCTTTACGCAGCGGCCGCGCTCGGACGGCTCTAGGAACGGGTCGGGGAGGGCGACCAGGGCCTTCGCGCCAACCCGCTAACCCAAATCGTCGAACCGAGGTTCACCGAGAAGCAACGCCTCGAACCCGGCTTCGACCGAAGCCGTATCGAAACCCCGCGAGACAAATCGCTTACGCCCGGCAGCGCCGTGCCTTCTTGCCAAGCCGGGATCGTCCAGGTAGCGGCATACTGCAGAGTGTAGTGCATCTGACATTTCCGACGGCCGCTCGGCTGGGATGAGGAACCCCGTTACACCGTTTTCCGCGATTTCCTGACACCCTGGTATGTCCGAAGCAATAACCGGCAATCCGCACGCTGCAGCTTCAATCAAGATGCGCGGGACACCCTCGCCATAGCGGGTTGGCAGGCATACCACATCGGTGTTTGCCAGCAGGGACGGCATGTCCGAAACGCGCCCGAGAAATTGGATTGAAGGCTCCGCCCGAAGCTCGGTAGGCAATACGGCGTCTGGGTCGCCCTCGGATGGCATCCCCGCCACGGCAAAAACCACGCGGTCATTACCGACAAAACGCCGCGAAACTTCAATGAATGAGCCAAGCCCCTTCGACCTCAGCAGTCGGGACGCAAAGAGGATACGAAGCGGGTTGTCACCTTGTCGTGAATCCGCAGGCGCATATCGCTCACCATCCACACCCGCACCATTGATCACAGTCGAATAGGGTGACCGGACGTAGCCGGCAGAAAGCCACAAATCGCGGTCGTGCGCGGTTTCGAAACTGACATAAACGCCATCTTGGGATGAGATGAAGCGCATCGTCTTCCCGACCATCCATCGGGCTATCCCCGAGAACAGGCCTGCTCCGGTTCCCCCAGGCGCCATCAGACGGCCAAGTCCAGGGATGGTTATCAATATCCTGTCCGGACCGCGACCAAAAAATCGGAGCGCAACAGCGGCAAGGCCGCCCAAAAGCGCTGGTTTGAGCGTCAGCAAATGCAGCACAGACGGCTGTTGCTGCGCGATAATGCGCCAGCACCGCAGAAGATACCAAAGATTCGACAACGGATTGATTGACAGCCGATTGAAAGGCAACGGCAGAAACGTCCAGCCGCGTGCCTCGAGGGGAGGCTCCGTGCCGCCTCCCGTTGCTACTGTTACAATGCACTGACGCTTGATCAGCCTCTTGACGATCGGAAGTCGGTGATGAACAAAATAATCGCGATCATTGCTGATAATCAGAACCCGTGGACCGACCGAAAGCGCCATTTCCCCGGCGTCAATTCGTGTTTGATGGGCAGGTCTCTGGTTCACTGCGGCATCCCCATGACCTAACGCGCACCGACACGCAGTAGAAGCGTTTGCAGCGTCTTGATGAGAATCAGGAGGTCCAGATCGAATGACAGCTCTTTGACGTAGTAGAGGTCATATGCCAGTTTCTGAATCTCTTCTTCTGGTGTGGCGGCATAGCCGTAGGATACCTGCGCCCAGCCGGTGAGACCCGGCTGGACGAGATGACGATGGATGTACTGCGGTACAAGCCGCTCGCAAGCTTCTGCGACTGATCGTTCGACCGGCCTTGGGCCGATCCAACTCATTTCACCACGTAGAATATTGATCAGTTGGGGAAGCTCATCGAGCCTCACAAGCCTGAGAAACCGGCAGCCTGGAATGATCCGGCTGTCGTTTGTGGCCGTTTGGGCAGCTCCAAGAACATCATTGCGGTACATGGTCCGAAACTTGAACATCGTAAATGACCGCCCCCCAAATCCTCGACGTTCCTGTGTGAAGATAGCGGGACCACCATCGATGATGCGTATGTATGCCCAGATCAAGAACGCTATCGGAAGGGCGACCGGGGTGACAGCAATGACTGCGATTGCATCTATGAAGCGCTTGAGCTTCGAATAGACAATCTGGCTGGGGCTAAAGGCGAGATGAGAAAGATCGAAGCTGTCGACATCGACACGGCGTAGCCGTGTCTCCACGTACCTGAACCAGGGCGTGACTTCGACGCCCATCATATAAGCGCGTGTCAGGAACCGCGACCATGTCGCACTGTGATGGGACTCACCATCGATCAAGATCCGATCATATCGGTTGAGCTCGACGAATTCGTCCTTGATGATCACTGCCGTGCTACCCAACATTCTGTGGATCGCTTCGGCGTTTCTGAAGTCTAAAATTCCCACACTTTCGGGAGCTGCCTGCCGGAACCGTATGATACCATAAACAACAATAATCACTGCAACAGGTGCAGCAATAAGAAAGCCGGTGTAGCTGACAGGAATGCGTAAAGCGGCGAGTACGGCTATTGCAAAATTATAGACAATGACGGTAACGAAAGCGGATGTCGTGATCGGGAATTCTTGACGCCTCAGTGAAACAAGGAGGACGGCGCTGGCGAGCGGGACAAAAGCAAGAAAAAGACAGGCAATTGCAAGATTGTCATAGTCTCGACGACCGGCTTGCAACATGACCCCCGCGTAGATCGCGCATTGCGCGACGGCCGCGACGACAACGGGCGGTACCATGATGCTGAGGTCACGCAGAAAGCGGTGGCGTCGGCGAGAAGCGCCGCGTTCGATGACCCTTAACAGATCAGGAGAGTGCAATTGTCGCTGTCCCATCAATTCTCAAGACAGTCGCCTCGTTAGGGACTTTGCCTCTGCGAGTCCAGCAGCTCTCCCCTTTCCGGTGGCGGCGACACGACAAACGTTGTCAAGAGTTGTCCCCTGCATTGATCAGGAGGATTGGGAAACTGCTGTTGAGTGCTGACCCGATGAGACGTGGTCTGCCGACGCCTGTCGTCCGTCATCGGTGATCTGATATCCTTGGTACCCGCCGTGATCGTCGCTGGCCTCTCGAATGAAGTTCTTGGCGATCAACGCTGTGAAGACCGATCGCTGGACGTTGCGGAAGTAGCTGGGTGCTTGGACGTCGCCTGACATCAGCCGTGCCAGAACAAGAAGCTCGACGTCGCTTTGCGATCCCATCATTTTCTCCACTTCATTCAGGCAGTTTCAGCAGTTTTTTGCTCCTTCAGCGGTCTCGGAGCAAAACTCACCTCGTGGT
>JAGRLX010000399.1 GCA_020441605.1 Alphaproteobacteria bacterium
GCACGCCCAGGCCTTTCCAAGCTTCGGTTCTGAACGGATGGGGGCACCCGTCGTCGCTTTCTGTCGCATCGCCGACACGCCGATCCGGTTGCGGGAGCCGATTCAGAATCCGGATGCGCTGATCGTTCAGGATGCAACCCTGTTCAGGGCACTCGACGTGCTGGAAGGCCTCAATCCCGAGGGTTTTCTCTTGATCAACACCAGCCGGAGCCTTGACGAACTTCATATCGCCAATCTCGCTGCCAAGGTGCCGGAGGGCCATGCGCGGACCATTCCGGCCACCGAACTGGCCATGGCTCACGTCGGCCGTCCGGCCCCGAACACCAGCCTGCTTGGAGCCTTCACCGCGCTTTGCGGCATCGTCAGTCTCGACTCGGTGCTGGAAGCCATCCGCCGGGCCTTTCCCGGCAAGGTCGGCGAAGCAAACGTCGTCGCCACCAAGGAAGCCCATGCCATGATTGCCAATGGCGCGAAGGACGCAAAGGAGGCCACCGGTGCTGAAGCAGATTGAAGGCTCCCGCGCCATGGCGGAGACCATCGCGCTCTGCCGACCGCAGGTGGTCTGTGCCTATCCGATCACGCCCCAGACCCATATCGTCGAAGGGCTTGGCGAACTGATCCGCAAGCATCAGCTTGAAAACTGCGAGTTCATCAATGTTGAAAGTGAGTTTGCAGCCCTGTCGGTGGCGATCGGGGCATCTGCTGCGGGAGCCAGAGCCTATACGGCGACTGCGAGCCAGGGCCTGCTGTTCATGGCCGAAGCCGTCTACAACGCGGCCGGCCTCGGTCTTCCGATCGTCATGACCCTCGGAAACCGCGCCATCGGCGCGCCAATCAACATCTGGAACGATCACTCGGATGCCATGGCCTTGCGCGAGTCGGGGTGGATCCAGCTGTTCGCCGAGACCAACCAGGAGGCGGCCGATCTCCATGTCATCGCCTTCCGCCTTGCCGAGGAACTCTCGGTGCCGGCCATGGTCTGCGTCGATGGTTTCATCCTGACGCACGCGGTCGAGCAGGTGGACGTTCCGAGCCAGGACGATGTCGATGCCTATCTGCCACCTTACGAGCCGATGCAGGTGCTCGATCCTGCTGATCCCATTTCAATTGGCGCGATGGTGGGGCCTGATGCCTTCACCGAGGTTCGCTATCTGCAATATTACAAGCAGCAGACGGCCTTCCGCCTGATCGAGGATCTCTCTGCTGAATTTGCCAAGCGCTTCGGACGCGAGTCGGGCGGACTTCTTCGCCGCTATCGGATGGAAGATGCAGAAACCGCCGTCGTTGCCATGGGGTCTGTCAACGGCACCATCAAGGATGTGATCGACAACATGCGCGAGGAAGGCGTCAAGATTGGTGCGGTAAGCCTCGTCACCTTCCGGCCGTTTCCGACCGAGGCCCTGCGAGAAGCGCTGTCAGGGGTGAAGCATGTCATCGTCATCGACAAGAGCCTCGACCCCGGCAGCGGCGGTCCACTGGCGGGCAATATCGCAAAGGCAATCCGTACTTTGCAGACACCGCCAATGATCCACTCGGCGATCGCTGGTCTGGGCGGCAGGGCGATCACCATGGCGTCACTCAAGAACCTGTTTCTTCGCGCGACGGCCGAGCCGTGGGAGGGGCCGCACTTTCTCGATCTCAACGAACGCGTGGTGGCGCGAGAGCTTCACCGCCGCCGCAAGGGGCGTCGGGCGGGGCCTGCTGCCGAAGCCATTCTCCGCCATCTCGAGACCGAGCGGGCCGAAAAGATGAAGGAGCTCTCCGATGAGTGAAGAAGCCCGGGATCTCGTACATCGCGTCCAGAAGTTGAAATTCTACCAGAAGGGGACGTTGACGGTCGGCAACCGTCTGGTCGACGACGCCCAGCGCAATGTTCAAGCAAGCATTGCGCGCTCCAATTCGCTCACCTCTGGCCACCGCGCATGTCAGGGCTGCGGCGAAGCCCTGGGCGCACGCTATGCCATCGACGCGGCGATGCGAGCGACCGACGGCAATCTCATCGCCGTCAACGCCACGGGCTGTCTTGAGGTTTTCACCACGCCCTATCCGGAAACGTCCTGGCAGATGCCGTGGATGCACTCGGTGTTCGGCAATGCCGCTGCCGTGGCCACAGGCGTGGCGGCCGCCCTTCGCACCACCAAGCGCTCCGGTGCCCGCGTGGTGGCTCAAGGCGGCGACGGCGGCACCACCGATATCGGTTTCGGCTGCCTCTCTGGCATGTTCGAGCGCAACGATGACGTACTCTACATCTGCTACGACAACGAAGGTTATATGAATACCGGCGTTCAACGCTCATCCGCCACGCCGCCAGCGGCCCGCACCGCCACGACGTCCGCGATGGGCGAGGAACCGGGCAATGTCTTCGGCACCGGCAAGTTCGTTCCCAAGATCGCGGTGGCCCATGACATTCCGTATGTTGCCACTGCCAGCGTCGCCGATCTCCATGATCTCGAAGCCAAGGTCATCAAGGCGATGTCTTTCCATGGTGCCCGCTACATCCAGATCAATGTGCCGTGTCCGCTCGGCTGGGGCGCTGCCTCGCACGACACGCTGAGGCTGGCGCGGCTGGCGATCGAGACAGGCCTGTTTCCGATTTTCGAAGCTGAAGCTGGCCGCGTCACAAATGTACGCAAGATCCGCCGCAAGGCGCCGGTCAGCGACTACCTGAAACTTCAGAAGCGTTTCGCCCACCTTTTCCGCGATGGGAAGGAGGATCCACGCGTTGCCATGCTGCAAGCCGTCGCCGACCGTCACATCGCCGACTATGGGTTGCTCGAACCGGAGGTCGCGGCATGAAACACCCCTATGCCATTTCGCTCGATGTCGGCTCCAGCAAGGCCAATCATACGGGCTCGTGGCGAACCATGCGGCCGGAATATGTCGACCGCTTGCCGCCCTGCAACAATGCCTGTCCGGCCGGTGAAGACATTCAGGGCTGGCTGTCCTTGGCAGAGCAAGGTGACTACGAACTGGCCTGGCGGTCGCTGACGGCGAACAATCCGATGCCCGCCATCATGGGCCGGGTCTGCTACCACCCCTGCGAAACCGCCTGCAATCGCGCCGTGATCGACGAGGCCGTAGGTATCAATTCCGTTGAACGGTTCCTCGGCGATCTTGCCAATGAGAAAGGCTGGCGTTTCACGATGCCGGCGCGGGAGACCGGCAAGCATGTGCTTGTGGTGGGCGCAGGCCCCGCGGGGCTGTCCGCCGCCTATCATCTCCGCCGCGCGGGCCACCGGGTGACGATCCGCGAGGCAGGCCCTCTGGCGGGCGGCATGATGCGCTTCG
>JAGRLX010000052.1 GCA_020441605.1 Alphaproteobacteria bacterium
GGTGGCGCCGCCGTTCAAGCAGGTTGAATTCGACATCATGTATGGCGAGGGTATTTCAAAGCTGGGCGAGTTGATCGATCTGGGCGTTACGGCTGGCGTTGTGGAGAAGTCTGGCTCCTGGTTTTCCTACAATGGCGAGCGGTTGGGTCAGGGGCGTGAGAACGCCAAGAACTTCCTGCGCCAGAATCCCGAACTGGCTGGCACCATCGAGGCGCAGATCCGCTCCAATGCGGGGCTCATCGCCTCAGCGCTGACCAATGCGTCGGAGACGGAATCGAGCGACTGATTGAATTGAAGAAGTTCCGGATGCCTTGCCCACGGGGTGTCCGGCCGCCTCGGTGTTGCCCCACACCGCATGCGAGAGGCGCTCCCCGTTTCCCCCGGGGGGCGCCGTCCTGTTGAGCGGTGTTATGCAATCTGGCTCCAGCCGTGCCGTACTTCTGGACAGCGGAGAAAAGCGCACATAAAAGACCCGCCATCTTTCCATTTCCTCCTCGCTGGATGTCACATGACCGGGCTTGCGCAAATCCGTTCCACCTTTCTCGATTTTTTCAAACTCCAGGGTCACGAGATCGTTGCCTCATCGCCCCTCGTGCCACGCAATGATCCAACTCTGATGTTTGCCAACTCGGGGATGGTTCAGTTCAAGAACGTCTTCACCGGGTTGGAGAAGCGCCCTTACAGCCGGGCAACGACCGCCCAGAAATGTGTGCGTGCGGGCGGCAAGCACAATGATCTGGACAATGTTGGTTATACGGCACGCCATCACACGTTCTTTGAGATGCTCGGCAATTTCTCGTTCGGCGACTATTTCAAGGCCGATGCCATCGCCTGGGCCTGGGCTCTGGTCACCAGCGAGCTTGGCCTTCCCAAGGACAAGCTGACGGTCACGGTCTTTTCGGAAGACGATGAGGCGCATGCCTTGTGGCAAAAGATCGCCGGCCTGCCGGACAGCCGCATCATCAGGATTCCGACGTCGGACAATTTCTGGTCCATGGGCGATACCGGTCCCTGTGGTCCATGCTCCGAAATCTTCTATGACCATGGCGACAAGATTCCAGGTGGACCACCCGGGTCGGCCGATGCGGATGGCGATCGCTTCATTGAAATCTGGAATCTGGTGTTCATGCAGTTCGAGCAGGTCAGCAAGGAGGAACGGGTCAGCCTGCCCAAACCGTCGATAGATACAGGAATGGGACTCGAGCGGATTGCTGCTGTGTTGCAGGGTACCCACGACAACTACGAAACCGATCTATTCAAGGCGTTGATCGGCACCATTGTCGACAAGACCGGCGTTCCGGCGGAAGGGATCCACAAGGCCTCCAACCGGGTGATTGCCGACCATCTGCGGGCATCCTCCTTTCTGATTGCCGATGGCGTTCTGCCTTCGAATGAGGGGCGGGGCTATGTGTTGCGCCGCATCATGCGCCGGGCGATGCGCCATGCCGAGCTTCTTGGTGCGCGCGAGCCGCTGATGTGGAAGCTCGTTCCCACGCTGGTGCGGGAGATGGGAACGGCCTATCCGGAATTGGTTCGCGGCCAGGAAATGATCAGTGAAACGCTGTTGCTTGAAGAGAATCGGTTCCGCAAGACGCTGGAGCGCGGGTTGCGCATACTGGATGAGGAGTCTGAGCGCCTCGATGCGGGAGACATATTCTCGGGTGAGACGGCGTTCAAGCTCTACGACACTTACGGATTTCCGCTCGATCTTACCCAGGACGCCCTGAAGCCGCGCGGCATCGCCGTGGATACGGCTGCTTTCGAAGCAGCAATGGAGGCACAGCGCGAGGAGGCCCGCAAGGCCTGGAAGGGCTCGGGCGAGGCCAAGACCGAGACGATCTGGTTTGAGTTGCGCGAAAAGATCGGTGCGACCGAATTCCTCGGTTACGATACCGAGACCGCGGAAGGCATCATCCGCGCCATGGTGGTCGATGGTGCGGAAGTGCGGCAGCTCGAGACCGGGCAGACGGGCGCGATCGTTGCCAACCAGACCCCATTCTATGGTGAGTCCGGCGGACAGACCGGTGATCATGGCGTCATCCGCAGCGCCGAAGGAGCGGTCTTTCGGGTGACCGACACTCAGAAGCGGGTCGGTGATGTCATCGTCCATATCGGGACGCTGGAACAAGGCCGGTTACTGCCTGGCAATGCCATCGAACTCCACGTTGATCATGGCCGCCGCTCGGGCAACCGCATTCATCACTCGGCGACCCACCTCTTGCATGAGGCGCTGCGCATGACGCTCGGCACCCACGTGGCGCAGAAGGGTTCGTTGGTGGAACCCGATCGATTGCGCTTTGACGTCTCGCACAACAAGGCCATGAGCCATGATGAAATCGCTCAGGTAGAGGCAATCGCCAATGAGATTGTTCTGCAAAACGATGCGGTCACCACGCGGCTGATGTCGGTAGATGCCGCCATAGCGGAAGGTGCAATGGCCCTGTTCGGTGAAAAATACGGGGATGAAGTGCGTGTGGTCTCGATGGGACGGAACAGCCATGGCGCCGGCCGGCCAATCTATTCACTTGAGCTTTGCGGTGGCACGCATGTGGCGCGGACTGGCGACATTGGCCTGATCAAGGTGGTGAGCGAGAGCGCTTCAGCCGCGGGTGTGCGCCGTGTCGAGGCGCTGGCCGGGCCTGCAGCGCGGGGCTATCTCGAAGCGCAGGATCGGCGTGTTCAGGCTGCCGCTTCGGCGCTCAAGACCGTGCCGTCGGAGGTGGTCACCCGGATAGAAGCGCTGATCGATGACCGGCGGCGCCTTGAAAAGGAATTGGCAGAAGCGAAGAAGGCTCTTGCGCTTGGCGGCGGGGCTTCGGGCGATGACGGCGTGAGCGAAATCGGTGGCGTCCAGATTATGGCGCGGGTGCTCAAAGGCATCTCGGCCAATGACATGAAGGGGCTTGTCGATGAGGGCAAGGCGAAGCTTGGTTCGGGTATCGTGGCGCTGGTCGGGATCAACGACGAGGGCCGCGCCGGTTTGATCGTTGGCGTCACAAGTGATCTGACGGGGCGTTTCAACGCCGTCGAACTGGTGCGGGCTGGTTCCGTGGTGCTCGGCGGAAAGGGCGGCGGCGGCCGACCAGACATGGCTCAGGCGGGCGGCCCGGATGCGTCCAAGGCCGACGAAGCGCTGGCGGTCATCAAGAGGGCCATTGCCGGATAGGCCAGGCCGGATGCAGTCTCTCGGCTGCCACCGACTCATTACCTGAGGGCATGCGGGTCGCTTCGGTTCTGGTCCAACGCTGCGCCTTGCAGGACCAATGTACGCGGTGCTGACACAAGTTGTCGGCCGGTTTCAGGAGCCGGGCGTCAGTCGGCGTAGCTGAGAGGAAGGGCTGTCGTTTCCTTCACCTTTTCCATGACGAAGAATGAAGAGACGTCGTTCAACGGGACCTTGGTGATGATACGCTTATAGAGGCGGTCATAGCCTGCGATGTCGGGCACCACGGCATGGAGCATGTAATCGGTCTCGCCGGTGGTCCGGTATACGCCGATAATTTCTGGAATATCCTTCACCGCCTCGCTGAAGCGGTCGAGCCAGGACTGGTCATGACTCGATGCCTTTATGGCGATGAAGGCTGTCAACCCGAGATTGAGTCTGGCCGGATCGAGCAACGCCACTCGGGCGCGAATGACCCCGCCTTCCTCCAGTTGCTTCATCCGCCGCCAGCAGGCGTTGCGCGACAGGTTCACCCGCCCTGCGAGATCTTCAATCGAGATCGACGAATCACGCTGAAGTTCCGTCAGAATAGCTCTGTCTCGATCATCCATCACATGAAACCCCATATATTCGGGAAAATTTCTCACATATATGGATTTGTCAAGTGACATATGGGAGCAAATCTCGCGAGCCCTGTGGCAAATTCCTGCTGTCAAAAAAGCAAGAGGCAGGCCAATGTTGCAGTTCAACCGCATGTTCAAGGATCATCCTGCGCGCGTTGGCGAGAGCTATCTGCAGCACATGGTGTTTGCCTTCAGGTTTTCGGCGCGGCTTTTTCGGGCGGCGTGTGCTGCTTTCGTGCACGGGTTGGTGCCTGCAATCCACGAGACCACGGCATCCTCCGCAGTCTTGGCAATGACCGACGAAATCAGCAACCGCCGAGCCATGATGGCCAAGCACGGCGGAAGCGGAGTGTTAGCCCAGTAGAGGGGGCTAGTCCCGGTCGGGGTGCTGGCGGCTCTGAAGCTTCCTCAGCATCTCGGCCGGGATATCATCTTCGGTGCGCGTGCCTGGAAGCGCGTGAAGAATGGTGAATGCGGGCAGCCTGGCCTCAATCCCATATTGACGTTCTGGAATGGCAGCCTCCGGTTGGTCGAGTGAGCCAATCGACACGGCAATGCGGTCTGAATAATCATAGGCAAAAGACAGCGGTGTGCCACAATCGCGGCAGAAGCCCCGCTCTACAATCGACGAGCTGCGAAATAGCCCTGGGCTACCCCTTGTCCAGAGAAACCCGGCTTTCTTGGTGCCGACCAGAGCGGCAAAGTAGTTGCCGAAAGCCTTCTGGCACATGCGGCAGTGGCAGATATGCGGGTTCTCGAATGGTGCCGTCGTTGCGTAGCGAATGGTCCCGCATTGACAGCCGCCGCTTGCGAGGAAATCTCCGGTCATGGCCAGTGCTCCGTATCGTGATCAGGATGCTGAAGGCTTTGGAGTTTCGTCAGGTCCTCCGGCGTGCGGTCATCGCTCGTTGTCCTTTCGGGCAGTGCCGACAGGGAGCGATACCAGGCCACGCGACTTTCAATGCCTGACTGTTCTGTCATTGGTGCGATGGCGTTGGGCTGATCCAGCGATCCGATGGTGAATTCGAAATTGGGATCGCCATCCTCGCGCATGTAGAGCGGCGTTCCACAGGACGCGCAGAAACCACGCGCAACGATTGGTGACGAGCGGAACTCCGCCGCCCGACCCCTGGTCCACTCCACCACATTTGCCGGCGCTGACACCAGCGCAGCGCCGAAATTCCCGGTGGCTTTCTGGCACATCCGGCAATGACAGAAGCCTGCTGAGCCGAGGGGGCCGCGGATACGATATCTTACGGCACCGCATTGGCAGCCTCCGCTGCGCGCAAGTGTTGCGTGGGTTGAACCGCTCATAAATGAAATCTTTACCACATCTGCCCCAACCTGACATCCCGTAGCGGCACGTTCGAGCGATGGTCGCCGACGTGTCATGTGGCAGTCTGGGAACGAGAAATGGGTGAGGAACACAACGTCGTCAGCCGGATACGCGACGCGGATACGCTGCTGCAGATCCTGGATCAGCTGCCGACGTCGGTCTTTGTCAAGAATGAAAAGTTGCAGTTCGAATTCTCCAATGCGGCCCATTGCGAGCTGATAGGCGTGGAAGCCGAGGAGCTTCTGGGTTACAGCGATCAAGACTTCTATCCGGCGGAAGAGGCGGCGGGATTTCTGGCGCGGGATCGTGCCGTCCTCGAAGGTGATTGCACAGTCGCGAGCGAGGAAGTGGCCACCAGCAGGAGCGGCGTCACCACACCCTACCTCACCCGGAAGTCTCGTCTCGCGGCGGCAGATGGCAAGACCTATCTGATCGGCACGAACACCAATCTCTCCGAGATCCATAAGCGTGAAGAACAATACCGGGCATTGGCGCAGACAGTTCCGGTCGGCATTTGGCAGGTTGATGAGGATGGCAAGACCAGCTTCGCCAATCCATTGCTCCTCGCCTATCTCGGCATAAGCGACGCAGGGGACCTCGATATCCATGCTGCTCTTGCCGGCGGTCACATTGCCTTCCCGGGCGAGTCCTGCCGCTTCGAGACGGACATCCGGGGCAAGAGCGGAGAGACACGGCGCGCGCTGGTCATCAGCTCCGGCTGGCTGTCATTGTCAAGCCAGGGCCACAGATCGGCAATCGTCAGTGTCGTCGATATTTCCGAAATGACAGAACTCAAGCGGGTCAACGAAGAAATCGTGCGGCTGAACCGGGAGCTTGCCGACAATGTTCACAAGCTCAAGGAAGCCCAGGACGAAATTCTTCGGCGTGGACGCATGGCTCAACTTGGCCAACTGACAGCGACCGTGGCTCATGAAATCAGAAATCCCCTTGGCGCGGTGCGCACGGCATCCTTTCTTCTCGAGCGCAAGCTGAAAGACAAGGGGCTCGGCGTCGAACAGCAATTGCTGCGTATCAGCAATGGCATCACCCGCTGTGACAATATCATTACCCAGCTCCTCGATTTCTCTCGAACGCGGGCGCTTCAGGCGGAAACGCTCGTCGTTGATGACTGGCTCGGGCGGGTTGTCAGCGAGGAAGCCGAAAAATTGCCGTCCATCGTAACGATCAATTGCCGCCTCGGGCTTGGTGACATTGCGGCGGATATCGATCCAAACCGCATGTCGCGGGTGATCATCAATCTTCTGTCAAATGCGTCCGAAGCCATGGTGGGCAAGGGAGATGAGCCCGACAAGGTCGCGAACCCCTCTCCGAAGATCACCATTGCCACCGCAAGATCGCCCCGTGGGATCGAGATCAGTGTCGCCGACAATGGACCTGGAATCGAGGAGGCGGCCTTGCCACGCATTCTGGAGCCGCTGTTTACCACCAAGAATTTCGGAACGGGCCTCGGCCTGCCAGCGGTGGAAAAGATCCTCCGCGAGCATGGGGGCGGTCTCGATATCAGGAGCGATCTTGGCAGAGGTGCGGTGTTCACCGCCTGGTTCCCGCAACGGCAATCGACAGTCTCGGCAGCGTAGGGCGATGGCTTCACACTTTTTTACCTTGTCCAAGGCATGATCATCCGTAGTGGGATCGAGGTGGTTGGATCAGACGGATGGGAGCCCAGGCAACATCGAGGCAGCGGCCTTGGCCGAAGCTTCACCTCATCTATTTCCTGTTGGCCATCTTCGATCTGATCGCTGTTGGCGGCGGTCTCTTTCTCAGCCACCAGCTGAGCTCCCTGTTTGAGCGAAATGTCGCGACGAATGCCGAGTGGAGCGAGCGATTTGTCGCACTATGGAAGCTGGGCGATCTCGCCTCGACTCTCAACGCGCCATCCAATGACGTCTTCGACTCGCGCAACCCGGATTTGGAGCGTGAGAAACTTGAACTGGCAGGCCAGGCGATCAACCGTGAGATTGCAGCCATCCGGACTGAAATGAAGGCGAACGTCCCGCCCGATATTTCCAGGCAACCACTTCGCGTCCTCGGGCAGGTCGAGCAGACCGTCGCGATCATGATGGGGCATGGTGAGAGAAGCCTGTCACACTACAAGAGCGGCGACATCGAGAAGTCAGCAATGTCGATGGCACTGATGGACCGGAGCTTCGCCCAATTCCGGATAAAACTGAACGATGCCATTCAGTCGGTGCGTGATATCCAGACTGCCTATGGCAGGGGATTTGCCGCGCAGGTGGGGGCCCTCAAGCACTTCGAGTACATGATCGGTGGAGCAATCGTTTTCATGGTCTGTTGCGTCGTGCTTTACGGGCATTGGGTTGGTTCCTTCATGACGCGGAAGTACAAGGAACTGGAGGAAGCCCATGAGGCATCCCGAAGCGCCGAAGAGGGGGCACGCCAGTCGGCTGGCCAGCTGCAGGCGATCAACGAGGATGTGAGCCGCCTCAATCGGGAACTTGAGAGCAATCTCACGACACTGCGCGAGGCACAGGACGAGTTACTGCGCAAGGGGCGTCTGTCTCAACTCGGTCAGCTCACAGCGACCGTTGCCCATGAGTTGCGGAACCCGCTGGGCGCCGTGCGTACGTCCGCCTTTTTGCTGGAACGCAAGCTGAAGAGCAGGGGCCTTGGCGTCGAAACCCAGCTGGAGCGTATCAACAACGGCGTCACTAGGTGTGATGCGATTATCTCGCAGCTGCTCGATTTTGCCCGCACCAAGAAGCTTCAGTGCGACAGTCAGCCATTGGACGACTGGCTGGCAAAGCTGATCGAGGAAGAAGCACAGTCAATACCGGAGGAAATCGCGGTCGAATGTCACCTGGGCGCCGGAGATGCCCAGGTGGAGTTCGACTCCGCTAGAATGAGCCGTGTGCTGATCAATCTGATCTCCAACGCGACCGAGGCGATGACCGGCAAGAAGGGTAACTTGCCCGGAACCACAACCGGTTCGCCGAGAATCGTGATCAGTTCCAGATTGACCGAGCGTGGGGCGGAAATCAACGTGTCCGATAATGGCCCGGGCATGGATGAACCGACACAGAAGCGCATACTGGAGCCGCTCTTCACCACAAAGAGCTTCGGCACCGGTCTTGGGCTTCCCGCGGTAGAAAAGATCATGGAACAGCATGGTGGCGGGATCAGCATCCGGTCAAAGCCGGGCGAGGGAGCCAGCTTCACTGTCTGGTGGCCACGTCATTACAGGACACAGGAGAGCGCGTGATGACGCACTGCCTCAAGATCCTCGTAGTGGACGACGACAAGGACAACGCACAGTCGTTGGGTGAATTGTTCGAACTCGAGGGCCACACGGTCACAGTTGCCCATTCTGGCGAGGCCGCAATCGAGGCTTATATGAAAAATGACTTCGACATCGCCTTCATGGACGTCATGATGCCCGGCAAGAACGGGGTCGAGAGCTTCATGGCTATCCGGGAAATGCGTCCCGATGCGAGGGTCTACATGATGACGGGCTACAGCGTGGAGCAATTGCTGCAGCAGGCCATGGACCACGGCGCCATGGGTGTTCTCGACAAGCCCATCGAGATGGGAAAGCTGATGCGCGCCGTCGAGCAGGCAAAGCCTGGTGGTATCGTGGTGGTGGCTGAAGACGATCCGAGGTTCGGTGGTGAATTGAAGCGCATGATGACTCATGCCGGTATGCGGTGCGAACTGGTGCACGGTGATGCGGACGTGGTGGGACACGAATCCGAGGTGGTCATTATCGATACGGGACGGCCGCTGATTCAAAGCATGGAGATCTATACGCGGATGAAGCGCGGTGGCCGGGTGCGGCCTGCGATCATCATCACCCGTCCGTCGGATGGCGGTGACGATGCCTTTCAGGCACTGCGCGACGTGGCAGTTACTGGAATCCTCAACAAGCCGTTCGATCCCGCGATGCTGCTCGGCCGGCTCAACATTCTTGCTGCCTGAGACGGCATCCCCAACAACCGGAGTAGCATAACAATGTCTCGCTCGCTGAACATCCTGGTCCTCGACGACGATATGGACAACGCAGATTCACTCGCGGAGGTCTTCGCGATGGATGATCATCGCGTCATCGTCGCCTATAACGGCCAGCAAGCAATCGAGGCCTTCAGCCTCAACCACGTTGATATCGGTTTCTTCGATGTGATGATGCCAGGCAAGAATGGAGTGGACAGTTTCATCGAAATCAAGAAGACACATCCCGACGCGAAGGTTTACTTCATGACGGGTTACAGTGCCGACGACCTGTTGAAAAAGGCGCTGGAGAACGGGGCCTTGGGTGTCTTCGGCAAGCCAGTCGATCTTCCCAAGGTTCTCGATCTCGTCGAAAAATCAGCATCCTGATCAATTGCGCGCGGCAATCGCGAGGGCGGCGCCTGCCATGGCTGTGCCGGAGAGACGGTTCAGTCTGCGAGCCGCCCGAGGGCTTCTGAAGATCCCGCGCGCGGCGTAGGCGAAGAAGGCATAGACCATCAGGACCGAGGGCAGGATGATCATGATGAGCAAGGCGACCTCGGCGAAGCCGGCCAAGGAGAGGTGTTCAAGTTGGACAATTGCCGGCAACAGCGCCAGATAGAAGGCCATGGCCTTGGGGTTCCCGAGCGTGAGCGTCAGGCCAGCCGTGAACTGTTGACGGTTCCTTGTGTTGGGTGGGACCGTTGAAGTGTCGATGCCGGCTGTCGGCATTGACCAGAACTTCCAGGCGAGCCAAAGGAGGTAGGCCACGCCCAGCCATTTTATCGCCGTGAAAAGTCCCGCATAGGCATGGGCTAGGGCAGCAAGGCCGGTGGCGGCAAGCGTGAACCAGATCAGATCGCCCACGAGAATGCCGCCGATCTGGGCCATTCCAGCGCGAAGCCCTTTGCCGAGAACCTGACCCACGACGGAGGCTATTCCAGGGCCTGGAGATGCGACGGCCAGGGCGTAGGCGGCGGCAAATACCAGAAGCCCGGTAATCGTCATGGTGTGCTCATAGCCTTCTGGAGGTTGGCATCGATGGCATCAAGGAATCCTCCGGTCGATAGCCAGGACTGCTCCGGACCGACCAGAACGGCCAGATCCTTGGTCATCTGGCCGCCCTCGATGGTCGACACCACGACACGCTCCAGTGTCTCGGCAAATTTGGTCAATGCCGCGTTGTCATCTAACTTGGCGCGATGCTTGAGGCCACCGGTCCAGGCAAAGATCGAGGCTGCCGAATTTGTCGATGTCTGCTTGCCCTGCTGGTGCAGGCGGTAATGCCGCGTGACGGTGCCATGGGCGGCTTCGGCCTCGACGGTTCTGCCGTCGGGAGTCATCAGAACCGAGGTCATGAGGCCCAGGGAGCCAAAACCCTGAGCGACCGTGTCAGACTGGACGTCGCCATCGTAGTTCTTGCAGGCCCAGACATAGCCGCC
>JAGRLX010000400.1 GCA_020441605.1 Alphaproteobacteria bacterium
CCGCTGGCACATCGCGCCGGGCCGCGCCCGCGCCTCCCTTCCTGCAAGCGAAGGGAGATCACTTCCCCGGAGGGGCAAAGGCCACCCTCCCCGAGGATCAATCACGTCCGCTGTTTGACAAAGTAGAGAAGCTCGGCCGCCGGGTACGATGCCGCGCTTCAGTCCTCGGCACGCCGCGTGTGATCGCGATCGCGCGCGTATCGCCGCTTGAGCGGGAACGGCGGCAGCCAGGACTCGCGGCGGATGGTCCAGCTTTCATAGGTCGGCATCAACTGGTCGGGGGCGTCCAGCGATCCCAGGTTGACCTCGATCTCGTCACCTGTCTGTCCAAAGACCGGCGATCCGCAGCGCGGGCAGAAATGCCGTCCCTTGTAGTGGCGGGTTTCGCCAGAGATCTTCACCGCGTCCCGCGGGAAGATGGCGGAGGCGTGAAACAGGGCGCCGTGATGCTTGCGGCAATCGAGGCAGTGGCAGAGGCCCACCCGATAGGGGCGTCCCGACGCCTCAAGCCGGACATTGCCGCATAGGCATCCGCCTGTAAGTTGCTCCATGTTGTGTCTCCTCGATGCCGCGTACTGCGGCCGATCGGAATGAAGGCGATGGTTGGGGGCAGACCCTTGTGCCGCCCGAGATCTGCTTCACCGAATACACTTTGGTCATGCAGTTCGTCACCTGGGTTTGAAGAGACGACGGAACCACGTCGATCAATATTGACATTGCGATAGAATTAAGTTGTGCTGCGACAGCGGCTGGAACCTGACGTAAGGCTGCAAATGGAGAATCTGATGCGCAAGACTCTCGTGATTCTGGGTTTGGCAGTTGGTATTTCGAGCAACGCGCAAGCGGCGCCGACGGATGTGGTTTTCCAGGGCGGTGTCTCCATAACCAGTACGGTCAATTGTCCTGGCTGGAATCCGGACAAGGACTTGGCGTGGGGAACCTACTGGGTTCCAGTGGCAGGATCGACCAATGGTCCCGACAGCGTCATCACCTTCCATTTTCCAAATGGCACAGCGGAGGGTTTCGAGTTGGGCGCCGACGTGTTCACCAGCACGTTCAAGCCGGTTACAGCCTACCACGTCTATACGCGGGTCGGTAAGTATGCGGCCCTTGCCCGCGTTGCCCAGCAGGTCCCTGCGACCCTCAGCACGACGACGCCCACGGTCACTGTGCGCGGCGCGATCAAGAATTGGGATCGTCAGGCGGGTTGCATCGTCAACTTCACTCTTACGGGCGTCCGTGATCTCCGTCCATGACCCCCGTCTCTGCCCACCAGGCAGAGGTACAACATTGACTGTCATCATAGAGGCAGCAAACATATCCGCGTGATGACGCTCTCGCTAACGGAGCGGCTCGCCGGTGTCCCCTGCGCTAGAGGAGTCCGTCGCCGCCGCGGTTTACCGAGTAATCGCGCCGGGCCGAGAAGATTGAGACCGAGAACCCTGCCACCACGTCGATCAGGGCCATCGCGGTCAGGAGGAAGAACGTGACGGTGCCGCAGACCGGCACGAGCAGGAATTCGATCAAGGCCACGATGAAGGTGACGGTCGAGAGCATGTGGTCGACGATGGTGCCGTTCGAGAGGCGCGCCGCCTTCAGGATCTCGAAGAACAGGGCCACCAGGCCAGCGAGGACGAAGACGTGGCCCACATTGAAGAAGATGTCCTCGCCCGAGGGCAAGGTGGTTTCGAACAGTAGGGACTCGGACTGCAGCATGCTGCCGCTGAAGCCTAGGAGGTTGTAGGCCGCGATGACGACGGCAAGCATGGGTAGTGAAACGATCAAGCGCATGGATGTGTCCCCGGGAACAGTGGCTCAGCATGCCCAAGTTGGGCGATTCTGGCAAAGTGCCTGCACGATTGGTTCCTCACTTATCGTTCTTTATTCCGAACGACCGGCTTGCTATATAGCGCGCATCAATAACAGGAGGCCCCCTTATGACCCTGCAAATTGGAGACATCGCCCCGGATTTCGAGGCCGAGACCACCGAAGGCCGCATCAAGTTTCACGACTATATCGAAGGGTCCTGGGTGGTGTTCTTCTCCCATCCCAAGGACTTCACGCCCGTGTGCACCACCGAGCTCGGTTCCATGGCCAAGATGAAGCATGAGTTCGACAAGCGCGGCGTGAAGCTTATCGGCATTTCGATTGATACCGTCCAGGATCACGTCCGCTGGAAGCAGGATATCAAGGATGTCACGGGTGCGACCGTGAATTATCCGATGATCGGCGATGCTGACCTCCATGTGGCAAAGCTCTATGGCATGATCCATCCCAATGCGTCCGGTAGTGCCGCCACGCGCTCGGCAGCTGACAATGCCACCGTCCGCAATGTCATGGTCATCGGACCGGACAAGAGGATCAAGCTGATCGTCGCCTATCCGATGAGCACCGGGCGGAACTTCGACGAGATCCTGAGGGTGATCGATTCGCTTCAGCTTACGGCAAAGGCCTCGGTCGCCACGCCGGCGAACTGGAAGCAGGGCGAAGACGTCATCATCCTGGCATCGGTCAACGACGAAGCCGCGAAGGAGAAATTTCCGGGTGGGTGGAAGACCCTGAAGCCCTATCTCCGAATCGTGCCGCAGCCGAAGATCTGACGTTCACTCGATCCGAAGCCTTCGGTCACCACCAGGAACTGGCGGTGAATCGGCCTGCGGCCTGTTCGATGGCAGCCGCCGTCTGGAACAGGGTTTCCTCGCCGAAAGGCTTGCCGATCAACTGCAGACCCAAAGGCAGGCCTTCGGACGACAGGCCTGCCGGTACCGATATGCCGGGAAGACCGGCCATGTTGACCGTAACGGTGAAGATGTCGTTCAGATACATTTGCACCGGGTCGGTGATCTCACCTGGCGCAAAGGCAGGACTGGGAGTCGCCGGTGTCAGAACCACGTCAACGCTGTCCCAGGCGAGATCGAAGTCACGCTTGATCAGAGTTCGGATCTTCTGGGCGCGCACGTAATAGGCGTCATAATAGCCGGCTGAGAGCACATAGGTGCCAATCAGAATACGGCGCTGGACCTCTCGGCCAAAGCCTGCCGCCCGGCTGTTCTCGTACATGTCGACGATATCGTCGCCAGGCACGCGCAATCCGTAGCGTACGCCGTCGTAGCGGGCGAGATTGGACGAGGCCTCGGCCGG
>JAGRLX010000401.1 GCA_020441605.1 Alphaproteobacteria bacterium
ATCCAGCTGAGCTACGGGTGCAAGCGCAACGAAGCTTCCTATAGCCGAAGTCCGATGCGATTCACAATGGCCGCCGGGTGAAGCTTTCCATGCCATTGTTCTGACGTGTGAATCCTATGACTTCGACAATCCGGACCGCAATGATTCCGATGCCCCGTGGCCGGAATTCACATTTGTCTTGCGGATCGACCGTCTCTTGGCGACCTTTGCCGGGCAAGATGTTTGTCAACAGGAGCCATGCGACATGAAGGCAGCCGTTTTTGAGGAATTCTCCGCCCCGCTTGTCATTCGCGATGTTCCGGATCCGGCTTGCCCGCCAGATGGAGTTGTCGTCCGGGTGGAGGCTTGTGGCGTCTGCCGGTCCGACTGGCATGCCTGGACGGGTGCTGATCATGATGTTTCACCACCCCACGTCCCTGGCCATGAGTTCGCCGGTCTTGTGGTCGAGACCGGACCCGAGTGCCTGCGCTTCAAGCGCGGCGACCAGGTCACGGCACCCTTCATCATCGCTTGCGGCCAATGCCCCGATTGCCTTGGGGGCGAGGCCACGATCTGCCAGCAACAATATGTGGTGGGCTTCTCAGGCTGGGGCGCCTTTGCGGAACTCACGGCCATTCCAAGGGCCGACTACAACCTGGTAGCTCTGCCAGATGGCATGGACTTCGGAGAGGCCGCCGCCATGGGCTGCCGGCTGACCACGGCCTTTCGCGGACTGGTCGACAGGGCGAAGCTGCAACCGGGCGAATGGCTGGCGGTCCATGGATGCGGTGGCGTCGGCCTGTCGGCCGTGATGATCGCTGCGGCGCTCGGAGCGCAAGTCCTGGCCATCGACGTCAACCCCTCTGCCCTGGTCATGGCCCGCGAACTTGGTGCCACGGCAACGCTCAACCCCTTGGACTGTGGCGATACGGGTCAAGCCGTGCGGGATCTGACGGCCGGCGGTGCCCATGTCTCGATCGACGCCCTGGGTATCACGACCACCTTCGGGAACTCCATCAGGGGGTTGCGCAAGCTGGGGCGGCACGTGCAGATCGGCATGCCGCTCGAGCAACATGCCGTCGTATCGCTGCCGTTGCTGGAGACGGTCTATTCCCGCCAGATCAGTATCCTCGGGACGCGCGGCATCGCAGCCAGCCGATTTCCGGCTATGCTCGGGATGATTGCCGCCGGCCGGCTGCAGCCGTCGAAGATGATCACGCGGAAGATTGCCTTGTCCAGCGCCGGTGAGGCGCTTGCCGAGATGAACGGCTATTCGGGGACCGGCATCACCGTCATCGACCGGCTGACGGCCTAATCCCACCTGCGTGTCTGCTTTCACCTGCAAGGCCAAGGATAGGCTTCCTTCGCAGCGACCGCGCATATCGTTGAAGATCGATTGTCAGTCCTTGCGACAGCCACCAGGTTGTATGGCCCGATTCGTGCTTCGCCTGGCTGGCAACGAAGCCAAGCGTCCCATTGCGGGACGTCAGCCGGGAAATGACCATGTCCAGCATCGCCAAGCCGCGCGTCGATTGGGTCGACTATTCGAAAGGCATCTGCATCATTCTCGTCGTCATGATGCATTCGACTCTCGGTGTCGAAAAGGCGACCGGCACAGTCACCTGGCTCAATGGGTTCATCGAGTGGGCAAGACCCTTCCGCATGCCGGATTTCTTCATGATA
Organism: Alphaproteobacteria bacterium; assembly: GCA_020441605.1. The sequence goes on from JAGRLX010000401.1 coordinate 1,663, forward strand.
TCAGGCCTTTTCCTCGCCGCGCGCATCGACAGGCCCTGGCGCAGCTATCTCGACACCAAGGTATTGCACTTCGCCTACTTATACATCCTATGGATGACCATCCAGTTTGCCGCGAAGGGCTATGGCATCGTGCAAGAAGGAGGCACGCTTGGCCTTATCCAAAGCTACCTGATGGGATACGTGCAGCCCTTCGGCACGCTGTGGTTCATCTACATGCTGGCGGTCTTTTTCGTGGTCACCAAGCTTCTGCGTGGGGTGCCGCCTGCCTTCGTCTTCGCCGCGGCCATGGTCATAGAAATGGCCCCGATCGCCACGGGCTGGGTGCTCGTTGACGAATTTGCCGGACGGTATGTCTATTTCTTCACCGGCTTCTGGCTGGCCCAGGCGATCTTCGACTATGCCGCGGGGGTGGCCCGCAGGCCGATACTGAGCGTCGTTTCGGGGTTGGCGATCTGGGGCATGGTCAATGGCTGGCTTGTCCACCACAGCTGGGCCACCCTCCCGGGCATCGGGCTGGTGCTAGGGTTCTGCGGCGCCGCGGCCATCGTGGCAACAGGTGTCATCCTCGCGCGCACGAGGCTTGCCGAACCAATTCGCTATTGTGGCGAAAACTCCATCGTCATCTATCTGGCCTTCTTCCTGTTCATGGCTGCGACCCGTGCGATACTGCTGAAGGCCGTCCCCGGGATGGACCTTGGCGTGACGTCGCTGGTTGTCACCGCGGCTGGTGTGATCGGTCCCGTATTACTGTTCTGGGCCACCCGGACCACGCGGTTCTCGTTCCTGTTCAGGCGCCCGAAGGCCGTCGCTCTGGCATCGGCGGACGCCCGGTGGCATAGTGCGCGCCATGTCAAAATCGCACAGTCTACAGCCCGGTGACCATCTCTATCTGATCGACGGTTCAGGCTACATTTTCCGCGCCTATCACGCGCTTCCGCCCCTCACCCGCAAGTCTGACGGCTTGCCGGTCGGCGCCGTGCAAGGCTTCTGCAACATGCTGTGGAAGTTGCTGAAGGAAACCAATGCCGGGCACAAGCCGACGCACCTGGCGGCCATTTTCGACAAGTCGTCAAAGACCTTCCGAAATGACATCTTTCCCGCCTACAAGGCACACCGGCCCGAGCCGCCGGCCGATCTCAGGCCCCAGTTCGGCCTGATCAAGCAGGCGACCCGCGCCTTCAATGTGCCGGCCATCGAGCAGGACAACTACGAAGCCGACGATCTGATAGCGACCTACGCCCGCCAGGCGGTCGAAGCTGGCGCCACCTGCCGGATCGTCTCATCGGACAAGGACCTGATGCAACTGATTCGCCCTGGTGTCGCGCTCTACGATACGATGAAGGACCGTGAAGTTGGCGAAGCCGAAGTGCAGGAGAAGTTCGGCGTAACGCCCGACAAGGTGATAGACGTGCAGTCGCTCGCCGGGGATTCGGTCGACAATGTCCCGGGCGTGCCCGGCATCGGCGTGAAGACGGCTGCCCAGCTGCTGGCCGAATATGGCGATCTCGAAACGCTGTTGCAGCGCGCCTCCGAGATCAAGCAGCAGAAACGCCGGGAGAATCTGATTCAGTTCGCCGAGCAGGCCAGAATTTCGAAGCGGCTGGTCACACTCGATGACCATGTGCCCGTGGAACACGACGTCGGAAGCTTCGCGGTCGACAGCCCGCGGGCGGCACAGCTCATCGGGTTCCTGAAGGCGCTCGAGTTTTCCAGTTTCACCAAGAAGGTCGCCGGCGAGCTCGATGCCGACGCGGGATCGATAGAGCCAATCCCGGTGACGATCAGCCATTGGCCACCAGAGGGCGGTGGTGAGGCGGCTCCGTCGGTATCGCAGGCACAGCGCCAGCCGGAAAGAACCGAAGGCAAGGGCTCTGCTCCGGCGGTGCCGTCCGCCGATACCCCATCTGCAGTAGAATCGGAACGCGCGGCAAGAGCCGAGGCCACGCTCCGCACAGTGCCGTTCCACCATGCGGATTACGAAACGGTCAGTGATGCCGAGAGCCTGGAGCGCTGGATCGCGACGGCGCTAGGTCAGGGCTATCTCGCCGTCGACACAGAAACCACTTCGCTGGACTCGATGCGGGCCGATCTCGTCGGCGTATCGATGGCCACCGCCCCCGGCAAGGCCTGCTACATACCCCTGGGCCACAAAGGAGATGGCGGTGGGTTGTTCGGCAGCGATCTGGCCGAGGGCCAGATCGACCGCGACAAGGCGCTGCGATTGCTCCAGCCACTGCTCGAGGATGCGGGCGTTCTCAAGATCGGCCAGAACATCAAATACGACCTTGAGGTTCTGACGCGGCACGGTGTCAAGGTGACCCCCATCGACGATACCATGCTGATATCCTACGTCCTTGAATCGGGTGACGTCGGCCACGGCATGGATGAACTCTCGCAGCGCCATCTCGATCACAAGCCGATCGCCTTCAAGGACGTGGCCGGTTCGGGCAAGTCGGCCGTCACATTCGACCGGGTACCGATCGACCGGGCCATGCGATATGCCGCCGAGGACGCCGACGTGACG
>JAGRLX010000402.1 GCA_020441605.1 Alphaproteobacteria bacterium
TCGAATCCTGCCGGGGTCGCCAGCGGCCTTCTGTCCCTGCCGGTTGACATGCCACGCGTGATCTGGGCCGGATGCCCTTCGGCACTACAGCGTGACACGCGATTCGTAGAGTTTGTTCCAGTAGTCCGGATCGTGTCGGGCACGTCGGGCATGGATGGGCGTCGCTGAAAAACGCTCCCGCAACTGACGAACGCTTTCGGCGCGGCGTTCGAGTTCCGCGCGATTGACGGCTCCGCTGGTCCACAGCAACAGCAGATAGGGACTGGACCGCACGGCGTCGGGCGGTTCGGTCCTCGCGACCACGGCGGCCGGGTGTGTCGACGAGGCGGGACCAGACACCGCACACTCGGCAATCAAGCGGTTGTGTGCGGCATCGAACGGGTCGATTGCGGGGATGTCTTCCCTTTCCCGTCTTGCTGTGGCGCGGGCCATCGACTGATAGCGTTGCTGCTGGGCGAGCAATCGCTGCTTGGTCCTGAGCGATGGCGCCTTCTGTGCCATGCGGCCAAGCGTTTCCGCTCGCTTGAGCCATTCGCTGCTATGCATACTTCACCTCCATGTCGAGGGGGCTGCAAACAGAGGACACCATAGCATCGGCATATCCCGGTTCGAACCGGGCCTATTGTCGCGATACCGAATAACCTGCAGCTGCAGGGCACGGGTGAGGCGGCATGCTCCGTCGGCGACCTAATTGCTGAGGAAGTCTCCGCACTTCGGTGCCGGGAGAGTGCCCCACGGCATGATGGCAACGGTCGAGGTGGAATTCTCCGGTGATCCCTCGATGAGCTTGTCGGTGTAGCTCAGATAGACCAGGACATTTCGTTTGGCATCGCAGCCGCGCACGATCTGCATCTTCTTGAAGAAGAGCGACCGTCGCTGCCGATAGACTTCCTCGCCCTGTTCGAATTTGCCCTTGAAGCTGATGGGGCCAACCTGTCGGCAGGCTAGTGACGTCTCCGACCGTTCCTCAGCGAATCCTGCCCATCCGCTCCAGCCGCCGATCTCGGGCACAGTAAAGTGACAAGCCACGCCGTCGACGAGGGGATCGTCGAGCGCATAGGTCGCAAGCTTCGCATCGGGCGACAGCATTCGCCAGACGGTCGTCTTTTTGAAGATGAGTTCGGGGTCGTCCGCCTCCTGCGCCATTGCTGCACCGGAAAGACCCATCAGGGCGACGACCGCAAGACCGCGAAGCAAAGACATGCCCGTTCCTCCAAAAACGCCCCCATCACATGGGAAACGAACGCGGCAATTCAAGCAGAAGCCGCCAGTGCCGCAAATCCGTCCTTGAGATCGGCAATCAGATCGTCCGGGTCTTCCAACCCGATGTGAAGCCGGATGCATGGGCCTGGCGCCGTCCAGGTCGTGGCCGTGCGATGAGGTCTGAACGGAATGGCGAGGCTCTCATAGCCGCCCCAACTGTAACCCATCCCGAACAGGGTCAGGCGGTCGAGGAAGGCGTCAGCTGCCGCCTGGGGGACATGCTTGAGCACGAAGGACAACAGGCCAGAGGCGCCCTTGAAATCTCGCTTCCAGATATCGTGGCCGGGGGCGTTGCTGAGGGCAGGGTACAGCACGGTTTCGACTTCCGGGCGGCCACGAAGCCACTCCGCCAATCGGAGTGCATTGCGCATGTGACGCTCGAGCCGGACATCGAGCGTATGGATTCCGCGCAGCGTGAGGAACATGTCATCCGGGCCGGCGAATTGCCCCAAAGTCTCGTAGGCCTCCTTGAATCGCGGCCAGGTTTCCGCCGTACAGGTCACGGTGCCCATCATCGCATCGGAGTGACCAACCAGATACTTCGTTGCAGCCTGGACCGACACATCGCAACCGTGGTCGAAAGCCTTGAAATAGTGGCCGGCCGACCAGGTATTGTCGACCATGACCAGTGCACCCGCCTTGTGGGCGGCGTCGGCGATTGCGGGAATGTCCTGGACTTCCATGGTCTGCGAGCCAGGCGACTCGCAATAGACGACGCGGGTGTTGGGACGAATAAGCCGGGAGATTCCCCGCCCGGCCAACGGATCGTAATAGGTGGTCTCGATGCCGAGGTCCTTGAGCAGCGTGTCGCAGAAATGCCGTGTCGGATGGTAGGCCGTGTCCGTCACCAGAACATGATCGCCGGCTTTGAGGAAGGCGAGCAGGGCCGTTGAAATGGCGGCCATGCCGGACGGCGTGATCTTGGCTGCATGGCCCCCCTCCACCAGCGCGACGGCGCTTTCGGCGGCCAATGAAGTCGGCGTTCCGCGCCGTCCATAGACATAGTCCTGGCTGCGATCGTGGAGCGACTGGGCCGTGGGAAAGAGTACGGTCGAAGCATGGTAAACAGCAGGATTGACGAAACCGTGTTCGCTGTATTGCCGGCCGGCTGCCACCAGACGGGTCGGGGGCGCCAGTGCGGACAGATCGTCCTTGAATTTTGTCATCGTTGCATCCGGAGGAATTGATCGCCCTCGGGTAGCACGGGCCTTCCCGGGAATAAAGTGGACTCCCATGGCATCCGACCATAGGATTGCACCATCGGTAACGGAGATGATGCCATGGCAAAGGGTTACTGGATCGCCCACGTCGATGTGACCGATCCTGACGCCTATAGGGAATATGTAGCCGCCAATGCCAAGGCCTTCGCCAGGTTTGGGGCGCGCTTCATCGTCAGGGGAGGTGAGTTCGACAGTCCCGAAGGCAAATGCCGGTCGCGCCATGTGGTGCTGGAATTCCCGTCGCTGGAAGCCGCCCGCGCCTGCTATGAATCGCCGGAATACGCCCACGCCAAGTCACTGCGCCGCGCCGCTTCCGAGGCCGACATCATCATTGCCGCCGGTTATGATGGTCCACAGCCTGGAGATGCCCGCTGACATGTCGCCCCTGGCCGGGTTGCTGTTGCGAGCCATGCGGGCCGCATCGATCGGCGCTGCAGGATTCATGATGCTGGTCATCGGCATTGAAGTGTGGAAGCGTTGGAATTTCGGTGGCTTCGGGGCAATGACCCGGCAGGACATGGCATTCATGATCGTGCTCGTCTTGATGCTGGTGGGGTTCCTCTGGCTGGCGCGGTCCATCAGTCGCGAAATCCGTAAATCCGGCCCTTGAACCTTCCGCTCGCAACAAGTACCAAGGCGCCCGATTGGCAGGTGTGACATGATGGAATCCGCGAAGCGCGTGGCTGACAAGAAGGACTGGATCAAGGGCGCCACCGGCGATTGGGAAATCGTCATCGGCATGGAGGTCCATGCCCAG
>JAGRLX010000403.1 GCA_020441605.1 Alphaproteobacteria bacterium
GAGAAGTTCTTCGACATCAAGTGCCGGAAGGCCGGTCTCAATCCGTCGGCCACGGTCATCGTTGCAACTGTGCGTGCACTGAAGATGCATGGGGGAGTCGCCAAGGATGACCTGAAGAAGGAAAATGTCGAGGCGCTCAAGAAGGGTCTTGCCAACCTTGGCCGTCATATCGAGAACGTCAAGAAGTTCGGCGTGCCGATTGCGGTGGCAGTCAATCACTTCATCTCGGATACCGATGCCGAAATCGAGGCGGTAAAGGCCTATTGCAAGGAACATGGCGTCGAGGCGTTCAAGTGCACCCATTGGGGGGAAGGCGGCAAGGGTATCGAGGCGCTGGCGAGTCATGTGGCGGCTCTCGCGGACAAGGGCTCGTCGCAGTTCAAGCCGATTTATGGCGAGGAACTGCCCTTGTGGGACAAGGTCAAGACAATCGCCCGCGAGATATACCGGGCCGACGACATCGTTGCCGACAAGTCGGTTCGCGATCAGCTCAAGACCTTCGAGGCCCAGGGGTATGGCAAGTTCCCGATCTGCATGGCCAAGACGCAATACTCCTTCACGACGGACCCCAACCTCAAGGGCGCACCGACCAACCATGTGGTGCCGATCCGTGAGGTCCGGCTGTCGGCCGGCGCAGAATTCATTGTTGTCATCTGCGGTGACATCATGACCATGCCCGGCCTGCCGAAAGTCCCCTCCGCAGAAGTCATCGGGCTCGATGACCAGGGACAGATCGCTGGCCTGTTCTAGGCTGACTCGTCATTTCGACCACGCCCTGAATCATTTGCGATTCAGGGCGTGATGATCTGTACTTCATCGACGATGAAGCGATAGAATCCGCCGACCCCGCGGCGGGCCACGAGGGCAACTTCGGCCGGTGGCGCATATCTTGGCGGGTGATCGCTGCGTGACAGCGTGCACACTTCATTGCCGTCGAGGAAAAACTTGTAGGATCCATCGACGTCGTCATCCACATCCACCCGCAATTGGTGATACCGATCCAGCTTGAGGCCCGGTACATCGCCGCTGCACAGGGTCGATTCGTCTGACAGGGTGGCAATGTTCACCAGCTTGTCTTCTATGCGTTTTACCGCCCAGTGCCCATTCCCAAAGGCCGACCGGATGAGGAAAGCATAGCCGGACGTTCTGGTCTCGCCGGCCATTCGGGTGATGTGAGACGCGAGCAGCAGGCCGGTCTCTAGCGGATAGTTTGTCGGCTGAGCGGGATCCAGCTGTTTCATTCGCGCCTGGACACTGAACTTCGCACGGCAGAAGTCGAGAGTGGTGATGCCCCAAGGGCTCGATACCGGCCAACTTATCGTTTCGGTTTGCAGGGCGCCACCTGACATGAACCAGGTTCCGGAAATATCGTGCCATGGGCCTCTGTTGAGCGAGAAGTAATAGTGACGATCGCTGTCGGGGCTCTTGAGATCGCTGTAGGCCGCAAGAACATTAACGCGTGGTCGATGAATTTTGTTGCTCGAATGGAAGGCGCTGAAGCCCTGAACAGGTCGTCCCGTACAGTTCAGGCTGTCGAGTACATCGGAAACCGTGGACGCGGGGACGGCTGACTTTAGCAGCGCCCAGGCACCGGTCACGTGTGGTGCCGCTTGCGAGGTACCGCTCAATTCACAGAACCTACCACTTTCGGCTGGGCATTGGCTCGCCTTCGGAATGGCCGCCAGAATGTCGACGCCGGGAGCGAGGAGCTTGGTCAAGGGACCGAGATTGCTGAAAACCCATAGCTTGTCATCGTCGTCGCTTGCGCCAACGGCAATCGCTTCCGAGAGGCAAGCCGGATAGCTCACGAAACCGTCATATCCATTGTTGCCGGCGGCGATCACCGTTGCGATTCCCGCGCGGCGCAGTTCCTTGATTGCCGCCAGCAGGCCATAGGGCCGAGTTCCGTCACAGGGTACGGCCTGCTTTTCGATGCCGAGGCTGATGTTCACGGCCGCCAGGGTCTTTCCAGGTGGAAGCAGCAGGCGTTGGAAATTGACGAAGTCGAGACCGCGGAACAGATCTCGTTCGGTGATCTCCGCGCAAGGCGCTGGCGAACAGCCCCCGCCATCTGCCACCCGCTTGCTGGCCACCTGCACGGCAATGATCTCGGCGTCGGGAGCCACTCCGCTCAGGTTGGAACTGCGGCCTGCGGCGATAGACGCGACATGGGTCCCATGTTCACAGCCCTTGATGAATGCTGGGCAATCTGCGCCGGACCCTGGGCCAACCTCCTGTTCCTGCCGGTTGGGGCAGAGGGTTCGAAATGACGGAGATTTCGATGAAAAGCAGGCTTCGGCGATGACCTTGCCAGCCAACATGGGGTGAGAACTGTCCACGCCTGTGTCGAGAATGGCGACCACCTGGTTCTCGCCGGTGATCCCGTAATTCACCTGCAGCTGTTTGGCCCGTATGATGTTGGTGCTCTGTCGTAGATCGATCTGCAAACGGAGATCGTTCTCTATGCTGAGGACGGCAGGGTCGGCGATAAGCCTTGGCAGGTCGGCGGTACGGAGCCGCATTACCACATAGGGCAGGGTACGCAAGCGAGCTAGCTGCCTGTTTGCCAGCGAAAGTCGCCTAGCCAAAGAAGCCTGGACTTCGGCAATCGCCTTGAGCCGAACCAACGAGAGGCTGGGTGCGCCGGCCGCGGTTGGATCGACTGCCAGACCCACAATCAGGCTCAGTCTCCCATCGCTATCTGCCTCAGCCAACAATTCTGCGGTCCTGGTGCGCTGCAGATCGGTCGAATCGGTTCGCGGTTCGAGAATGATCTTCTTCTGTCCGGCGTCCGCAGCTGCCGGCCAGGTCCAGGGCGCGCAAAGAAGTATCGAGACAAGCAGGACGGCATAAAGACGGAACAGGCGCATGGACGGCCTCCCGAAACTTTACGGATATCGAGAGATTAGCATGTCCTTGGCAACCCCTCCAGTCTGCGTCCCGGAGTTGGCGCAAGCGAAGGATCACGTTTTCGGGAACAACGCGCTGCGGGAATTGCTGTGAGACTGATGAGCCCTGGGTTCGTATGAGTATGCGCCGGGCGGCCTGATGGAAGCCGGCGAAGAAGGCGCAGAGCACTTCGCCCGGTCGCGCTTATCGCGATGCAGCAAAAAATTTACGGAAGATTACAAACGTATAACCACATGAAAAACAACGATTGATATGAGCTATGCTATTTTTGCAATACTAATTTTGCTGCGACGCACCTAATCTATGTCTGTCAAAAGCAACCAAGCAATTTGTCAATCCAAAGGGGAATGACCATGTTCGAGACCTTGAAATCCCGTTATGCCGTGTGGAAGCGCTATTCCCGCACGGTTGCCGAACTCGAAGGCCTGTCCAGCCGCGAACTTGCCGATCTGGGCATTGCGCGCAGTGATATTCCGCGTCTGGCCCGTGAGGCTGTCCGTTCGTGATCGGACTGGCAGGGCTTGCCGAAAGGCTGCGCCGCCGGAAGCGATTGGCCGCCTACCGCAAGCAACGCGCAGCATACGAGGCCCTGAGCGCGGTCGATCTGGCCGACATCGGTCTCAGACGTTATCAACTGGGCCATGCCGCTCGCCTGAAGGTGTTGCGCTAAGCAACTGATAAATAAATGTTATTGACGAAGGACCTGGTCGCCCGCGTGGCGGTTCCGGGTCTTTCGCGCTTCTGGACTTCGGGATCGCGTCAATCCGCCGCGAGATCGCGGTTGCGAGTCTTGTTGCACTGTGATAGCCGAGGCGCGCGGCGGGGCTGGGGTTCCGGGCCGCCCGTATGTTCTTGTGCATGCGGAACTCAGCAAATTCATGCGCCAGACGGTCTTCAGTCAGGGATCGGTGGCGCGGAACTGTAGCGAAAGACGGATCGTGGCGACCACAGATCAAAAAGTTTCAGGAGTTCCGGGGCGCTATGCCAGCGCGCTGTTCGAACTCGCGAGCGAAGAGAAGGCCATTGACGAGGTGGCCGTGAACTTGGCTTCCCTCAGCACTGCAATCGCAGACTCCGATGACTTGAAGCGTCTGGTGCGATCGCCGGTGTTCTCGACAGCCGACCAAATCGCGGCGCTAGAAGCGATTTGCGCCAAGGCAAAGATTACCGGCCCGGCCCTGAACTTCGTGCGCCTCGTGGCCAGGAACCGCAGGCTCGCGGCTCTGCCGGCCATGATCGACGCCTTCAACGCCTCGGTGGCAGCTTCCCGGGGGGAGACTGCTGCCGAAGTCGTGTCGGCGGAAAAGCTGTCGGCCGCCCACATCAAGGATCTCAAGGCCGCGCTCAAGGCATCGCTCGGGCGTGACGTCACACTCACCACGCGAGTCGACAGTTCGATCCTCGGAGGCCTGATCGTGAAGGTCGGCTCCCGGATGATGGACAACTCGCTCAAAACCAAACTCTCGAATCTCAAGATCGCCATGAAGGGGACCGCCTGATGGACATTCGCGCCGCCGAAATTTCCGCAATTCTCAAGAAGCAGATCAAAGATTTTGGCAAGGAAGCCGAAGTCTCCGAAATCGGTCAGGTGTTGTCGGTGGGTGACGGCATCGCCCGCGTCTA
>JAGRLX010000053.1 GCA_020441605.1 Alphaproteobacteria bacterium
CTGCGGCCTGCGCCTCCGTCTCGGACTCGGCGACGAACGGGTGGCCGTCCGGCCCGTACCAGGCGGGGATGCGGTGCCCCCACCACAGCTGGCGCGATACGCACCACGGCTGGATGTTGCGCATCCACTCGAAGTAGGTCTTTTCCCAGGTCTTCGGGACAAAGACCGTATCGCCCGTCTCGACCGCGGCGATGGCGGGCTTGGCCAGTTCTGCGGCGTTCACATACCACTGCTCGGTGAGCCAGGGCTCAATCACCACGTCCGAGCGGTCGCCATGGGGCACCTGGTGGACATAGGGCTCGATCTTTTCCAGAAGTCCCTGTTCCTCGAACATGGCGACGATCTTCTTGCGCGCGTCGAAGCGGTCAAGCCCATGCAACGCCATGGTTTCGGATGGCACATCGGCGCCGTCCAGAAAGTCGTCATTGCCTTCAAGCGTAATCTTACCATGTTGCTCCAGGATATTGATCTGCTTGAGGTTATGGCACTTGCCGACCTCGAAGTCGTTGAAGTCGTGGGCGGGCGTGATCTTGACCGCGCCTGTGCCCTTCTCGGGATCGGCATAGTCGTCGCCGACGATGGGGATCAGCCGCCCCACCAGCGGTAGGCGGACCATCTTGCCGATGAGATGTTTCAGCTTCTCGTTTTCGGGATGGACGGCGACGCCCGAGTCCCCCAGCATGGTTTCGGGCCGGGTGGTGGCGACCACGATATGCTCGTCCGAACCTTCGATCGGATAGCGCAGATGCCAGAGATGGCCCTTGACCTCCTTCTGCACCACCTCCAGATCGGAAATGGCGGTGAGCAGCTTCGGATCCCAGTTCACCAGGCGCTTGTCCTTGTAGATCAGCTTTTCCCTGTAGAGCTGCACGAAGACCTTGAGGACGGCCTTGGACAGTCCTTCGTCCATGGTGAAACGCTCACGCGACCAGTCGCAGGAGGCGCCCAGACGGCGGAGCTGCCGGGAGATCGTGCCGCCCGACTCGTCCTTCCAGGTCCACACGCGCTGGAGGAAGGCCTCGCGGCCCATGCTGCGGCGATCGGTCTTGTTTTCCTTCTGGAGCAGGCGCTCGACCACCATCTGGGTAGCGATGCCGGCGTGGTCGGTGCCGGGCTGCCACAGCACGTCCTTGCCACGCATCCGCTCGAAGCGGATCAGCACGTCCTGGATAGTGTTGTTGAGTGCGTGGCCCATGTGCAGCGAGCCTGTCACATTGGGCGGCGGGATCACGATGGTGAAGGGATCGGCCTTGGGCTTGCGCCCCGGCTTGAAGAAGCCGCGCTTCTCCCACTCGGCATAAAGCCGGGATTCCATTTCAGACGGATTGAAGGTCTTCTCGAGCATGATGGGATTCGCAACCGGTGTTGGCGTTGAGCCGCCTTAAACACCAGCCGTGCCCGCCATGCAACCCGGCTTTCAGACCAGGAACTGCAGCCCCATCTCGTTCTGGCGAATCCATATCTTGCGCGCCCGGCGGGCATTCTCGCCCTGCACCGAGAATTCGAATTCATGCGGCACCAGATAGGGTTCGCCGACCGCAACGCGCGCGCCGCAATTGCTGGCATCGCGGACGATACAACTCATCACCGATCGGCGGTTGTTGAAGATGATGCGTCCTTCCTTGAGACGGCGCATCCGCGTCTGTTCCCGCTTGTTGTCCATTTTGGTCGCCTCCATGGTCCTGCAACCAGGAACAGCAAACCGTGGACCACCACGCATGGAAGGCGAAGGACTCCCGCTTTTAAGCCTAACGCTTAAGCTTACCACTTGAGGAGTGGCGCTTTCGTTATCCCCGAAGTGAAGTGAACCCCGCATTGATCCGGCCGCCGCCAGACCACCTTTACCTCCCGCATCGTCCGGTCGGCCGGAAAGACCAGACGAAACTCATTGGGGATGGCGCCGGGGTCGGGGCAAATCAGCTTGGCACCGGTCTCAGACAGATCCCGCACGGTGCAATCGATTACCGTCATGCCGTTTGACAGGAGGATTTTCCCCTGTTTGAGCACACGCATGCGGCGGGCCGCACGATGCTCAAGCTTTGAATCGTCTTGCCCGGACATGCTGGCAGATCCATGAAATTCGTCGCCCGGATGCTAGCGCAGAGTTCCTTGCGCTTTATTAATATATCTATGGTTGCGCGCGCCACCATTTGCGCGGTGGAGCAGCCCTGACAGTGCCAGTGAAGTTGTCGCCCAGCAAGTCATTACGGCGTCAGACTCCCCGATCGACCGCTTGATGGCGCCAGGAGCCGCAAAGGGCCGGGGGCGGCCACCGGCGCGTCACAAGGCATTCGCGCTCCGGTTGCCGGCGCGTCGCGTTGGCGACAGTCGCCCAAAGACCAGTTGCTGAGGAAGACAATCTTGCCGGTCTTCAGCAGGCAAAATCGAGGCGCGCGCCGCGCGAGCTACCTGCCCCGCCGCGCGACCCTCTCGATCTCCTCCCGCACCAGGCGCTCCACCAGGGTCGGGAGATTGTCGTCCAGCCATTGCTTGAGCATGCCGCGGAGCAGATCGCGCGTGATGTCCTCGATCGGCCGCTCACCCGTCGCCCGGCTGAGGATCGTATCGGCCAGCTTGTGGAAGGCCGCGCCCGCCGCAGCCGCGCTATCGGTCGACATGAGCGCCGTTTCACCGCGGTAGCGCGGTTCAGGCGGAACCGCATGAGCCGGTTCCTCCTCCGACCAGGCAGCCGGCGCGGGCGGCGCCTCGATCTCGCGCTCGACCCGGCGCGCGAAATCCCGCCGTCCGGACTCGATACGCCGAAGCTCCTGTTCCGCATAACTCGGCCGCATGACGGGCGGCGCAGGCTCCGCTTGGCGCCAGTTGCGCTTGGGTTCCGGGTCGCTGTGCAATGCGCCGGCAAAGCCAGTGGCCCGCGGAGACGGCTGCGGCACCGTAGCGGGCTGCACCTCCGCAAGCCGGGTCCGGTTGATGCGCTCACGCAATTCCTGGATCTCGGCTGCTGCAGATGCCGCCTCCTGTCCAACCTTCACATGAAGTTCGCGCATCGATCCCTTGTAAAGCGTCCCCGCCGACTGGCCCGAAATCGATGCCGGCACCTCTCCAATGTCCTCGTGGATGGCTTTCCTGATCGATGCCAGAAGATCTTCCATTCTCGGTTCAGCGGTCACGGACAAGCCCCACTCTTTCGACCGACCGGCACTCGCCCGTGCAAGTTTCGGTCGAGTCCTCAGCCCCGGACAGAATTACGCCACCATGCTCGCCTTGTCGATATGGCAAGCTCGGCTATTCATGCCTATTCGAGGGTTTCGACTTCGGTGCCGATCCACTTGTCGCGAACCGCGTCATAGTTGATGGTCGGATCATAGGTGGCGACCTTCAGCCCGAGGTCCCTGGCTGTCAGTTGGCCGATGGCCGCGAGCAGTTGATAGGCTGCCACGACCCGGTTGCGCTCGGCCGTCACCAGAGCCGTACGGGCCGTCACCACCGCCGCCTGGGCGTTGAGAACGTCAAGCGTCGTTCGGGTGCCCGCCTGATATTCCTGCCGCACCCCTTCCAGCGCCAACTGCGACGCCGAAACCTGGGCCTTCGCCGCGGTGATGATCTGCCCGAAGGCGGCATAGGCATTCCACGAGGCCGCGACCGCCTGGCGGACGGCGCGAGCCACTTCCACGACCTGAATGCGCTTCTGGCTGGCCAGTTGCTTGGCCTGGCGAATGCTGGAATACACCTGCCCGCCGCCGTAAAGCTGCCAGCTGAACACGGCCCCGATCGAGGCGCGTTCGACGCTGGTATTGTCGCGGGTGAAATCGTCGCTGGCGCTCGCCCCGGCCTCAAGCGCAATCTGCGGCAACAGCGGCGCCTTGGCCACCTCGATGTCGTGCCGCGAGGCTTCCTCGACAAAGGCCGCGGCCAGAATGCTGGGGTTGATCTCCCCAGCCTGGGCGAGTGCCGCCTTCAGTGACTTCGGCAGACGGGAAATCTTGGGATATTGCAGCTTCCCCGGCTCCTTGCCGACGATCTGCAGGTAGCGGGCCACGTCTGCCGCGAGCGTCGCCTGGGCATTGGCCAGCGAGGCCTGAGCCTGGCTCAGGCTGGCGCGGGCCTGGGCCACATCGGTGCGGGTGATCTCACCCACATTGAATCTCTCGTTGGCGGCTCGGAGCTGGGCTTGCAGGACGCCAAGGTTCTCGCGCTCGAGGGTCACCAGCTGACGGCCCGCATAGACATCCATATAGGCCTGAACCGCATTGAACAGCGTGTTCTGCTCGGTTGCGAGCAGGTTCTGCTGGCCCGCGCGGACCGTCGCCTCGGCGGATTTCACCCCTTCTACCGTGGCAAACCCGTTGAAGACCGGCTGCCGCAGCGTGATCGACACCTGGCCATTGACCTGCTTGTCGGTATCAAAGGCGGTTCCGGGGGAATTGACCCAGTCATGACTGAGCCCGCCATTGACCGTCACGGTTGGGCGCCAACCCGACAGCGCTTGGGGAACCCGCTCATCGGTCGCCCGCTGTCCGGCCCGCGCACCGAGTATGGTGGGGTTTGTGGCATAAGCCGCGGCAAGCGCATCGTTGAGGCTTTCGGCCCAGACAGCTCGGGCCGGCAAGGCGAGCGCCGTCGCCATGGTCAGAACGCTCAGGAAACGCCTCATCTTGATCCGCATTGCACACTCGTTATCAGGTGCCCGCCGCCGGGCACAGTTAGAACCGCAAACCAGACGCTGACACCACACACATTCCGGCGGTCCGGCGCCGACGTCAAAACACAAACGCGGGCCGCTTCGCCTCCAGGCCCGGCAACATCGCGACAGAAGCATCGAACGCACTACGGACGGCCGTGGCATCGCCATGGACCGTCAACAACTGGGCCTTGGCCACCGGCCTGTCGCCAACCACAGCGGCAAGGCGCCCGCCATTTGCCAATTGTGCCTGAACGGCCTGCGGAACCTCGCCCGCCCTTCCTTCGATCAGGATTACATCATAAGGGGCTGCGGCTTTCCAGCCCTCCTGCAGAGGCCCTTCGACCACCGCGACATTACCCCGGTCTGCCAGATTGGCACGGGCCTGGGCCGCCAGCCCGGAATCGCACTCCAGCGCGGTCACGCTGCCAGCCAACTGCGACAAGACGGCACTGCCATAGCCGCTGCCCGCGCCGATGTGCAGCACCCGGTCGCCGGGCTTGATTTCCGCCAGTTGGACCAGCCGGGCGAAGGCCATGGCCTCGACCAGATAGCGGCCGGGGATAAGCTCGACATCCTCATCGACATAGGCCACCGGCCGCCTGCTCTCCGGCACGAAATCTTCCCGCGCCAGCCCAGCCAGAGCGGCAATGATGCGGTGATCGGTAATGCCATTGGGCCGCACCTGCGATTCGATCATGTTTTCGCGGGCAATCGAATAGTCCGTCATCTTCTTCCTGCGAGTCTGTCTCACGCCATCAAAGAATCCAGATAGCCTTTGCAGGCATGCAAGTCCACCGGGCGCGGCAATTCATACACTGCTTTCATCATGTGAAAATGCCGAGTTGTTTCGTTAACCGGCTTCGACTATAAGCCGCGCCCGAAGGCCTCGTGGCGGAGTGGTTACGCAGAGGACTGCAAATCCTTGCACCCCGGTTCGATTCCGGGCGAGGCCTCCATTGCAAGTTACAAAGCCGCGCAAAACGCTCCCCTGCCGGGGCGTTCGCCAGCACGGACGGCAGTGGCAATCATCCCTGCCGCCGGGGGCGTGGCGCGCCGTAGCCTATGCGCCGCGCAAGTGCAGGCCAGCGGCGATGCAGCCACAGGCCCAGCTTTACCGTCATCTTGCGGTAAAAACGGCGCACCGGCGGAAGATCGACGCCCAGAACCGCCAGGCCGAGCGGAATCATCCAGTAGCCCAGCACCGGCAGGAAACCGAGCAATCCGCCAATGACCAAGGCAATACCGAATCCCATCCGCAGAAGCGGATGTCCCGGAACCTTGACCTTGTAGCCAGCAAAATTGACGCGCATGTCCTCTCGTCACCCGAGTTCAGCACCAATTATATGGGCATTAGACTGGAAATTTGCATCTTCTGGCAAAACAGGGTGAGAAAATTGCTTTTCCCTGCCGCCAGCCTCTGCTATAGGGCGGCCACATTCCCCGATAGCTCAGTTGGTAGAGCATTCGACTGTTAATCGAATGGTCCCTGGTTCGAGTCCAGGTCGGGGAGCCAGATTGCAGAAACGCGCTCGGAAACGCCTCCGGGCGCGTTTCGTTTTGGGTCTCGACGATCATTTCCGCAAGCATGTCAAAGGGTTCACGGAAGGTAGCGACCACCGTCCCGTCCACCCAAGAGCAGTTCGATAATAGGAAATTGAGCAGGCGGCGTTCTTCGCGCGGTTGCTGCGTCGCGAACAGCCTCTGCGCGTCCCGAGCCAGTTCGAGCAGCGCAACTCCCTCGAAAAGATAGGATTTGTCGGCGCGCCGGTGGCGCTCGATCTCGCCCTGGCAGCGTTCCTGCGCTTCTCGCCACTGGTTCGACATTCTCTCGAAGAAGGCAGCATCCACCACACCATCGAGCTTGTCGACGTACATCGCGTGAATGCGATCGTTCAGCCGCCTCGCCTCGGCCTCAAGCCGCTTGATCGCCTCGTCATGCTCACGACGCTCGTCGGCGTGGCTGGCGTGAAGGGAATCGCGCACCCACTCCAGCACCTCATCGTCGAATCGCAGCCGTCCGACCATTTCGGTGAACTGCGCTTCGAGCACTTCCTCGCGGACATATTTGCGGCGGCAGTTGGCGGGCTGGCCCTGGCACTCATCGACGTAGCCGGTGCAATGGCAAGAGTCGTAGCTTTCCTTCTTGATCTCGCCGGTCACGGCGCAACCACAGGCATGGCAGGCGATCAGCCCTGAAAAGGCGAAATCCCGCCTGCCCTTCTTGGCGCCGCGCGCATTGCGCCCGTCCATCACGTCCTGACCCCGTTCCCGCAGCTCGATCGGTACGATGGCCTCGTGGCGGCCCTGATAGGTCTTGCCGTCCCAATCGAACCGCCAAGTGTAGATTCGGGTGCGCAGGATCGTGACCACGGTGCCTTTCGGGACGCGCCCGCCGCTCTTCTTGAACACGAGGCCCGCCGCCCAAGCCCTCTTGGTCACATCCTTCGTAGATAGATCGCCCCACGCATACCACTCGAACATCTTGCGGGTGATCGGCGCGGTTCTCTCATCCCGCACGATGATCTTGCGGCCGTCCTCGCGCGTTGCATTGCGATCGCCGAGCGGCGCGTTCGAGAGCGAAAAGCCCTGCGCCGCCTTCTCGGTCATGCACTTGCGCGTCCCTCTCGATCATCTCATCCGATACAAGGGCCACTTTCAGACCCATAGACCATTCATCCTCATCTGCATCGTGAATAAGCACCGTTCTTCGTTGCCGATACTCGCCGGAAAGAATGGCCCAGAAAGGAACCCCCAAGCTGGACGACATCGTGAGATGTCGTGGCCAAGGTCAAGTGGCATCCCGGTGAACTTTATCCCAGGGTCGGCTCTATCGTCACCAACCTGTCGAGACCGCCTGAGAACATTGTTGTCTTCTTCAATCAACGCGTCTCCTGCGAGCAATACGTGAGGGAAAGACGGAACGGCGTTAAACAGGCCTGCCTGTCGCACCGGTCGTATGCCGCCGATGCCGTCCGTCTCCAGCTTCACACTCTTGCCTACAATCTCGGAAATTTACTGGGAACCCTGGCAGCACCGGAGTCGATTAGGGACTGGCCACTGAGCAACCTGAAGGGGAAGCCCACAAAATCGGCCCGAAGGTCGTCAGCCACGGCCGCTAAGTTGCCTTCCAGATGGCCGAGATCGCAGTCCCGAGACAGCCATTCGCCGACATCCTGCGCCTCGTCGCCGGACTGCGACGGCCGCCGCCTGATAGAGAAGCAGCATGAATGGCCAGGTTGTTATGCATTCCAGCGAAAGCCACGTGAGAGCTATGCCTTTAAGAGAACGAAGTCGACATTCGCAGCCAGCACGCTGAAGGAACCATGACTTTGGTTGATCACCGATGACATTTGGCAGGGTCTGGCCTTGCAACTGGGGCCGGTTTGCACAAACTCGACCTCATTCGGCCGCTCATCCGGTGAGGGAAGGTTCAATTTAAGTGCCCGATTCTCAATCCTTGTCGCACCATCCGGTCTCAGACATTGCCAAACGAGCACATTTGCGACAGTCTTGGCCTTAACACTTCGGCGTACACCGCGGAGGCCGGCCGCAATGGTACGAAAACGCGTAACCGTTCTGGATCTGGCGGCGAAGGCCCCCGCCAGAACGCTTTATGCGCGCGTGCTACACCCCAATCTCGCCAGCATCATGCCGCAGGTGATTGCCGCCTGGTGCGAGGAACTGGGCCACGACGTTACTTACGTCTGCTACACCGGCTTCGAGGATCTGGACGCGCTGCTTGCACGTGATACCGACGCCGTGTTCATCTCGGCCTTTTCGCGCGCTGCCCAGACCGCCTACGCCATTGCCAATCTTTTTAGGCTGCGCGGTGCCGTAACCATTCTCGGCGGCCCCCATGCCCGGGCCTATCCCGAGGACGCCGTCAAATATTTCGACTACGTCCTGGGCTTCACTCACAAGGAGACGGTGGACGAAGTCCTCCGCGAGCTTGCCCCCAACTCCAAGTCAGGTCGCTGGTTGAGTGCCGCAAGTCAGCCATCGAGCCTGCCCAGCCTGGCGGCGCGCTGGAAATTCATCGCTGCAACGATCGCCAAGGAACCGTTTCTGAAAATCGTGCCGATGATCGGCAGCATGGGTTGCCCCTACACCTGCAGCTTCTGCATCGACTCAGTCGTCGATTACCAGCCGCTTGCCTATGATCAATTGCGCGAGGACTTGCGCTTCCTGCTCACCAAGCGGCGGCGCCCGCTAGTCGGCTGGCATGACCCGAATTTCGGCGTGCGCTTCAACGACTACATGAATGTGATCGAGGACGTGGTGCCAAAGGGACACATCCGCTTCGTCGCAGAAAGCAGCCTGTCGCTTCTCTCCGAGCCGCATCTCAAGCGCCTCAAGGCCAATGGTTTCATCGGCATGATGCCCGGCATTGAATCCTGGTACGACCACGGCGCCAAATCGAAGACCGGCCGCTCCACCGGGCTCGACAAGGTCCGCCACGTCGCCGATCACATCAACACCGTGCTGCGTTACATTCCCTTCGTTCAAACCAATTTCGTTCTGGGTCTCGACAGCGACCAAGGCAGTGAGTCCTTCGAATTGACCAAGCGCTTCTTCGACCTAACGCCGGGCGCTTTTCCGGCATTCAACCTGTTCACCGCCTATGGTCGCTCGGCCCCACTCAATCTCGAACTGCAACGCGCCAACCGGGTTCTGCCGTTTCCGTTCTTCTTTCTCGATGGCAATCACGCCATGAACGTCAAGCCGCTCAACTATGAATGGCAGGAGTTCTACCGTCACGCCGCCGATGTCACGGCTTATGCCTTGAGCGGTCAGCGCGTCTGGCGGCGCCTCACCGCCAATTCCGGCATCATCCACCGCGTGGCCAACCTGGTGCGCGGCAAGTTCTCCTTGAAGCGTGTCCAGTTTCACAACCGCATTCACGATCTCCTGAGCAGCGACCCGGAGATGCGGCCCTACTTCGAAGGCGCCAGCAGCAAGCTCCCAGAGTTCTACTTGACCCGCATGCGGAACGCGCTGGGGCCCCTATGGGACGCCCTGCCGCCCGGTGCCATCACCCATGATCAAAACGCCTACCGGAAAAATCCAACGGCCTACCAGGCATCTGCCCTACAAGTCCGACAGGCCAAACGCATCGCCGTCTGATCGCATGAGTCTGGATGAGGCCGCATGGCGAGATATGATTTCATGCCCAATGCTGGCTGCAAGCCACAACTGCCGGGTCGAGCCTAAGGCTAAGCCTACGCGCGGATCCAAGCCTAATTCACTGCAACATTCTCACCAGCCCTCTGATCCGCCATACCCCTGTTGCCTAGCCGGTCTGCAGAGATGAGCAACAAGACCGGCCATCATTCATTTTTCCTTAGCCTTCTGTGCCGCGCGGCCCAAATGTTGAAGGTCATCTGCCGTCAGCCCCTTGGCTGTCCGTAGCAGCGCCGCGACCTCCACAGGATTGCGCCTGATGATGTCGGACAGGCCGGAAGCAACCTTGCCTGCCCGTGCGAAGAGTTCGTCAGCGTCGAAACCGATTACAACGGCAATCAGCCGAGCCTTGTCCTCGGCGGGCGGCGGAAATTCGTCGCGCTCAACCTTGCTAACGTAGATCGGGCTCACGCCGATGATCTTCGCCATCTCGCGCAAGCCGATCTCTTTCTCTTCGCGTCGGCGGCGCACGAACTAGCCAAATCCCTCTTCCGACGTGCCGACCCATCTCCTGTTCACTGTTTAATGGTTAGTTTACGCAGAATTCGCAAAGCTGTGCCAACTGACATCTAAACGATCTCCCGCCAGGTCGATGAAGCCGCGAGGCCGATCTCGTGAACACCTTCAAGAATGCGCCTAAAAGGAGCACTCGGCACCAAGCACATGGTTCGAGATCGGGATATGAAGGCGAGCCAGACGTCAGAACCGCGCTCGGAAACACCTCCGGGCACGCTTTTGTTCTGGGTCCTGAGATAGAGTCCTCATCCCAATCGAGAGTTTGGCAGAATGTGGCGACCATCCGTCGAATCGCGAACATCCAATCTGATCTTGGCGCTTGACTCGGCCCGCAACGGGTCATTGGCCGTACCAGAAGAGACCGGCACAGCGGACCAGCAGGTCGAAGGGCCCGCGACGCGAGGGATGCGCCGGTCTTCACGCGGCGAGCGCCCTGCCGGCGGCAAGTTGATCGTAACTCATCGCCCGCCGCCCTAGACGGGCTTCCTGCACAGGATTTGCACGGGATGCGTTCTCTTCTCGACAATATTTCGAGCTGCATTTCTGACGATCTCAGGTGCCAGCTTTCCCAGCAGTATGTGCGTGCCCAACACCGGGGTTTCGCCTCGCGCTGCCATATCCATGACGCGATTGTAGGCCTGCAGATATTTTTCACCGGTGTCGGTCACTTCGATCTGGCCAAATCCCGTGCGTTCCAGAATCGCCACCGTCTCCGAAGGCCGCATGAGAAAGGCGCCACGCCCGTCTTCGGACCATGGCAGAGGATGATGCGGCGCTCCGACCTCGCCAAGACCATGTTCCGTGAGCGCGAAAAAGCCACCCGGCTTCAGCACCCGAAATGCTTCGCGGAAGAAGGCTCCGCGATCAGCGACATTCATTGTGACATGCTGACTGCAGGCACCATCGAACATCTCATCGGCGAACGGCAGTTCCTGGCCGTCGCCATGGACGAATGTGACACCGTTCGTCATTCCAAGAAGCTCGGTCAGCCTGTTGGCCGCATCGACAAACGGCCTGGTGATATCGATGCCGTCCACCCGGCATTGAAATCTCTGCGCCAGATACCGCGCCGGGCCTCCGACCCCGCTGCCGATATCAACGATTCTCTGACCTGCCGTGATGGGGAGGCTGTCCGCCAGCTCCTGCGTCGCCGCAAACCCACGCGCATGAAAATGATCGACGGGGGCAAGCTGCTCGACCGTTACGGTCTCGGGGTCAATCCCGGCAGCGCCCAGGGCATCGATGATTCGGGCGTAAACGTCGCCTGTCGCCCAATGATCTGCAATTGATTTCCCGTCTGACATGTTGTCATTTCCTTCCGTAGACTGCTTATCCGCACGACCGTAAATTCGTTGTTCCCCAATCGGACAGCCGTGACCTCGTTCCTGGCTTGACGCAGACCCGCTCTTCTGTCGAAGGCCGGGTAGACCTGCCATCACCGAAAAACATGGACGAGCCAACATTTTCGCCGGTTAACTGCAGGCGTCCGGCAGGCGCTGCGCGCACCCTGCTCATCGCATCTCCCGCGCCATACTGCCTTTTTCAGGGCACTTCGCCACCATTATAGTACCAGTCGACCGCTGCAGCGTCGGGACAGATCTGGCCCGCGATTTCGCGAAGGTGCCGGGAGATGTCGTCGGTCATCCCATCAGACTTCGCTTCGCCCACTTCACCCTTGCGGATCATAGCCCCTGACTTGAGAAGAGGAACCTTGCCGGCAGTATGTGCCTCGAACTTGTCTTCATTCCGCTTCATCCACGGGAACGATGTAAACTCAAGCATCACCGGCCATTGTTCGTCGGTCGGTTCGACACCAATGAATTTCGCAATTTTCCGGACCGTACCGGCATGGTCACGCTTCATGTCGGCAAAATGCAGGAACAGGACATTTGCTTCGTCGCGCAACGGCCACCAGCTCGCCAGGAAGCCGAAGAACATTCCCTGCATGCCGTGACTGTCGACGACGTCGGTGTAGAACGACGGGAAATCTTGCCGACACAAGGCTTCTCTTGGGACTTGCCAGAGATCGAACCATTCGTCCGTGTGCTGCTCGATGAACGGCCGGAACGAGACGAGCGCCTCTTCCGGATTCCGAAAGACGACGATGTATTTCACCTCCTGCTCCGCTGCCTTCTTCTGAAAGGGTAGCGCAGGTGGTGCAGCATGGGTCTTGAACGCGCGCCGACGCATTGTGGGCATGGCCTCCACTCGGTCGAGAACATCCTGATGGGACTGCCCTGGATAGGCGAGAAGCTCGATCCATGGCACCTCTTCGTAGATATCGCGGAAATCGGCCGTCCCGCCGGTAAGCAGTTGATGGACGATATTCATCGTCCACGTGGTGCCGCTCTTCGCCGGAACCGAGATGACGACATCGCCATCGCGCCAAGCAATTTTCTCCTGAATCTCGGGCTGTATCCACGGCGGCGCCATGCGCGGGGCCGCGCCATCCATCGAATTGCTCATGGTATCGTTCTCCCATCTGGCCAGGGGTCAGGTCACACGCTGAGGTCGATGATCATGTTCGGTCGCATAGGGGCACGGTGGACCGCCTATGCATGTTTGGGCCAGCAACGTGTGCGTAACCAGTCTAATCCCAGGTCTGCAAATAGGGCAAGTGACGATCGCGCGTGATTCAGGTAGAGGCCCGGTTGCATGACGCAGCCGTCGGCTCAACCTGCGCGAAATCGGCCCCGGCGATCCGCGTCTCCGCCGAACAGACCTTCGGCTTTCTCCACCTCAAAAATCCGCGAACTGAACTCTGCAATGGCCGGGGAGCGGCGCCGGCGCGAGGGGCACAAGCTGCGGCTGATCACCATCGAGCCTATGATGGCCAAATCGGCAAAGACAGCCACGGCAGTCGCTTGCGGCATCGCACCCAAAGGGTGAGCGGCTTGGACAATGACGGCTCGCTTCTGTCACAGATTGCGAACGTCATTTGACCCGCATGAACAGCTGCTCGATGCCGTCGACTTCCCATCTGTCTGCTGACGACCGATGATCGAAAACAGCTTGAAGTTGGTTGCAGTCGTGTTTGACGCAGGCCAAAATGAAATTAAACGCAAGTACGCCTTGGGCCGGATCAAATTCGTTTAGCCGATGGGGATAGAAAGCCGTCTCCCATGAGACCTGGCGCATTTGAAGAGGGAGGGACGATACACGCTAGGTAGAGCGTGATCGATTGACGGCCGCCACATGGAGGTCTGGAGTGGCGATGAGAACTGCGGCTGCGAAGCAGTGGCCGATTTAAGGAATATGGTCGCCACGAAGGCGCAGTAGTCTTCATTGCAGACAGTCTTGCGCTGGGCGGGGTTTGATCTGGAGCAATTCTGGGCACCTGCCCCATGGAATGGAGCGTCGTCATTCGCATAGATGCCACTCGACTTTCGTAGCGACGTTTAGCGACGTAATGGGAGCAAGAAGTTATGGCGTACACAGACTGGATGATCAGGACGAAGCAGATCGGCGCTTGCAGCTGCGACTACGGCTGCCCGTGTGAATTCAACGCGCCGCCGACCCGGCTCCCTTGCGAGGGCGTGATGGCCATGGAGATCACCGAGGGCTATTTCGGTGATGTGCGCCTTGACGGGTTGCGCGTGGCCGGCGCCTACCGCTGGCCCGGCCCGGTGCATGAGGGAAATGGCACCTGGTGGTCCGTCATAGACCGGCGCGCCGATGAGAAGCAGGTGGATGCCCTGTTCACCATCCTCAGTGGCAAGGAACAGGAGCCCACGACGGGATTCGCCATCTACGGGGCGACGATCGCCAACGAACCGGACCCGGCTTTTGCCGACATCGAATTCGAACTCGACCTCGAGAAGCGAACCGGCCGGTTTGCCGTCAAGAATATCCTCGAGGCCGACGTAAGGCCCATTCGCAATCCCGTGACCGGCGAGGACCACCATATCGCCATCAAGCCCCACCGGGGGTTTGAGTTTCGTGAGGCAGAAATGGCCAGCGCCACGTTCTGGAGCAAGGGCGAACTCGACCAGAAGCATGACGGGCGCTTCGCTGCCTTGAGCTTTGTGACCTATGGTCCCCACGGCATCATCGCGGAAGAGAGCTTCCCCCAAAGACAAGCCTGAACCCTGCGCTCATCGGACCGCGATCATCCGGTGCGGACAACCTGCGTGCTGTCGGCGCACCACGCCAGCGCCACGCCGCCCGCTATCGCATGGTCCTGGGGATTGGGTGCGAACGGCGCCATCATCCCTGCCGCTCCATCCCCCGCAATTCCGGCGCGCCTGTAGTTCGCCGGAGCGCTGCCCGTAAGAACGGTGGCCGCCGGTCGCACAGGCGCATCATTTGGTCTAGACAGCGGTTACAGCGTATAGTGGCGCAATGGACATCCAATTCGGCGACTTCCGTCTGTCTATGAGGAATCGACAGGTTTCCGGGCCTTCCGGGGAGGTCGAGGTGAGCGTGCGCGCCTTCGACATTCTGGCCGCCCTGCTGAAGAGCCCCGGCCAGATCATTCGCAAGGACGATCTGCTCGATGCCGTCTGGCCGGGCCAGGCCGTGGAGGAAAACACGCTACACGTACACATTTCAGCCTTGCGAAGGGCTCTTGGTCCGAGGCTCATCGCCACCATACACGGCCGTGGCTACAAATACGCAGGCCCCGATCCAATTGCGGTCGAGACTCCGGCGGACACTGCGCCCGCCGAGCGCCCAACCGAAAGGCCGGGTGATAGAACAAGCAGTACCGGCTTGGCAAAGCCATTGTCCGGCGGCGCGCGCGAGTACACGTCGGTTGCCGTCCTGCCGCTGAAGAATCTGTCGGCAGACGCCAGTCAGGAGATTTTTATCGACGGGCTGGCTGAGGACATCATCACGGAACTCGCACGATACCGGCATCTTTCGGTGACCGGGCACCGTCTGAGCTCACCCTTTGGCAATCGGCGCGGTGACCTCGCCGCCATCTCACGGGAACTGGGCGTCGAATTTATCATCGACGGCAGCCTCCGGCTGAGCGGCAATCGTCTCCGCGTTTCGGCGCAACTGATCGAGGTCGAATCCGGCAGGCATGTGTGGGGCGACCACTTCGAGCGCGAGATGACGGACATCTTCGCGGTGCAGGATGAAATCGTCGGCGCCGTCATCGGCCGTCTGGCCCTGAACCTGGACGAGGCCGCGGGAAAGAAACGGCTTCGCGACCCGACCTCGTCCAGCAGTGCCTATACATGCTTCCTGCAGGCCCGCGCCGCGTGGCGCCAAGGTGACGAGAAGGCAGCGCTCGATTTCGCCGCCAAGGCCGTCGCGATCGATCCCGACTACGCCCGCGCCTGGGCTTATCTCGCCCATTTCCACGCCTATGGCCTGTTCAATTTCGCCACCGGGCTCAGTGATGCCGAAACGATTTCCACATCGACCCGCATGATCGAGAAGGCGCTTGCGATTGATGGGTCAGACCCTTTCGTCCTGCAACGCGCGGCAATCACTTATCTCATGTTGGGTGAACCCCAGACCGGTCGCCGCTATGCCGAAGCGGCAGCGCTTGAAAGCGCACGCGACAGCGAGATCCTCGTGTTTCGCGGCTTCATCCTCGCTTGCTGCGGCAATCACATGGAAGGAGTTCGCCTGCTGGAAGAGGCCATCGCGCTCGAGAAGCGCCTGGCACCAGGCAATTATTCCAGTCTGAGTGAAGTTCGCCATATGCAGCGCGATTATGCGGGAAGCCTGGAGGCGCTGGACGCGGTACCCAACCCACCCTTCTACTTTGATCTCCTCCGCGCGGCGAATCTCGCCCGTCTTGGACGCCGGGACGAAGCCAGGCGCTCCTTGGCCCGCATTCCGGCCGGGATCGACACCGCGCGCATTGCCCGTAATGAAGCGCGTATCTGCGCGCTGCCAGAAGATGCCGAACATTGGCTGGAGAGCTTTCGTCTGGCGGGTGTCGAGGTCTGAGGGGCCGTCTCGAAAATTGGGTCCGGGTTCCTCCGTTCACGGCAACTTTCGCAACTTTACCTGCATATGTTCAAATAACCATTGGCCATCCAGGCGCCGGCATTGATCAACGTGGGTGCCGCCTTGGAAGCTTCTTGAAGTTCCGTCGTTCGTGATCTTCGGCAGCCACATGTACCACTGGCACCGCGCCCGATCGCCGGTAATCTCGATGATCGGATTGGTGACGCCGTCGGTCATCCACTTTACCGTGGCGTTCGGTTCCAGGAAACCTTGGTAGATCGCGTCCCGGCCGGAGATGTAGCCAAGATCCCCGCGATCCCACACACCATCCTCTGCGAACATCGAAGCTATCGCGGCGGCATCATAGTTGGCGTCGACTGCGGCGCAATAGCGGTACTTCAACTGCTTGAGTGCCTCGATCTGCTCCCGTCGACCGATGCGTTCGGCAAGGGTGGCGTCCATGGTCCGCTCCACTTCCAGACTACCCCTCAGCTTATCGTCGAGTATCATGTCTCACGGCGCCCAAGCAAACCGCAGCAGGGATTCTCGGAGGCGGTAACATCCGATCAATCTTGCCGTAGAAGGAGTTGACGATTCATCAGAATCATAACTCCAAGAACTCACCGCCCTGAGAGGAAGTCGGACACGTTCGACTTTCCTTAAGTCGCGATGAGTTCTGTTCTGTCTGCGTTACCAGAATCCAATTGAGGACGTGCTTGCTGGATGATGTGGCGTCGGAGTTGCCGGCCCCCATCCAAGTCGTGCATCACAACCATCATTCTCATGAGTCTGACGCATCAAACAGGCCGGGAGGACCCGGCGGTCAGCTTATTCAATCGGGCCAGCGAATGCCGGGTACATCAACAGTCCTGGCATTTTTCGTCATTGCGCCACAATCATTTTGTGTCTTGATTGCACTCCAAGGATGTACCGCCGCAACTGTGGATGACTGGACATGAAATTCTTGCGTTTGCTTTTCCTGCTGGGCGCAATCCTGGCGGCTCCGCCCACTGTCGAGGCGCGCACACTTGGTCTTCTGATCGGGGTCGCCGACTACAACGATGCCTCCGGCATCCGCGACTTGCTGGGACCGCGCAATGACGTGACCATTCTCTGGCGGGCGCTCAAGGCGCGCGGCGCGGAGCCAGCCGATCTCATGGTCCTGGCCGACAATCTGCCACAGGGACCGGCATTTCCTGTCGCAAAGGCCCTGCCGGAAAGCGGCAACATCCTCGCCGAACTCGATCGGCTCGCGGAACGTGCAGCGCCAGGCGATACAGTGTTCATCTACTACTCAGGCCACGGCACAGTTCAGCCAGACAACCCGGACGAACCAGAAGACGAGCCGGAAACCGATGGGATGGACCAGGTTCTCCTGCCCGCCGACGTCGGCGCCTACAGCCCGATCACCCGCAGCCTGAAGAATGCCATCGTGGACGACGAGCTTGGTCGGAAGATCTCCGCCATCCGCGCCAAGGGTGCATTTGTCTGGGCCGTGGTCGATGCCTGCCATTCCGGCACGGTGACCCGGGGCGAAACCGTCACCCGCACCGTCGACCCTGTCCTTCTCGGCATCCCCGCAGGGCCGGTTCAAACGTCACGTAACTCGTCCCGTCAGGGAACGATGAAGTTGAAAACACACACCGGCGAGGGCGGGATCGTCGGCTTCTATGCCGTCGAATCCTATGACGAGGCCATCGAACGTGCCTTCCCGGGCTATGACTTGCCAATGGCCGGCGAAGCAGATACCCAGCGCCTCGGCGTTTTCACCTATCTTCTCCATCGCGCGCTTACCCGCAATACGGCATCGACCTACCGTGAACTGGCCCAGGAGATCGTCTCGGAGATGAACCTGGATCACACCGGCGGCAAGGTGCCTCCACCTGTCTTCGACGGCGATCTCGATGCGCCTCTCCCCGGCAGTGACGCGGCGCGGTTGCCCAGTTCATCGCGCGGCATTGTCGAGTCCGGCCGTATTACCTTTCCGGTCGGCAGCCTCCAAGGCTTCGAAGCCGGCGCCCGCCTGGCTCTCTATGCGCCGGGGCACACCGAAATACCGATCGGCATGGCCGACGTCATCTCCGCTACCGCCATTTCAAGCATCGCCGAGAACATCGCCTGGGCCGATGGCGCGGACCCTGTCACCGAAGGTACAGTAGCCGCCGTGGTCAGCAATCCGGCGATCAGCTTCAGCTTCGTCGTCTCACCGCCTCCGCCGCAAGACCTCACCCCGACCGATCGGGATATCGTATCGATGGCGCTTGATGGCGCCTTCGGCACCGGCGCCGAAGCGATCGGTATCAGCATGGGCGCGCCCGGCAATCCGGATGCCGACGTGCTGCTCCGCGTCCGCAATGGGCGGCTGTGGGTCGTTCGGGCCGACCGCCCGTGGGTCGAGACCGCCGGAGCCCCCGGTGAAACGCCAAGCCTGGCGCTCGATGCAGAACCAGAGAAACTGGCAGCGGACCTGAAGACGGCGATCTGGAGCTTGGCCCGGGCCGCAAAGTTGCTGCGGGTTGCGGCGGCCTTGGGCGAAAGTGCCGGGGCCGACGATGGCATCGTGATCAAGGCCACCGTGTCGCGCCTCGCCGGACAGGAGGCCCATGCCGTCTGCAAGGGCAGCGAACCCCCTCCCGGCGCGCAGGCCATGCCACTCGATCCCCTGCTCCCGGCAGCGGCCGTCAATTGCGATTTCGTCTCGATCGACGTCAGCAATCAGAACGATGCCGACTATTATATCGCCGGTTTCTATGTCGATGCCCTGGGCGGAGTCTATGCCGTACCCGGCAGCACCGCCCGGAAGGGCTGTGTTCGCGTGTTGACCGCGGGGGCAGACCGGCCGCTGAATTTTCGCTTCTGGATCGATACCTGGGATGAGAAAGCCCAACGCCCTTCCGCCATCGGCGCCGAGAATTTCGTGATCCTCGCCATCGCCAAGGATCGGACCAACCAGCCGCCGCGTCTTTGCGCCCTGACCCAGCCGACCCTCTCGGCCATGCAGCAGTCCAAGGGGGACGACACCCGCAACGCAACGCCCAAGCTGGCGGCCCTGCTCAATGGCGTTGGTGGCGAGACAACCCGCGCCATGGGCAGTGCCGATGATGGCGGCGCGGCAATGACCGGCCGCCTGTTCGTCTTCGACGTGAGGCCCTGAAACCGCCTATTGCAGCCGCCAGCCCTGGCGCAGGGCTTCGCGAAGCGCAAGCCCGGCAGGAGTCGGACGAACGGAAAGCACCTGAGCCGCCGCGATGACCCAAGCGCCATCGTCCTGTCCCGACAGCCAGGCGGCGGCGGCCAGATCCCGCAAGTCCGGGACGTGCTGGCCGGTCACGTTCGGCGGAACTTCCGGAAGCGCTTCGACTGTCCGGAAGCGGATGCTGGTCCGATATCCCCTGCTGTCGGCGAGCTCGATGGAAAAGCCGTCCCCAGTCACCGCAGGAAGCGCCACCGAGGCCTGACGCTCGGTGCTCTCGATGACCGATCCCACTCCGGATACGCGCAAGGTGAAGGGTGCCTCTCCACCAGTCCAGCCAAGCCACAGCAAACGCTGGTCCGAGAGTACAAGATTACCGCTTCGGCGCCCCATGGGAATGGCGAGCGTGGCTTCATCGCCTTTCGCGACCATGTTGTCCGGCGCGGTCTGCTCCTTGTCACCACCCAGGATGCCGCCAATTGCCGCGATGATGCTCCAGGTGTCGTCCTCCGTATCGATTTCGCCTGCCACGTCGTGGCGCATGACGTTGCCGCCGAGGGTCACCCGCTCGCCGCCGCCCAGCTCGATGTCGATGCGGCTCGCCGGATCGCGAACGAACACGACATCGCCGGCGTAGAGAGGCATCATCAGTTTCGCGCTTCGTTCGGCACCTTCCCGGACAACGTTCGCCACATGGTGCGAGTCCTCGCCCTGCAGCGCGACCGCCACGACATAGCCGGCAGGTGCCGGCTCGGCCACCGCTCGACCGGCCACCACCAGGGACATGACGAGCGCAAGTGCAATGGTCAAAGCCCGCATTCAGCCTTCCTTAGTCCTGGGTTTGAACAGCGCCCTCCAACCTTGTGCGCGAAAGGCAATGACCAGTGCGACAAGCATATCCATGAGCTTGTAAAGGGCAAAGCCTGACAAGGCCGTCGTCACGATGTCCATTCCCGACGCAAAACCGAAAATGCGGGAGAAGCCCGTCAGGGCAACAAGGCTCACCAGCAGCATCGATAGCAGCGCCGCTACCGCAACGAGACGCCGCACCAGGACGATGAAAACCAGGAACAGACCGATTGCCGGCGCCGCGCGGAATACGGCCGGTAGCGGCCGCGTCTCAACGATGGCACGGGCCTGGACAAGGCTGTTGGCCAGGATGACACAGCCCGGCATTGTGCCCAACGGTGTTTCGTAATAGTCGTTGCTGCTCGCATAGCTGGCACCCAGAATGACCGCGCGGCCGTCGAAGGGATCCCTGTCGATCTCACCCAGCGCTCGAGCTTCGCCATTTTCATGGGACACCAGTTGCCCGGCGCTGATCCGGCGAAAGACGACGGTGTCCCTGCCAGCGCTGCCCATGCGCATCAACGCCGGGGATGTGGTGGCATTGCCAAAGACATAGGGCAAAGCCACGGCCTGATCCTGAACCGGTGGCCAGCTGGGCGGTGGCGGAGCCACACGTTGGCAATCGCGCACCACCAGACCATCCAGAAACGCCTTGAGGGCTTCAGGCCCCGCGCCATCTGGCCTGGAGATCGCAGCCATGGCAAGCGCAGCGGACGGGAAGGCGCTTCCGGACGCCCCGTCGCACACCACTTGCCACAGCCGGATTCGCCGGACCGCCCTGCCCGGCTCGCTGTCATTCAAGGTTGTGACCCAAACAATATTGTCCTTGCCTGCAACATCTGCATCATAGGGCGACGGAACGGCGCCCGCGGCACTCAGGGTTGCGTCATCGGCCGACCGCCGGAAAATGATCCGACGCACCAGGAGCAGCGGCGGGGCGCTATCTGGATAGGTGCGCAGCACCGATGAAAGTCTGGGGTCGGCCAGGCTGCCGGGCGATTGCGCCGACAGATCGAAGTCGACCAGAATCGCTCGCCCCCCATGGCCTGCCGCCATTTCGATGAGCAGGGCCAAGGCCGCGTGGGGT
Source organism: Alphaproteobacteria bacterium (assembly GCA_020441605.1). The sequence goes on from JAGRLX010000053.1 coordinate 21,379, forward strand.
GTGTCGCCGGTTGATCGCCACGACTGACGGGTCGCGTCATCGACATCCAGCAATGTCACCGGCAAGGCGGCTTTCGACGTGCCCGACAACACCATCGAGATGGCCGCCATGCGGTCGGCCTTGGCCAAACCATCATAGATCTGGACGGCCCGGTTGCCAGCTCCCAGCACCATGGCGACTGCGGCTACGGCAATGATGACCACGGTGATCAGCCGCCGTCTGGCGGTCCACCATGATAGTCCGGATTTCTGGACAGGCCCATCCATAACCGCCGCCCGATGCCTCGCCCGAGGCTAATGCAATCGGCGGTCGATCGACCCGGATCGACCGCCGACACTTAACTGATCAATTTGACTCTGGAGCATCGTTCCTTAGGCAAGCAGGTCCGCTTACGTCGAGAACGCGCCAAGCCGGCATTCTGCCGAACCGGGACACCTAGCTTGAGGCCCCTATTCTTCGTCCGCAGCCACACCCTTGGCACCGAAGAAGGCATCCATATAGTCCATGCCGACAGCCTTGGTGCCGCTGGATTCCGCCTGCTTCAGCAGTTCGGCGAGTTGCGCCCTGGCCTGCCCGAAGTTCTTGGTGCGTGCAGCCATGTCGGCCGAATACATATATTCGACGGTGACGGTGTCCGATCCCGAAATATCAGTATTCGACCGTCCCACATAGCAGGTGCTCTCCTTGCCCTTCTGATAATACTCCGCCGGGAACGAATAGAGCATGATCGACGCCGCGTCGAAGTCGGTCATCATCAGGTCATCGCCGGAATATTGCTGCAGGTTGAACTTGATCGTGTCCTCGTTCCAGTTGTTGGGCGGTCCGCTCAGGTACTTGAAGATGAAGGCCCAGTTGAATTCGTTGGAACAGGGAGCCTTCGGGCTCTGATGTTCGTGCATCAGGCCAAATGCATGGCCGAACTCGTGCAGGATCGTTCCCTTCAGGTCTCCCGTATAGAGCATGCGGGGATTGGGAATCTGGTCGAACCCTTCCAGGTTGAGCGAGGCCTCATTCTGGGCGGCATAGACCATGCTGTACTGGCCGAGCAGCGACCAGTAACCCGGCTTGTCATAGGACACGCGGATTTGCGACTCTCGACCTTTGGGATCGCAGCGCCGCGGCTTTTCGAGATTGCCAAAATCGAGCTTCAGGCTGAGGTTGGCGACATCGTTCCAACCGCTGGCGACCTTGGCTACCGCCGCGTTTGTCGCATCGCTTCCGGCCATGAAGCACACTCTCAGCTTGGCATAGGACGGCGGCCACACCACGAATTTGCTGAACAAACCTCTGGCCTGCTCGGCGTCGGACATCTTTTCCAGGCCATTCTCGCCGGCCATGATGCGGTCTGAATATTCCTTGGGCAGGAACTCATTGCCTTCGATCAATGTTTCGGCCGAGGCGCCACCTGCTGCTGTCGATATTGCCAAGCCAACGCCAGCGGCCAGAAGGCCTGTCTTCAACGCCGTCATTCCTCATCCTCCAAAGATGTTTGCGATGGCCCGCTCGGCTGGGGAAGCTAGCACAACCAATGATACGGGCAAGCATGAAGCTGCCGCGCAACTGCGGTCAAACTTCGAATGCGGCGCGGCGGAATTGCGGCGTTTTCAACGGCATGTCCTGCGCACCAGAGGCAGGCCACGCCATCGCGTCAAAGTTGACTTGCTTGCCATTCAATGCCCGTTAAACTGAGCAATGCCGTGACCTATGATCTGACACCTGCTTGCATTCCAGCCAGACTCCATGCCTTCAGCCGGCTGGTGCTCGACCTTTACCTGGCAGGCCGCATGCCCACATCGGAATTCCGCCGCTGGTTTCATATGCCGAACTCGGACTACCTGCCGCTCAGTGACCGAATCGCCCAGATTGTCGACCCTGAATATGTCGCCGAAGGGCCGTTGATGAAGTCCTGCGATCCCTTGACCCCGGACGGCAAGTCCATTTGACGGCGGCCTGCAGAATGGGGCATGTCTAGTCCATGGATATCAAGCAAGACATCGTCGCAGCCATTGGCAATACCCCGCTCATCAAGCTTCGCAAGGCGTCGGAGCTGACTGGCTGCAGCATTCTCGGCAAGGCCGAGTTCATGAACCC
>JAGRLX010000404.1 GCA_020441605.1 Alphaproteobacteria bacterium
GCGGTCTTGAAAACCGTTGAGGGTGCAAGCCCTCCGGGGGTTCGAATCCCTCCCCCTCCGCCAGTCTATCGGCCTTGGGATTCAACTTCTGAATAGGAGTTCAGTCTCGCCGGATCATGTGGCGGCGGACAGGCGTGTACTCATCCTGACATCTTGCCGCGCGCAGATATCACTCTCTCCATGCGCCTGTCAGGGATGAGCCAGACCAACGCAACGGCGCAGAAAATCGCGAAGCCGACCATCGACCAGCCTGCCAGTGCAGCGGCCGTGCCAAGCGCGTAGGCCAGCAAGGATCCCTTACCTTTCAGATCGCTGCCCAGCGCAGTACGAAAATTCTGATCCTGGTCATGCGCAGCCACGATCTGGCCCTGCAGGATGTAGTAGGACAGGGCAGACGCCAGAAGGTTTGCGTCATAAAGCGCAACCGGCCCTTGCGCAAAATGATTCTCCCCCATCCAGCCGGTCGTGAAGGGCAGGAGCGACAGCCAGAACAGCAGGTTCAGATTGGCCATGAGGACCGGGGATGTCACCCGGCTCGCGGCCTGCATCAGGTGGTGATGGTTGGTCCAGTAGGTGCCGACATAGGCGAAGCTCAGAACGTAGCTGAGAAAGACCGGCCAAAGCGGCCAGAGCGCGTCGAGGACTTCACCATGCGGAACCTTCAGTTCCAGCACCATGATGGTGATGATGATTGCCATCACCCCGTCGGAAAAGGCTTCGAGTCTTCCCTTGTGCATCTTCATCCCTCCCAGCTGAGGTTTACGGCCTGCCTGCCATATCGGTGTGCGGCCAGTTCCTGCATCACGAATGCCGCGACATCGGAACGATCGATGGCCGTCATCTTGCCCTGGCCCTGCCAATTGGTGATCTCGCGCCATCGGCCGCGGCCGGGGCCGGATTTCAGGAAGGCCGGGCGGATCAGCGTCCAGTCCAGGTCCGAATGACGCACCACCGCCTCTTGCCGATCCTTGTCGGCGTAGATGCGGCCCAGCAGGAGAGGCAGGACGATCCGGTCATAGACGAACCCGCCGTGGCCCCGGCTATCGCCTGCCCCCATGCCGGTGATGCAGAGAAACCGCTCGACATTTGCGGCCCGCATCGCCGAGACGATGTTTGCCGTGCCGCGCGACAAAAGCGTGACCGGGCCCATCAGGATCAGTGGTGTGCCAAGTGCCGAGACGACCGCATTGACGCCGTGCATCGCAGCGCACAGGCTTGTCTCGTTCTCGACATCGCCCTTGACGACCTCGACACCGCCAATGTCCAGCGCCTCGGGGCGGCGGGCCAGGGCCCGGATCGCCACGCCTGCCGCCTGTGCAGCCTTGATGATCTCGCGGCCCGAGGGGCCTGTGGCCCCGATCAGAAGGACCGTCACTCTCGGACCAGCGGGAAAGGCGTAAGCGCCGTCGGCCGCGTCTTTGTGAGATCGCCAGAACGGTCACCAAAATAGAGCCGATCCTCCCGAAGGGCGACCAGGTCATATTCGCCCATCGCCTGCATGAGTGGCGGGAGGAAGCCGCAACCCTCGTCCCGCAGATGCTTCACGACACCTTTTTCAACCCTGCAACCCATGCCCGCGAACATCGCCACCCCCGCCGCGCTGAGCGCGGTCAGGTCGCGCTGCAGGGCCGGGAAGATACCTTCATGCGCGCCTTCGACCGTGGCGGATAGCCCGCCGATGACGTAGGCTCCGGTGACATTGATGCGAAACAGGGGCTGACTGGCGGCCTCATCGGCGAAGGCGAGAAAGACCACTGACCATCGGTCGCCTTCGATGTGGAACTCTCGCGTTGCATAGATCCCGCCCTGAGCTTCTGGCGACGCGCTAATCCAGTGACCGTCTATGGAAGCCATGTCGTCGGCGAGCGCCGGGGTGAAAAGGGCCGCGCTACCAAAGGCAGCCATGAGTATTTGCCGGATTCGCATGGTAATCTCCTCAATCAGCATCAGCCATTTGTGGCATGGACGGATCGCATTCATAAAATTGACATTTGCGAACTGCGGATTAATCCTGGCTTATGCATTTGCGGCGTCATGATCTGAATCTGCTGGTAATTCTGGAAGCTGTGCTACGGGAAGGTTCAATCTCGGCCGCCGCACGGCGCCTGAACCTGACGCAGCCCGCAGTGTCGCAGGGCCTTGGTCGTGCCCGCGTCATGTTCGGCGATCCGCTGATGGTGCGCAGCGGTAGGGGGCTGAGGCCGACGCGGCGTGGCGCAGAACTGCGCACTAAGCTGGGTAGCCTTCTGGCCCATGTCGGAACGCTGATCGAAGGTTCGGACTTTGACCCGGCTCGGGCTCAGCGGTCTTTCACCATCGCGACCAGCGATCTGGGTGAACTGATCGTGTTGCCGACTGCCCTGGGTCGGCTTGCGAGCGCGGCTCCTGCCTGCAGGTTTGACATTCGTCCCCCGCGGCACGACTTCGGCGACGACATCCCCGATCTGCTTTTGATGGGGGCGGCCCCGCCGGAAGGCTCGTGGCTCGCCCGCGATCTGTACGAGGACCGTTTCGTCATGTTGGCGGGGAAGGCCCATCCGGCCTTGAGGGGCACCCTAACGGCAGAAGATTTCGCGGCTTTGCCGCAGGCGCTTGTCTCGCCCCGCGGCGATGGGGCATGGGGCCCGGTGGACGCCGCATTGGCCGAAAAAGGGCTCCGCCGCCATGTCGGATTGACGCTGACACGGTTCACCAGCCTGCCGGCAATTCTCGCCGAAAGCGGGCTGGTCGCGGCTGTCCCCGCCTTATATGCCGCGTTGCCCGCCGTGAGCAGGGTCTGCGCAGTGCGCCCATTGCCGGTCGAGGTGCCGCCCTTCACGATGCGGCTGGTCTGGCACCGGACCCGCGACGCCGAACCCGCGCAGAAATGGCTGCGCGACGGCATACTATCCGCCGTCACTGATGCCAGAGGAAGCTCATCCTGAGGCTGACGGCAGGCAACTGCACCAACCTGCATGATTTGTTACGTGCTGGAGATGGGGTGGATGCCGCTC
>JAGRLX010000405.1 GCA_020441605.1 Alphaproteobacteria bacterium
GCATGAGCCGCGCGGGAAAGTGACCCTCTGCACCAACCTTGTCCTTCCGAGCAACCACCCGGAGGCCCAGGCCGGCTACGTCATCATCGAACCGGCCTCCTATCCGCCGATGTCCGGGACCAACACCATCTGCACGGCGACCGTGCTCTTGGAGACCGGCATGATCCCGATGGTCGAGCCGGTCACAGATGTGGTTCTGGAGGCGCCGGGCGGGCTGATACGGCTCAGGGCGGAATGCTCTGGTGGCAAGGTGACCGCCGTCACGTTCAGGAACCTGCCGTCCTTCGTTCTGCACCGCGACGCAATGATCGAAGTAGAAGGCCATGGCTCGTTGCGGGTCGATGTTGCCTATGGTGGCATGCTCTATGTCATCGCCGATGCCGCGGACTGCGGTTTTGCGATTACGCCGAACGAAGCGGCGGAGTTGTCAGCCGTCGGCGAGAAAGTAAAACGCGCCGCTGCCGAGCAACTGACCGCAATCCATCCCGAAAACCCGGAAATCCACACCGTGAACCAGACGCTCTGGGCCGGACCGCTGCGTATGGAGAACGGCGTGAAGACGTCCCGCAACGGAGTCATCGTTTCGCCAGGGCGGCTTGACCGGTCGCCATGCGGCACCGGCACCTGTGCGCGGCTTGCACTCATGCACGCACGCGGAGAAATCGCGACGGGCGAAGCCTTTATCCATGAATCTATCATCGGAACGAAGTTCACGGGCCGGATCTTCGAAACCGGAATGACTGCAAATATAGCGAACGTATCCGTCGAGATCACCGGCCGGGCCTGGATCACGGCATTCCACCAGTATGTGCTCGACCCTTCCGATCCATTCCCGACGGGCTACACGCTATCAGACACATGGCCCGTTACGTGACCTCAGAACGCTTACAGAGAAATTGAGATGAACCTGCACACCGACCTCAAGGCCGCTGTCTCCACACTTTCCTTCGAGACTCGCGCCTTTGTCGACGGGACTTTCGTGAATGCGGCTTCCGGCAAGACCTTTCCGACTGTGAACCCTGCCACCGGCAAGATCATCACCAATGTCGCATCTTGTGATGCCGAAGATGTAAACCGGGCGGTCGCCGCTGCACGGCGCGCCTTCGACTCCGGCAGTTGGTCGCGCATGGCGCCACGGCAACGCAAGTCCATCCTGCTGAAGTTTGCCGACCTCATCGAAGCGAAACTCGAGGAACTGGCACTGCTCGAGACACTCGATGCGGGGAAGCCGATCAACGATACCCGCAATGTCGATCTGCCGGATTCCATCGCGACACTGCGCTGGCATGACGAGGCCACGGACAAGATTTACGACCAGATGTCGAGCGCACCTCACGATGTCGTCTCCATGATCGTGCGCGAACCAATCGGTGTGGTCGGTGCCGTCATTCCATGGAACTTTCCACTCTTCGTCGCGATGTGGAAGATTGGCCCGGCGCTGGCGGGTGGCAATTCGCTGATCATCCAGCCGGCGGAATTGACTTCTTTGTCTCTTCTGCGTGTGGCGCAATTGGCTTCCGAGGCGGGCATTCCAGACGGCGTGTTCAACGTGCTGCCGGGACTTGGTCATGAGGCAGGGAAGGCAATTGGCCTGCACACGGATATCGATTGCGTGAGCTTCACCGGTTCCGGTGAGGTGGGCCGCTACTTCCTCGAATACTCCGCAAAGTCGAACTTGAAGCGGATCATCCTGGAATGTGGCGGCAAGAGCCCGGCGATCGTGATGAATGATGTGCGGGATTTGACGCCTGTGGTCGAGAATGTCGCGGCGGGTATCCTGTTCTGCATGGGCGAGAATTGTTCGGCCGGGTCCCGCCTGATCGTCCAGGAAGGGATCAAGGACCGGTTGCTCACCGAACTCAAGACGCAATTCAAGGAGTGGAAGGTCGGTGACCCGTTCGACGAGGGCACGCGCGTCGGATCGATGATCGAGGAGAAGCACATGTCCAAGGTGCTGGG
>JAGRLX010000406.1 GCA_020441605.1 Alphaproteobacteria bacterium
CGCGATTTCCTCGGCAGAACCGCTTTCGTCATTGCAGTCTCTCGGGGGCCCGGTGCCGGTTCAACAGCTCTTGGGCAGCGTTGCAATCGAGCTCGTTCAGAAAGGTGTTGATATCGATCTCGCGCTGCTGGCCTTTTCCGTGCGCGACCCCGTGCAACGATGACTGACGCTTGGGACTGATCTTGACCCGCACGACCCGCCCTTGTGCCGACTGATTCAAGCGGAACTCGTGTAGTCCATAGAAGAAGAACGTAGCGAACGGCCTACACCTGAACACGAGAAACCATGTGTAATCCAGATCAAGTGCAATTCGCTATCGCTTGGGGCTTCGGAAAAAAGGTTGTACAGTAGCATTACGGCCAAACGAGAAAGCGCTGCGATGTTGAGAGTTCGGACCTGTCGAAATGGCTTGGCTGCCGGAGCGATCGCGCTGATGTTGTCTCCCGTTCAATCGTATGCGGAAGTTCCCGCCAGCGCTGTCACGGAAGAAATTCGTGTGAGCTCGACCAACTCAAAACCGTTGCCGGCTCCACCGACCTGGGGGCTCCCACGCCCTGCGGCCGGGCCGAGGCAAGATAGCTCTGATAGCCGCGACACATCGCCCCAGCGCCCGCGTCGGCCGTTCCGGGCTCCTTGGCTTCTCGGAATCTAGCAAAGCCGGCGCGCGGCGGTAGACGTCTCTATGGAGCGACGAGTTCGCGCAGGCGCGCAAGAGCCGAAGAGAATCCTGACAGCGACAGGGGCACGGCAAAAGGCGTTCCATTTCGCGCTGCAAAAACCAGCCCCCCGCGCGCGCCGTCCTGCATTGCATCCAGAAGGGCGTCCGAAGCGATACCAGTTACGATACACCCGTCGGTGGTACAGGTATCGAAGGGGAATTGCGCAACAACCTCGTCTCCGACCTGGATCCGCATCCCGTCAACCAAACGAAGCCCGAAAGGCGTGATTGTGACGACTGCGACCCTTCCGTCGCCCAGTATCCGCATGGAGAAGGCCGTAACGCGCCGCCCACTCTCTTCGTGGTCGACCTGCTGGAACAGTTCGCACGCGCGCGCACCATCGGTCGGCGTCTGGCACTGAACGACCCAGTCACGATATGCCTCACGCAGGCTATCGGCGGCTCCTTGCTGCGCATGTGCTCCCGAAGAGAAGATGCTAGCCGAGGCCACAGCCAACGCCAGGACGGACCCGCAAAGCAAGACACTCGATCGAAAGTCAGGCATCGACGCCACCTACTGTTCATTTGGCGGGACATTGGCACGTGGCCTGCAGCATTGCAATCCGCGCTGCGGCAACGGAGATATGCCTCTGCGCTTCCATGGCAATGCGCATTTCATCGGTCTGAGTTTCACGAACACTCAACCGAAGCCGGACAGGTGTCCAGCCTTGTCTTGGCGGCTGAAACCTTGGGAAACCTCCATGATTCGCCACATTGGCGGCCGAAGCGACAACAAAACAGAAGTTTGAGCGAGCGGGGATCAAGGCACGTCAAATCTCTGCGCATGTGCGGTGACAAAGCCCTGATGTTGGGGGCGAATTATCGTGCCGGCCCTCCAAATCCCTTGCGGGCATCAGTCGAGGGTTGCGCGGGATGGAGACGTTATTGCAGAGTTCGATCGTGGTGGGGCCGGTGCGGCTTCTGTGGGGCGCGTGGAGGCAAGATGTCCTGGCATAGCAAGATCGCTTGGAAAGAAGGCCTGCTTCTTCAGCCCCATCATCTGCAGCAGGCCGATCGCTACCTTGAGCGCTTCATCGACATCCGAACCCGGCACTCGACCCCCTACCCGTGGGGTTTCCACGCCTTCGAGATCGACACGGACGTCGTGGAGCAAAGGATGGTCGGGCTGCGGCACGCCGCCGGAGTACTCCCGGACGGTCTTCCGTTTGACGTGCCGGCCACCAGCCCCCTGCCGAAGTCGGTACTGGTTCCCGAGGGAACAGAAGGGCAATACGTCTGGCTGACGGTTCCGATGTCGGAGCCAAACATGCGCGAGATCGGTATCGACGACGAAAACAGTCGATCCACGCGATACATACTTGGCCGCGAGCGTGTCGCGGACAGCGCTGCAGCAATGCGGCTGGAACACGAACTGGAGGTAGCACACCCCCGTATTTCGCTTGACGTCCGGAGTACTCCGAAGAACGGATTCTCTTGCTTGAAAGTCGCCAGGATCGTGGAAGTCCGAGACAAGACGGTCGTGCTTGACCCGATGTTCGTGCCGCCTCTCCTAACCACCGCGACCCATTTGAATGCATCGGGGTGGATCGATCGAATCGTCGGCTGGATCGAAACCCGGTTGGCCACACTGGCACGCTATGCTTCGGATGGCGGCAGCGGAGGCGGCCTGCGCGCAGCGGACTATTCGATGCTGCTTCTGCTGAACCGCGAGATTGCGCCGCTGCGGCACCTGCGCGCCTCGACATACGTGCACCCAGAACGCCTCTATGAAGCGCTGCTTCGTCTCGTTGGAGAGTTGTGGACATTCGACCCGTCGCGTCTGTGTCCCGAGTATCCGCCGTATGATCATGACTCCCTGCAGCAGACATTCGATCCGGTGATGAGAGATAT
>JAGRLX010000054.1 GCA_020441605.1 Alphaproteobacteria bacterium
TCCTGGACCGCGACCTGAAGCGTGTCCTGGCCTACTCGACGGTCGAGAACATCGGCATCATCTTTGTCGGGCTGGGTCTCGCCCTGGCTTTCAAGTCGACCGCCCTCGATTCAGTGGCGGCAGTGGCCATGGCGGCGGCGCTTCTTCATGCGCTCAATCATTCCTGGTTCAAGTCGCTGCTCTTTCTCGGCGCCGGCGCAATCCTGCATGCAACCGGCCGCCGTGATTTCGACGGCCTGGGAGGTTTGATCCACCGCATGCCGGCGACTGCCGCCTTTTGGCTGGTGGGCGTCTTCTCGATCGCGGCGCTGCCGCCCTTCAACGGTTTCGTATCCGAGTGGCTCCTGTTCCAGGCGGTGCTGACCGGGCCCAGCTTGCCTGAACCGCTGCTGCGTTTCATGTCGCCCGCGGTGGGCGCCATGCTGGCGCTTGCTGCGGCCCTTGCGGCCGGCTGCTTCGTCCGGGCCTTCGGCATGGCCTTTCTCGGCCGGCCACGCAGCCACGAAGCATCGGCAGCCTGCGAGGTTGCCATGCCACAGCGCGCGGCGATGGCCATTCTGGCCACACTCTGCCTCTTGGGCGGCCTCTTTGCCAATGTGTCGCTCGCCGCGATCCAGCCCCTGCTCCGGGACCTGGTGGGATCGACGCTGCCCGGTACGGCCGGGGCGCCGACACCATTTGTCCTGGTGGCCCTCGATGCCGCCCGCAGCACCTATGACGCTCTGGCTATCGCCGTCTTCCTGCTGTTTTCCGGCATTCTCACCACGGTGCTGATCCATCGCCTCGGCGGTCGCAAGACACGGCGGGCACCAGCGTGGGACTGTGGCTTCCCCGACCCATCGCCGCTGAACCAATATTCGGCATCCAGTTTCAGCCAGCCCCTGCGCCGTGTCTATGGCACGGCGCTGTTCGCCAGCGCCGAGGATGTTGACATGCCGCCGCCCGGCGATAACCGGCCTGCGCGCCTGCGGGTCCGCTTTCGCGACTATGCCTGGGAATGGCTCTATGCCGCGCCGGCCAGTGCGGTTCTCGCCCTGTCCCTGCGCCTGAACGGCCTGCAGTTCCTCACCATAAGAAGCTATCTCGTGTTGATGTTTACCGCTCTTGTGGTTCTGATGCTGATTGCTGCGGTGTGGTTCTGATGGGCCAATCCGTCACATTGCTCGCCGGCCAGTTGATCCAGATGTTCCTGGTGCTGCTGATTGCGCCTGCCGCCACGGGCATCGTGCGCCGGGTCAAGGCGCGTTTCATGCGGAGGCGGGGGGCGCCCATCATCCAGCCTTACCGCGACCTGATCAAGCTGACGCGCAAGGAGGCCGTGCTGGCGGAAAATGCCTCCTGGCTTTTCCGTACCGCGCCCTACGCCATCTTCGCCTTCACCTGGGTGGCTGCCGCCCTGATACCAACTTTTGCGTCTGGACTGATGTTCAACTGGGCTGCCGATGCCGTGGCACTCGTCGCCCTGCTCGGCGCCGCCCGGGTAACCCTGGCACTGGCGGGTCTCGACATCGGCACCAGCTTCGGCGGTATCGGCTCGTCCCGCGAAATGATGATCGCCAGCCTTGCCGAACCCGCCATGCTGCTGGTGGTCCTGACCACGGCCATTGCCGCAGGCACCACACGGTTGCCGGCGGTCGCCGACTTCTTCATGTCTGCCCATCTCGCCGTGCGGGTTTCGCTCGCCCTCTCGCTGTTGGCGTTGGTGATCGTCGCCCTGGCGGAGAATGCCCGCATTCCGGTCGACAACCCTGCCACCCATCTCGAACTCACCATGGTACATGAGGCCATGGTGCTCGAATATTCCGGCCGCCACCTGGCCATGATCGAGGCTGCCGCGCAGATCAAGCTCGTTCTCTATATCTCGCTGATCGTGACGCTCTTCCTGCCCTTCGGCATGGCGCCCGCCGATGCCGGCCTCGGCGCCTGGGCCGTGGGGCTCGTTGCCTATGTGCTGAAGATCGCCGCCGGCGCGATGCTTCTCGGCGTATGGGAGGTGAGTATTGCCAAGATGCGCATATTCCGCGTCAGTGAATTTCTCGGCGGCGCATTCGTCTTCGCCTTCCTCGCCATCCTTCTCGCCTTCCTCACCAGCGAGGTCCTGCCGTGAACCAGGCCTATGATCTGCTTCATCTCCTGGCTGGCCTCATGCTGGTGACGAGCTTCGCGCTGCTTTATCAGGATCGCATCTTCGCGGTGCTGAACACCTTCGCCGCGCAAGCCGTCATTCTGGCGGCCGCCGTGGCCTGGGAGGCGTGGATCGAAGACCGCCATCATCTGTTCATCACCGCGGCCCTTGCCCTTGGCCTCAAAGGCATCGTCATTCCCGTCGCCTTGCATCGCATGGTGGTGAAGCTGGGCATTCACCGTGACGTCGAACAGGTGGTCGGGGTGGGAAAAACCCTGCTTCTCGGCTTGGCCCTTACGGTTCTGTCTTTGATGCTCGTCCTGAAGGTGACAGTGGCCGCCGAGTCCTTCACCCGTGAAGGGCTGGCTCTGGCGCTGGCGATCATCCTTCTCGGTTTTCTCATGATGATCACGCGGCGCAACGCCGTGACCCAGATTGTCGGATTCATGTCCCTGGAGAACGGTCTGATCTTCGCCGCAACCGGCGCCCGCGGCATGCCGCTGGTCGTCGAGGTGAGCGTCGCCTTCTCGGTGCTGATCGCGCTGTTCGTCTTTGCCGTCTTCGTCTTCCGTATCCGTGAGCGCTTTGACGGCGTGGATATCGAAGCCCTCGACAATGTCCGGGGTGAGGACAGATGAACGCTTCGCTGCTCGTCATCATCGGACTGCCGTTCGTGGCTGCGGGTGTGCTTGCCTTCATCCCCGGCTTTCGTCTTGCCTCTGTCGTCAATGCGCTTGTGGCTCTTGTGATGTTCATCGCCGGCCTCTCGCTGCTGGTGCAGCCGCGTTTCGCCGGCGACTACTTCATCATCGACGATGTCAACATCCTGTTCGTGATACTGAATACTCTTGTTGGCTTCACGACCTCGGTGTTCAGTGCCAGCTACATCGCCCATGAACTCGAGACCGGCAAGCTTACGCCAACCCTCCTACGCTTCTACCACGCGATGTTCATGGCGATGATGGGCGCCATGAATCTGGCGCTCACCGCAAACAATATCGGGTTGCTCTGGGTGGGTCTGGAACTTGCCACCCTGATCACCGTGGTCATGGTCGGCATATATCGCACGCCGGCGGCGATCGAGGCCGCATGGAAATATTTCATCCTCGGCAGCGTGGGCATTTCGCTCGCCTTCTTCGGCACCATTCTCATCTATCTGGCGGGCCAGGCGCCCCTGGGCGAGGGCATTCCGGCCATGACCTGGACGCGGCTGCTTGCCGCTGCGCCTCAACTCGATGTCTCACTGCTCAATCTTGCCTTCATCTTCTTGCTGGTCGGCTATGGCACCAAGGTGGGCCTCGCACCGCTTCACGCCTGGCTGCCCGATGCCCATGCCGAAGGCCCGACCCCTGTTTCGGCCGTGTTGTCGGGCCTCCTCCTCAATGTGGCGCTCTATGCCCTGCTGCGATTCAAGATGATCGTCGGGGCAAACCCGCAGGCCGTCGATCCCGGCCCGGTGATGATGGTGATGGGCTTGCTGTCGCTGATCTTCGCGGCCTTCATGCTCTACCAGCGCCGTGACATCAAACGCCTCTTTGCCTATTCTTCGATCGAGCACATGGGGCTCATCGTCTTCGCCTTCGGTCTCGGCAGCAGCTTGGCGAATTTCGCCGGCCTGTTGCACATGGCCATGCACAGCCTGACCAAGTCCGCCATCTTCTTTGCTGTTGGACACATTGCGCAGGTGAAGGGGACGCAACGCCTCAGCGGTATCCGTGGATTGACCGTCACCCATCCCGCCCTCGCAGTCGCCCTGGCGGCCGGTGTCTTCGCAATCTCCGGCCTGCCGCCGTTCGGCGTGTTCATGAGCGAGTTCCTGATTATCACGACCACGTTTGCCAAGGCGCCATGGCTGGCGGTCTTCCCGGTCTTCGGCCTGATCGTGGCGCTCGGCGCGCTGCTGATGCGGCTTCAGGACATCCTCTTTGGCGAGCCCTCGGGGCCGGCGCTTCCGGTGCAGGCCTCCTATGGTCCGCTTGCCCTACACCTGCTGCTGGTGCTGGTGGCTGGGCTGTTCCTGCCATCGGCCGTGTCAGGATGGCTGGAACGCGCCGCGGAGTTGCTGCGATGACGAGCGATGGCTTCGACAGGATCGCGGTGACATCCGCGCAATGGACCGACTGGGCCAGGCAGCTTGGCGAAGGGCATCACGATCTCATCAGCCTGTGGCACGAACCGGGCCGCATGTGCCTTGCCATTTCGGACAGGAACAACTGGCGGCGGAGCATCATATCCGTGGCGCTCGAATCTGGTGGCTATCCCGCCGTCGGCCAATTCCATCCACCGGCGATCAGGCTGGAACGCGCCATGCGCGATCTCTACCGCACGCGACCGCAAGGCCTTCCGGACGAACGCCCCTGGCTCGATCACGGCCGATGGCCCACGGCGTCCGGCGAGGTGCCTGCCTATCACTTCTTGCCGGTTGAAGGCGAAGGCCTGCACCAGATTCCGGTTGGACCCGTGCACGCCGGCATCATCGAACCTGGCCACTTTCGCTTCACGGCCAATGGCGAGGCCGTGGTGCGGCTCGAGGAACGCCTGGGCTATGTCCATAAAGGGATTGAGAGCCTCTGCGCCGGCGCCACCATTGCCGAGGCTTCGCGCATCGTGTGTCGGATTTCTGGTGATAGCACGGTGGCCTATGGCCTCGCCTTCGCACAGGCCGTCGAACTGGCGCTGGGATGGGATGTGCCCCGCCGCGCCCGGTTGCTGCGCGGCATCATGGCCGAGATCGAGCGGATCGCCCATCACGTCAACGACATCGGCGCCATCTGCAATGATGCAAGCGTCGTCGTGCTGCAGGCCCGCTGCACCATCCTGCGCGAAAGGCTGCTGCAGGCCGCCAAGACTTGCTTCGGACATCGCTTGATGATGGATCGGATCGTGCCGGGCGGAGTGGCAGTCGACCTTTCTGCCGAGGGCGCGGCCCAGCTCGAAGCAGTCCTCGCAGAAACTCTCATGGAATTTTCCCGTGTCATGCAGGTTTACGAAGACTCGCCATCGCTGCAGGACCGCACAGTGTCAACCGGCCGGGTGGCGCCCGAACTCGTTGAGCGATTTGCCGCGGGCGGTTTTGTCGGACGCGCTGCCGGCAGAGCCTTCGATACCCGCAGCGTCTATCGCTACGCGCCCTATGATGAACTCGACTTCACCCCGGCGCTGCGCCAGGAAAGCGATGTCGATGCCCGTCTTTGCGTGCGGGCCGACGAGCTTCGCACCAGTGCCGCACTGATCCGGCAGATACTGTCGCGCCTGGAGCCCGGTCCTGTGTCCAGTGACGCGCCGGTTCTGAAAGTCGGCGGCGCGGCGGCGATGGTCGAGGCATTTCGCGGCGACCTGTTCATTAGCCTGCGGATTGATGCGGCCGGGCGCATCGACCATCTTCACGCCCGGGATGCGTCGTGGTTCCAGTGGCCGCTGCTCGAAGCGGCGATCGAAGGAAATATCGTGGCGGACTTTCCCTTGTGCAACAAGTCATTCAACTGTTCCTACGCGGGGCATGACCTCTGATGCGCTGGCTCCTGCTCAGGTCACTCATCGAAGGGGTCGCGGTGATCGACGCGCCGGAGCCCGCCGAGCAGGCCGTAGCGGAAGTGGCGCGCGCCTTGGCAGAAAGGTCGAGGCAACGCCTGGGTCGGTCGCTGGCCATCCGCGAAGTCGATGCGGGCTCCTGCAACGGGTGCGAGCTGGAAATTCATGCGCTCAACAACCCTGTCTATGACGTCGAGCGCTTCGGTTTGAAATTCGTGGCGTCGCCCCGCCACGCCGATGTGCTGCTGGTGACGGGACCGGTCAGCCGGAACATGAAGCAGGCCCTCGAGCGCACCTATGCTGCGATGCCTGAACCGAAATGGGTTGCCGCAGTGGGAGATTGCGCGGCCACCTGCGGGGTCTTCGCCGGGAGCTACGCCGTCGCAGGTCCGGTTTCATCGGTCATTCCGGTGGATCTGCACATCACAGGCTGCCCGCCGGAACCGCTTGACATCCTCAAGGGTCTGCTGGCGCTGGTGGAGGCCTGAGCCTGGAGCGGGCGATGGGAATCGAACCCACGACATGCAGCTTGGGAAGCTGCCGTTCTACCACTGAACTACGCCCGCGACACCTGGCAATCTAGTCAAGCTCGCTGAACCGGGCAAGCACCTTCAGCGCTGCCGCGGATCGAAGGGCCGGAAATGCTTGGACAGCTTGAGGCCTTGCTTCTGGTAGTTGGAACCGATGCCCTGACCGTAGACCCGCTCCGGCGCTCCGGTCAGCGGCTCATAGACCAGCCGACCGATGATCTGCCCATCCTCGAGGATGAAAGGCACCTCGTGACTGCGCACCTCCAGCACCGCCCTGGCCCCCTCGCCATGGCCGGCGCTATGTCCGAAGCCGGGATCGAAAAAGCCGGCGTAATGAACCCGGAATTCGCCAACCAGGGGATTGAACGGCACCATTTCGGCCGCATAGGCCGGCGGCACGCGCACGGCCTCCTTGGAAGCGAGGATGTAGAACTGGTCGGGGTCGAGAATGAGCGACCCCCGCTGCCAGATCGGCTCCCAGAAATCCGACACCTGGAGCGCATCCTTCCGGTCGACATCGATCAGCCCGGCATGGCGCTTGGCCCGGAAGCCGACCGGGCCCGTGGCATCGAAGCTGGAAAGGTCCACCGACAAGGCCAGCCCGTTGTCGATGTTGGCCTCGCCCGAGGAGATCAGCGGATCGGCCGCATGGAGTGCGCGGATCAGATCGTCGGAGGCGAGCGATGCACCGCGCCGGAAGCGGATCTGCGACAGGCGCGAGCCCGTTCGGGCAAGGATGGAGAATGTCCGGGGGCTGATCTCGGCATAGAGCGGCCCCTCATAGCCATCTGGCACCGTGTCGAATTCCTGGGCGAAATCGGTGATGACGCGGGTGAAGATATCGAGCCGGCCGGTTGAACTCTTGGGATTGGCCGCCGCCGAAACGCCCCGGGGTAGCGCCAGAGACTCGCGCAGTGGCACGATATAGACGCAGCCCGTTTCCAGAACCGCCCCTTCGCCCAGCTGGAACTTGTGCAGGGCCAGATCCTCGAGCCGTTCGGCAACAGTCGAACGCCGCCCGGGCAGGAAGGAAGCGCGCACCCGATAGGCCCATTGCCCCAGCCTGAGATCGAGGCTCGCGGGCTGGATCTGGTCGACATCGGCCGGCGCCTCCAGGCGGATGTGGCCTCTCGCGCAATAGTCCGCAATGGCTGCGGCAGGGAGGATGCCCTGAGTCTGATGCTCTGTCATGGGTCCACATGGCGGATTTTGGGTCTGGTGTGCAAGGGCTTCGTATGCCGGTGGAAAACCCGATGAACTTGGATAGAATGTCGCCATGTACGAGCGCATCACCCGGGGCATCAAGGTCATCTGCAAGCCACAGTTCCTTGACGGCCAGTCCAAGCCGGACGACGGCCACTTCGTCTGGGCCTATACCATTACCGTCGAGAACCATGGGCGCGAAACGGTGACCCTGAGGACACGCTACTGGAAGATCACCGACGCCCATGGCCATCTCCAGGAAGTCCGGGGCGCAGGCGTTGTCGGCGAACAGCCGACACTCAAGCCCGGCGACAGCTTCACCTACACGTCGGGTTGTCCGCTAAAGACGCCATCGGGGTTCATGATGGGCGCCTACCAGATGCAGACGGCCGAGGGCGAAATGTTCAACGTGGACATTCCGGCCTTCTCCCTCGACAGTCCCTACGACAAGCACGCCATCAACTAGCGGATGACCATGACCGGACAGACCCACACTTCGGAGGAGATGCTGGCGCGTCTCATCGCCTTTGACACCACCAGCCGCGACGGCAACATTCCATTGATCGAATTCGTCGAGGATTATCTCGGCGGCTGGGGCATACCCTGCATCCGGGTCGACTACGAGGCGGGCAAGAAGACCAATCTCTATGCCACCATCGGTCCGGACATCGCCGGCGGGATCGTGCTCTCCGGGCATACCGATGTCGTGCCGGTCGATGGCCAGCCCTGGACCAGCGATCCCTTCGTTCTCACCGCGAAAGAAGATGGCAGGCTCTATGGCCGCGGCACCTGCGACATGAAGGGCTTCATCGCCGTGTGCCTCGCCATGGTGCCGCAATTCGTTCGGACGAAGCTGAAGTCGCCTATTCACCTCGCGCTGTCCTGCGACGAGGAGGTTGGCTGCAAGGGGGTAAGACCTTTGGTGGCGCATTTGCGCGACCACTTGCCAAGGCCGCGTGCGGTGATCGTCGGCGAACCCACATCGATGAAAGTCGTGAACGCCCACAAGAGCGCACTGACTTTCGCAACCGAGGTGAAAGGCCACGAGGCCCATTCGAGCCTCACCCACCATGGCGTGAACGCCATCATGGTGGCGGGCGAGCTGTTGTGTGAAATCAACCGCATCCGCGGCGACTTGATCCGCGAGGGTGATCCGACGGGCCGCTTCGACCCCCCTTACTCGACGGTGCATGTTGGCGTCATCGAGGGCGGCACGGCGAAGAACATCATCCCGCGCCATTGTGCCTTCCAGTGGGAAACGCGCCTGCTGCCCACCGCCGACCCCGACTATACCATCAACCGCTTCGACGCGTTTTCACGCACCCTGGAGCCGGCCATGAAGGCGGTGGCGCCAGACACCGGAATTGCCACCGAGACCGCCAATCGCGTGCCCGGCCTGGCGCCCGAAGAGGACTCGGCAGCGGAGCATCTGGCTCTGCATCTGGCCAACGCCAACTCGACCCACGCCGTCTCCTATGTGACGGAAGCGGGCCTCTTCCAGCAGATTGGCATCCCCACCGTGGTCTGCGGTCCAGGGTCGATCGAACAGGCTCACAAGCCGGACGAATACATCGACGTGTCGGAACTCCGGAAGTGCGAGGAATTCATGCAGCGTCTGGCAGGCTCGCTGTGAATCACACAATGCTAACGGTTTGACTTTCAGCCGTCCACCGTCTTTACCTAACGACCGGCGTCATCCAAATGTCGAAGGGATGCGACTGTCAGAGGCGACGTTCAAGGCAGCTTGGCATGGTCAACAAAGATGAGATCAAGGAATCGGGCACCAGTTGGTTGCTACTGATCGCTGTGGCGGGAGTGATCATGCTTTGGCTACTGATGCCATTTGTACTGCCATTTTTGGTACAATGTGCTGCTTCTTACTTCGGCTCGTCGGTAAACTATGAAGCAAGTGGACAACTTGGAGATGCTTTTGGCTCGATCAATGCCCTGTTTTCGGGGCTAGCGTTTGCCGGATTGCTTTATACGATACACCTGCAACGTTTAGAACTTGCACTACAGCGTAGGGAGCTAGAGGATACAAGAAAGGTTCTAGGCTCAGGACTCATTGATC
>JAGRLX010000407.1 GCA_020441605.1 Alphaproteobacteria bacterium
GAGATTGGACGAGGCCTCGGCCGGGGCCACGATATAATAGGCGGGCAAGGCGTATTTGGTGTGTGGAAGCGAAATTTCGACGATTTCGGCCCCCTGCTCCTTCAACCATTCAGCGCCTTTGTGCCAGAGCGCGTCGATCTCGGCCGGCATGCCCTCCACACGGTATTCCTTGGGAATGCCGACGCGCAGCCCTTTGATCGGACGGCCGATCGCCGCCTCATAGTCGGGTACCGGCAGGTCGACTGATGTCGTATCCTTCGGGTCGACGCTCGCCATCGACTTCAACATGATGGCCGCGTCGCGAACATCGCGGGCGATGGGGCCGGCCTGGTCGAGAGAGGACGCAAAGGCAACGATGCCCCAGCGCGAGCACCTGCCATAGGTGGGCTTGATTCCAACGGTACCAGTAAAGGCCGCAGGCTGGCGGATCGAACCGCCGGTATCGGTCGCCGTTGCCGCGGCGCAGATATGGGCAGCTACAGCCGCGGCTGATCCCCCCGATGAACCGCCCGGAACAAGCGACGCATTCGAATTGCGCCGCCTCCACGGATTGATGACATTGCCGTAGTAGCTGGTTTCGTTGGATGAACCCATGGCGAACTCATCCATATTGAGCTTGCCCAGCATCACTGCCCCATCTCGCCAAAGGTTGGTCGTGACAGTCGATTCATATTGAGGTCTGAACCCGTCGAGCACATGGCTGCAAGCCTGGGTATGGACGTCCTCGGT
Organism: Alphaproteobacteria bacterium; assembly: GCA_020441605.1. The sequence continues at coordinate 730 of JAGRLX010000407.1, forward strand.
TGCAAATAGGTCCTTGATACCCAGAGGTATTCCCTCAAGGGCACCCGCTTCTCCGATGGCCAGCCGCGTGTCCGACGCTTGCGCCATGCTCCGGGCCTTGTCGGCAGTCTCGACCACGTAGGCATTGAGCGCCCGGGCACGTTCCATCGCCGCCAGATAGGCCTCGGTCAGTTCGAGTGCAGAGAACTCCTTGCGCTTCAGACCTTCACGGGCCGCAGCGATGGTGAGTGCGGTAAGCCCGGTCATTCGACCACCTTCGGAACCATGAAGAAACAATCTTCCTGGGCAGGAGCGTTGGCGACGATCTTGTCCGGGTAGTGGCCGTCAGTCACCTCGTCCTTCCTCATCTTCATCTTCATTGAAACAACCGAAGTCATCGGCTCTACTGCCAAGACATCCACTTCATTCAATTGCTCGATCCAGCCGAGAATGGAATTGAGTTCGCCCGCCAGCCGCGGTACGTCCTCATCCTTAACTTTAAGGCGCGCCAAGCGCGCCACCCGTTTCACGGTCGCCTGATCGACTGACATGACCCTCAAATCCGTTGCAGATCCGGGCGCTGGATAGCACCCGTTCACCCGGCCTGCAACTTCGCTTTCTGGCGGCCCTTGGCATCGAAGTTGTCGGGCCGGAGCCATGCCTCGAACGCACTGCGGATGGGGCGCCAGTCCTTGTCGAGCATCGCATACCACGCGGTATCGCGGTTCCTACCCTTGACGATCAGGTGCTGGCGGAAAACGCCCTCGAAGGTAAAGCCGAAGCGCTCTGCTGCCCGCCGCGATGGAGCGTTGAGCGCATCGCATTTCCATTCCAGACGGCGTACCCCCAGATCGTCGAAGCAATGACGGATCATCAGGAAGATTGCCTCGGTCGCTTCGCGGGTCCGCTGCAATCCCGGCGACATCCAGATATGGCCGATTTCGATCGCTCCATTGGTGGCGTCGCAGCGCATGAATGATCCCATGCCACAAGCCTTGCCCGTATTGCGGCGGATGAAGGCATAGAACCAGGGATCGCGTGCGGCTTCGCGTTCTTTCAGCCAAGCTGCGAAGCTCTCGAAGTTTTCCCACGGGCCATAGCCAAGGTAGGTCCAGACATGGCCCGCGGGATCGTCTTTGGCAAAAGACTCATAGAGCGCCTCGGCATGCTTGACTGCCGAAACCGGCTCAAGCCAGATCCATAGGCCGTGGAGTGGGCGCATATCTGGCTTAGACCCGGGCGGAAGTGGGTCGACGGGCGTGCCAACCGGACGGGTTTTGCTCTTAGTCATCTGGATCCCCTAGACAGTAAGGCTCTCACCCGCTGCCAAGACTTTCACCTTGTTAACCTCCGGGCCCATAGCCGCGAGAAATTCAGAGGCGTCATCGGCGACGAAGCCCTTGAACGATGCATAGTGGCAAGGAATCACGATTTCGAACGAGAAAAGGTTGCGTGCCGCATAGGCCGCCTGTTCGGCGCCCATGGTGAAGCGGTCGCCGATGGGCAGAATTCCGATGTGCGGATGGTAGAACGTATCGATCAGTTGCATGTCGAGCGAGAGGCCGGTGTCTCCTGCGATGTAGAGGGTCTTGGCGTGCGCGGCCTTGGGGCGAATGATGAATCCGGCCGGGTTTCCGAGATATACCGGGGTACCGGCGACGATTTCCGAAGAGGAATGCCAGGCATTGGTGAAGGTCACGGAAAATTCGTCGAAGCTGATCGTTCCACCATGATTCCCCGGACTGTAGTTCTCGACGCCCTTGGCAGCGAGATAGTTGCAGATTTCGAAATTGGAGACGAGCACGGCGCCGGTTACCTTGAGGATGTCGACGGCATCGCCGATGTGGTCGCTGTGTCCATGAGTCAGAAGGACGTGGGTGCAGCCCTCGGACGCCGTCTTCCAGTCAGTCCTGGCCGCCGGATTCCCGGTGATGAAGGGGTCAACCAGGATAACGGAATTGCCGAATTCGATGCGGAATGCAGAATGACCAAGGGCTGTGATCTTCATGGGAGGTCTCCATTGATTTGCACCATGATCGCCGTGCAAGGCCGATGATGCAAGTTCGCCGTTTGCCCCAGTTGCCAAATAGGCTATCGCATCGCCATGACCAGTTCCGACGTTCCGCTCAAAACCGCTTTGCTGGATGTGCCCGCGACCGGGCGGTTGATGGGGCTCGATCTCGGCAGCAAGACCATCGGCGTTGCCACCTCCGACTTGACACGGCAGATTGCGACTCCGGTCGCGACCATTGTCCGTAAGAAGTTCACGCAGGACGCGGCCCGACTGCTTGAAATCGCTGCCCGGGAGCAAATTGGCCTGATTGTACTCGGCCTGCCGGTCAACATGGATGGCAGCGAAGGACCCAGGGCCCAGTCGACGCGGGCCTTTGCCCGCAACTTCTCGCGGCTTTCACCTATCCCCATCGTCTTCTGGGATGAGCGGCTATCGACGGCTGCGGTCGAGCGCATGCTGATTGCTGCGGATGCCTCACGGGCCAAGCGCGGGGAAGTCATCGACAAGCTGGCGGCCGCCTGGATTCTGCAAGCGGCGCTGGATTCCCTCAGATGATCTCGACATTTGAGTCGCTGCTGCCGGTGTTTCTCCTGATCGCGCTTGGCTGGGGGTTGCGTGCCCGTCACATCGTGCCGGAGGAAATGTGGCGCGGCGTGGAACTGACTGGCTATTGGGTGTTTTTCCCCGCCCTGCTGGGCGACACCATGATAAGGTCGGACCTCGCGAGCCTCCCCCTGACCGGGGTCGCCGTCACCATGATCGGAACCTTTGCCACAATGGCCATCGGCCTTCTGGTGACCCAGCGCTGGATCATGCCTGCGCTTAGCATCGGCGGCCCATCGTTCTCTTCGCTTTTCCAGGGCGCGACCCGCTGGAACGGTTTCGTGGCCTTGCCTATTCTCTCGAAACTCTACGGGGCCGAAGGGGTGGCACTGGTCGCTGTCATCATCGGCGCACTGGTTCCGGTTGCCAATGTCATGGCCGTCTATGTTGTGACCCGGAACGCCGCCAACCGGCGGCTCACGGGACAGGAAACACTGTACGTTGTCTTCCGCAATCCCTTCATCTGGGCCACCGCCATCGGCCTCTTCATCAACTTCGCTAAAATCCCGATTTACGAACCAGTCATGACGGCCATGGGCATGCTTGGCGGAGCGGCAATCGGATCAGGGCTTCTCATGGTGGGCGCCGGTCTTTCCACCCGGGAGGCAATCAGACCTTCTACGGCGGCCTGGGTTGGCACATTCCTAAAGCTCATTGGCACGCCTGCCCTGGTTCTGCTGTGGAGTCTGGCGACAGGCATTTCTGGCACGCCATTCGTGGCCTGTATCGTCTGCGCCTCGGTTCCCACCGCCATGAGCGCCTATGTCATGGCCAAGCAAATGGGAGGCGACGCACCGCTGATGGCCGTAACCGTCACAGTGCAGACTGTCGTGTCCGTGATCACCATTCCACTGCTCATCATGCTGGCTCAGTCTCTCCAATGACCACCACCTTCGTTGCTCTTCTGCCGGTCTTCATCGTCATACTTCTTGGCTGGGGATTGCGCCGGTTCGATGTCATCCATGGTGGCCAGTGGCAGGCGCTCGACCGCCTCTGTTACTATGTCCTGTTTCCAGCAATCATCTTCAAGGAAATAGCCTCAGCGGATTTCAGCAATGTGCCGGTGTTGGGAATGGCCGGAGCCATGATGTTGGCGCTGTTCGCCATGTTTGCCCTCCTGCTGGTGACACACCGCCCGCTGATGCAGGGCATGGCGATTAACGGGCCGCAATTCACCAGCCTGTTCCAGGGGGCCACGAGGTGGCACACGTTCATTGCTTTTGCGATCATTCCGCTGAGTTTCGGTCCCAAGGCGCTGTCGCTGGGTGCAGTGAGCGCGGCGACCATGACGCCGGTGCTCAATATCGTTTGTGTCATCGTCATGTCACGCTTTGCCCACGAGACCCGTCTTGATGCGAAGACAATGGCGCTGTCCATCTTGCGTAACCCCTTTGTCTTTTCGTCGCTGGGCGGAGTGATCTGGCAAATCTTCGGTTTGCCCACGCCCGCCATGGGTGTCCAGGTGCTCGATATGGTCGGCCGCGGTGCGCTCGGGCTGGCGTTGCTCACCGTGGGTGCGGGGTTGCGTTTTGGCGAGGTTGCATCGTCCTGGCGGCCGCTAGCCGCAGCGACCGTTCTCAAGCTGCTGGTCATGCCGCTGTTCATGGCGGCCGGGCTCTCCCTACTGGGCGTGACCGGAGATGCCTTTGGCGTGGCGCTCCTGTGCGGAGCCGTGCCGACCGGTTCCGGGGCCTACGTGCTGGCCAGGCAGATGGGCGGCGATGCGCCGATGGTCGCCAACATCCTGACAATGCAGGTGATCCTCGCGGCCATCACGATCCCACTCGTGCTGGCCCTGCTCGGAGCGACGCCACACTGACGCGATGACATTTCCCCTGCTTTTGCCTTCCCGACCGTTCCCGGCTATGGAGCGATAATGATCATCGGCTGGGAGTGAGGGCATTTTGGAGATCAACGACACGCTGCATTGGCTCGAGACGCGGACGGACATCAAGAGCTTGAGGGCTGCGGTGTGCGACTTGAATGGAGTGATGCGGGGCAAGCGCATTCCCCTTGACCAGGCGGAGAAGGTCCTGGGCGGAGGCTTGCGTATGCCACTTTCGGTCGTCGGAGTCGATATTTGGGGTGAGGACATCGTCAAGAGCCCGCTGGTTTTCGCGACTGGTGATGCTGATGGTATTTGTGAGTCAACCGGACGGGGTATCCTGCCTGTGGATTGGACGGCGGAACCGTCGGGACTCATCCCGCTGTGGCTACGGGAGGAAGGGGGCACGCCCTTTGGCGGCGATCCCCGGCGGGCCTTGGCGGCCTTGGTCGACCGATTCCGGGGCCATGGGTTGACGCCGGTGATGGCCATGGAACTGGAGTTCTACCTTTACGACCCCGAGAAGTCTCGGCCGGTTGCGCCGATCTCTCCCGTTACCGGCAAGCGGCTCGATGCCGACGCGGTCCTGTCGATCGACGAACTCGATGACTTCGGCGCCTTCTTCCAGGATGTCTATGCGGCTTGCACGGCACAGGGTGTCCCGGCGGATTCGGCGATTGCCGAAAACGGCATCGGCCAGTTCGAAATCAATCTCCTGCATGTCGACGATCCGCTTCGGGCTGCGGACGATGCGGTTCTGTTCAAGCGCATCATCAGGGGGCTGGCGCGCAAGCATGGGTTTGCCGCTTCGTTCATGGCCAAACCCTATGGCGAGCGCTCGGGTAGCGGATTGCACGTCCACTTCTCACTTCTCGACCAGGCCGGGGACAACGTCTTCAACGATGGCAGTGATGATGGCAGTGCCATCATGCGTCATGCCGTCGGCGGCCTGATCGAGTCCATGCCTGAGACGACACTGCTGTATGCTCCCCATTTCAATTCCTATCGCCGTCTTCGGCCCGGCACCCATGCGCCTTCGGCTGCGGCCTGGGGCTACGAAAACCGGACTGTGGCCATCCGAATTCCAGGCGGATCGAAAAAGGCCAGGCGGATCGAGCATCGGGTGGCGGGGGCGGACGCCAACCCATACCTTGTCCTGGCCGGCATTCTGGCCGGTGCGCTGACTGGCATCGAAAGGGAGATTCCGCCGCCGCCACCGGTGACCGGCGATGCCTACTCGATGCGGCTGAAGGGGCTCCCTCCCGACTGGGCTTCGGCCATTGACGCTTTTGCCCTCGGGCCGATTGTCGAGGCGACGCTCCCGACCATGCTGCGCGACATGCTGGTGGCCTGCAAACGACAGGAAATGGCCACTTTCGCGCTGCAGGTGACAGACTTCGAGTACGATACCTATCTCGACGCCGTCTGACCGCCTGTCCACAGGTGTGACTTCGGTCTTGCTACCGGGCAGATTCATCCCTACACACCCGGCTTTAATGACACGCGATCATCGGCCTCCCCTGCTCAAGAGCCCGCACCTGCTGGCCATTGACGACATTTCGGCTTCAGAAGCTGAGGAGCTGCTCGATCTTGCTGACAGCTATGTCGAGGTCAGCCGTCAAATTGACAAGCGCCACAACGTCCTTCAGGGCAGAACACAGGTCAATCTGTTCTTCGAGGCCTCGA
>JAGRLX010000408.1 GCA_020441605.1 Alphaproteobacteria bacterium
TGCCGGCGCCGTTCTCGCCGAGAAAAGCGTGAATCTCGCCCTGACCGACGTCAAAGTCCACCTGGTCAAGTGCGCGCACGCCGGGAAAGGACTTTGAAATCCCGGCCATGTGCAGGAGTGCGGGTGTGAGCTGAGGCTTCTGCATGAAACACCTTCCGGCCGGGATGTTCGCCCGGCCGGAATGTCGTTGCAATACCGTTACTTCACCTCGCCCAGACGCTCGGCGATGTTGAGGTTGTCCTTGGTGATGGCTTGCGGGGTCAGGAGCAGGACCTTCTCCGCTGGCTTGGTGCCGTCCTTGAGGAAGCTCACCAGCGTCTGAACGCCGAGAGCGCTCTGCTGGCCGGGGAACTGTTCGATGGTGGCAGTCAATGCGCCATCGCGCACCTGGGCGAGGGCTTCCGGCAACGCATCGAAGCCAATGATGGCGATGCCAGACAGGCCGCGCGCCTTCACCGCTTCCATGGCGCCGAGCGCCATATCGTCATTGGCGGCCACAATCACCTTCGGCGGTTCGGCAAGGCCGGAGAGCGCAGCCTCTGTGACGGAAAGGCCCTTGTCGCGGGCGAAGCCGGCTGTCTGCTCGAAGACGATCTTGTATTTGTCGGCCATGCCGTCGAGCACGTTGTGCAGGCCCTTGTTGCGATCGATCGCCGGGGAGGCTCCCGACTGACCTTGCAGGTTGATGATGGTGGCGCCATCCGGGAACATCTGGACGATGAGGTTGCCCTGGGCTTCGCCACCCTTCACGTTGTCGGCGCCGACGTGGGCGAGGATGCCATCAACGGAGGGTACGCGCCGATCAACGGTCACCACCGGAATGCCGGCCTCGACGGCCTGCTGAAGTGCGGGCGCCATGGCGTCAACTTCGTTGGGGCTGATGACAATGCCCTTCACGCCCTGGGTTATTGCTGCTTCGATGTCGGCCGTCTGCTTGGGCGAGGAAACCTGGCCGTCGCTCTCGATGGCTTCGTAGCCCTGCTTGGCGATCTCCGCCTTGAAGGCGTTCATCATGTGAACGAAGAACGGAAAGCTCAGGCCCGGAACCGATGCAAGGATCTTGTCGGCCGCCAGGGCGGACGTCGACATCGAGGCAACGGACAATGCAATTGCGCTGGCTACAACCAGCCTTCTGGTGACTTTCTTCATTATCGTGCAGTCCTCCCGTTGAATGCTGCTACCGGATCATCGCCGGCAGCCCGCCCGGGAGATTGTCGCAAAGCCGGGCACTTGACAAGAATGGATCATACCTTCGGAGCTGGTGCCGGTTCGATTGTGCGATGCATCAATATACCTGAAAGATCCGGAAATCCGGGGGTTTCGGTCGGTTCTCGAAACGGCGGTCCTCGCATATGAAATTTTTGTCAGGGCGTCATGCAGCAATGGTGTGGATGGCCGTGACCCGCTGATGCGACATCAAGGCCGATGTTGGCGCCTAAACGGCAAGGGCGATCGACCAGACTCCGTTGGAGGGGTTCTGCATCCCCGGTCGCGTGATTCGAAGCGATGCTCAGGCCCGCAGCGCTTCAGTCGGTGCCGGTTTGACGTTGACATCATGCCCCGGCGCACTCCTCGCTGCGAGAAGTCGCCTGAAATTGCTCTTGCGTCAGATCTTCCAAGGATGTGGATTTACAGTTCAGGCCGTTCGCCGTGTTTTCACCAGACGTCGCGTGATCCGGAAGTAACAGGCGTAAGGCAGCAGTCGCGCGAGCTTGAGCAGGACGATGAAACGGGTTGGAAAGGCGATCTCGAACTGGTGCCGCACCAACCCCGCGACGATGCGGGCGGCGGCGGTCTCGGGAGACATCAGGAAAGGCATCCGGAAGTCATTCTGAGCCGTCAGTGGAGTCTCGACGAAGCCCGGATTGACGAGGCTCACGGCTACGCCATCTGCGTCCAGCTCAGGCTTCAGGCTCTCGGCAAGATTGATGAGGGCAGCCTTGCTGGGTCCATAGGCGGCGGCCTTGGGCAGACCGCGATATCCGGCGACGGAAGCAATCCACGCGATATGTCCAGAGCGCCTGCGGCGCATGGATGGAAGGAGTGCGGCAAGCGCGTGAATGACGCCGAGATAATTGACTGCGTTGGTGACTGTGAAGTTGGCGACATCGAAATCACCAACATCCAATGGCCGATAGGTTCCCGCGGCGAGAACGGCCAGGTCAATTGCTCCGAGTTCGCGACAAATGCGGTCATGGGCATCCTGAACGGCTTGGGGATCGGTCACATCGAGTGGATAGGCGTGTATTCCATGGCCGAGGCCTTGCAACTTGTCGGCCGACCTAGCGGAAGCCGCGACGATGACGCCACGCCGCGCCATCAGGAGCGCGACTTCCCGGCCTATTCCGGTCGAGGCGCCGGTGATCCAAGCCACCCGCCACGGCAGATCAGACATCAGATGCCGATGAAGGGTTGTATCAGACGCGCGGAAAGTGACTTGAAGCGAGTCGGTGCCTCGATGGCCACCGCGCAGTAGCAGTCCTCCCCAGCCTCAACGACCGGCCGGTGTTCGACCTCCTCATCCAGATCGGCGACATCGCCAGGCCCGAATCGGCCCATCTCATCATGATAGGCGCCGCGCAGAACCAGCGTCAGTTCCTCGCCGCCATGACCATGCTCGGGCATCGCTCTTCCCGGCGCGATCCGCATGAGAACCAGTTTGCCGCCATCGGGAGACGACAGGGGAACGTGATGCAGGGCAACACCCGGAGCTTTTCGCTTCCACGGCAGATCGCGGAGCCCCACACATCCCAGCGCCCTTGAAAGCGGCACCGGAACTTCGTCCTGAGCCGAGGTCCGGGCAGGGAAGCGGTGCAGCGTCGCACGGTCGAGCAGGCCCAAGGTTCGCATCTTGCATTCCGACGAAACCGCCGTGGCATTCAGATCGAGCATGAGCTGACCGCCCATCGTCTCTGCCTGCCGTACCGCTGCACGGCAGGCCGGACACCGCGCAATGTGCGAGGCTGCGACGATGGTCAGCGCCTCGCCGAGCGTCGCGGCCGCATAGGCCAGGATCGTCGCATGGTCGAGGTGGTGGCGAATATTCACTTCAGATTCTCCAATGTCTTGCGCAGGCGGCCATAGGCCAGTCTCATGCGGGATTTCACGGTTCCAAGCGGCAGATTGAGACGCTCGGCTATGGCGGATTGTGGAACGTCCTCGATGAAGGAAAGGATCAGTATCTGCTTCTGATCTTCGGGAATGGACTCAAGGGCCCTCATGACGCCTTCTCTTTGTTGCTGGAGGGCCAACTCTTCGTCCGGCCCGATCCCGTCCGACGGACAGTCGAAATCCTCGATTGCCACGTGGTTGACGTTTTGATTGCGCCGCAGCCGGTCAATCCGCAGATTGCGGGCGATGGTGAAGACCCACCCGGCCACGCTTCCCTTGTCAGGCGCGTACAATCCAGCCTTGGTCCAGACTGCGATCATCGTGTCCTGAACCAGATCTTCCGCAAGTTCGGCGCTCGCGCCTTTCCTCAACATGAAACTCTTGATGCGCGGCGCCAACCGGTCGAAGAGTTCGGCAAATGCCACACGATCAAGGTTCTTCGCTACAGCCTCAATAAGGCGGCGCAGAACCTTGTCTTCCAAGCGCCGATCCGGCGGATGCTGTGGTTCGTCCATACGAAGGCCCGGTGTTCTCACCGTCATTGTTCCCAGCTTTTTTCGCACTCGTCCATACGCCGCAAACAGCAGTCTGGATCAGTCCGAATTCTGTGCGCCGGGTGATCCAGTACCCATTGGGATCCGTAGAGAAGCCGCTTTTGCAAATTTGGTATCGCTTTGAAAAAACTCAATATCGCTGTCGTTGGATCAGGAATTTCAGGCCTTTCTGCCGGATGGCTGCTGTCGCAGCGCCATCGGGTATGCCTGTTTGAAGCAGAAGCCCGGATTGGTGGCCATGCCAACACGGTCATGTGCCCAGTGCCGGAAGGTGAAGTCGCCGTCGACACCGGGTTCATCGTCTACAATGAATTCGCCTATCCCAACCTGGTCGCACTGTTCAGCTATCTCGACATTCCGACCACCGCCACGAACATGGGATTTGCCGTTTCCCTCGATGGTGGCCGTACCGAATACGCGGGCCGCGGACCTGGTCAGCTTATCGGATCACCTCGCAATGTCTTCGATCCGGATCACTGGCGGATGCTGGCAGGAATAGCGCGGTTCTTCAGGACCGCATTGCCGCGCGTCGAAACCATGTCGGATGATGTTTCGCTGGCAGAGTTCCTTGCGTCGGAAGACTACGGCGAAGCCTTTGTCAATCGCCACCTGCTGCCCATGGCGGCGGCCATCTGGTCATCTGCTCCGGAACAGATGCTGCGCTACCCGGCCCGGTCGTTTCTACGCTTCTTCCACAACCATGGATTGCTGAAATTCCGCGACCGGCCAAAATGGCGGACCGTTGTCGGAGGGTCATGCGAATACGTAAGGCGCCTTGTTGCCGACAGCCCCATGACCTTGGCGGTGGGCCAGCCCGTGCGCAAGCTCCATCGCAACGGCGGTGAGACGATTGTCGAACTGGCCGATGGGTCTCGGCACTGCTTCGACCATGTGGTCATCGCTACCCACGCAGACCAGGCGTTGGAGCTTTTGGCAGCTCCATCAGCTAGCGAGCGCGACCTGCTTTCAGCATTCACCTACTCGATGAACCATGCGGTGCTGCACAGCGATGCGCGCCTGATGCCAAAGCGCCGGAAGCTTTGGTCGAGCTGGAACTACATGGGCGCGGCCGGTGCAAGGACCTGTTCGGTCACATACTGGATGAATGCCCTCCAGCCGCTTCCGACCGCCACGGACCTCCTGGTATCCCTCAATCCGGCCATCGCACCTGACCCCTCGAAGGTGGCAGCCCGCTTCGATTATGCGCATCCGATCCTCGATGCGCGGGCCCTGGCTGCGCAACGGAGCATATGGGACCTGCAGGGACAGCAGAACACCTGGTATTGCGGCGCGCATTTCGGCGCGGGCTTCCACGAAGATGGCTTGCAGGCCGGGCTGGCAGTCGCAGAGGCCTTGGGCGGCCTCCCGCGCCCGTGGCGACTCGCAAACCCGTCGGACCGCATTCATGTGCGCCCGGTCACGGTGCCGTCGTTCGAATCCCGTCTCGAGGCGGCGGAATGAAACCCAGATCCAGTCTCTATGTCGGTGAAGTTGTTCACAGGCGCATCAGGCCCGTGCGGCACGACCTGCGATACCGTGTTTACAATCTCTTCCTCGATGTGGATGAATTGCACAATATCCACGAGCGGATCAGATGCCTGAGCTATAATCGCTTCAACTTGTTCTCGCTTCGCGACCGCGATCATGGCCCGGGGGACGGAACCCCGATCGCCGAGCATGTGTGGCAGGTGGCACGCCAATCGGCGACGGCCGGACCGGTGCAGCGAATCTTCATGTTTACCTATCCACGCGTCATGGGTTACGTGTTCAATCCCCTGACGGTCTATTACTGTTTCGATGCCGCAGACCAGTTGTGTCTCATGATCTATGAGGTCAACAATACCTTCGGCCAGCGCCACAGCTATGTAATACCGGTAAGCGGCGACAGACTTCACGCTTGCCGGAAGTCGTTCTACGTGTCGCCGTTCAATCGTGTGGAAGGTACCTATCGGTTCAGTGCCGCCCCACCGGACGAGTCCCTGAAGCTGTCGATCATCCTCTCGACGCCAGAGGGTGTGTGCCTTTCAGCGTGGTTCAGCGGCCAACAGGTCGCCTTGACCGACGGCAATCTGTTGCGGTCGTTCATCAGCCTTCCGCTTCAGCCATTCAAAGTCATCGGAGGCATTCACGCCGAAGCGGCGAAGCTTTGGCTCAAGGGGCTCAGGGTGCAGCCGCGACCCAGTCCGCCCGCCCAGGATGTTTCATTCACAATCCCGGAGACGCAAGATAATGACCGCGCCAGCCTACGCCACCCGTGAGCCGGGTCTCCCGGCCCAAATATTGGCCATCGGACTGAAGCTGGTTCAGCCAAGAATTGCCGGCAGACTGTCGATCCATTTGCCTTCGGGACGGTGCCTGGACATCGGTGACCGGAGGATCAGCCAAGCGGCCGAACTGCATTTGCGCAGCTGGAAGACTTTGTGGCGATCCATGCGCCGGTCTTCAGTCGGATTTTGCGAAAGCTTCATGAAGGGGGAATGGGATAGTCCTGCCCCGGAGCGCGTCTTTGCGTTCTACCTGCAGAACCGCGAGTCCCTTGACCGGGCCGGGCGCTTCTGGATGCGTCGAAGCAGGGCAGTGCGGGCCTGGCATTTGCGTCGTGACAACGACAGGCCGGGTGCCCGGCGAAATATCGAAGCCCACTATGATCTCGGCAATGACTTCTACAGCCTTTGGCTCGACGCAACGATGACCTATTCGTCAGGGCTGTTCGACCCCGGCATCGACGACCTCGAATCGGCCCAATGCGCCAAGTACCGGCTGATTGCAGACGCACTTGATCTCCAACCCGGCCATCGCATGCTTGAGATCGGTTGTGGCTGGGGTGGCTTCGCCAAAGTTGCCGCCGAGCGCGGCGCGCAGGTGAAAGCCGTCACGCTGTCGGCAGAGCAGTTGGCATACGGCAGGAGCAGGGCAACGGACCGTATGTCTTTCGAACTTATGGACTATCGGGATGTCTCGGGCACCTACGACCGGATCGCTTCGATCGAAATGATCGAAGCGGTGGGCGAATCCCATTGGTCAACATATTTCCGCACCCTTTCCGAACGGCTTGCGCCGGGAGGTGTGGCCGCGATCCAGGCCATCACAATCGACGAGAAGCTGTTCCCGGCCTATCGTAGCCACGCGGACTTCATTCAGCGGCATATCTTTCCGGGCGGCATGCTGCCGACCGTCGACATCATCCGGCAGCAAGCCGCGGCGCGCGGGCTGACCTTCGAGACGGTGCGGTGCTTCGGCCGCGACTACGCACGGACGCTGCGGCTATGGCGTGAACGGTTTGAGAAGGTCTCGCAGCAACTTGGTGAGCTGGGCTTTGACGAAACCTTCAGGCGGAAATGGCGACTTTACTTCTGCTACTGCGAGGCGGGGTTTGAACACGGTGCTATCGATGTCGGCGTCTATCGATTGACCAAGCCGGGTGATGGCGCGGCCAGTGATCAGACTCAAATGACCGGCCGAAAGGACTTAAAAGGAACAAAGAAATGACCGCAGGACTTGTAGCCTTCGTCCTCACGCTGGTGGCCTTTGGCGTGATCGATGCCGTCTGGCTCAAGGCCATGGCCCAGCGGGCCTACGCGGCTGAAATCGGCGCGCTCCTGCGCGACAAGCCGAGGTTCATTCCCGCCTTACTGTTTTATCTGATGTTCGCGGCAGGGCTTGCAATCTTTGCGGTGAACCCTGGTATCGCGGCGAAATCTCCGCCAGCTGCCATCGCGTCGGGAGCGTTGCTTGGGTTGGTGGCCTACGGAACCTACAATCTCACGAATCTTGCAGTCATCCGCGGCTACTCGGCGAGAATTGCCACGATCGACCTGTTATGGGGTGTCGTCGCGTCGGCCTCGACGGCCGGCATCGTGACCTGGATCGGCATGAAACTGATCGCCTGAGGTCCTGCCGCTTCAGCGGACAAAGTCTTGTTCGCCGTCCCGTACGTTTGCCGCGTGCGCAGCAAGGGGTTATGTATGCCGGGAAACTGACAGAGTGGACCGTGCCGGCCGATTCTAATCACCCTTCTTCCCAGCGCCCTACGGCTCGCGAAGTCGCAGCGCGCGCCGGTGTGTCCATCTCGGCTGTTTCGCGTGCTTTCACGGCGGGCGCCAGTGTGGCGCCCGCCACGCGCGAACGCGTGCTCTCGGCGGCCCGCGAACTGGGTTATCGCACCAACCTGCTCGCCCAGAGTTTGATGACCGGCCGCACGAAACTGATCGGGCTCGTATCCAACAACTTCGACAATCCGGCCTTCATGGAAATCTTCGACCTTTTCACAAGAAGGCTGCAGCAGCATGGTCTACGTCCGCTTCTTGCCAATCTCTCAGGCACGACCGAAACGTCGGCTGCGCTCGACATGCTGCTGCAATACAAGGTCGACGGCGTCATCGTTGCATCGTCAACTCTGCCACAGCCCTTCGTCGATGGGTGCTGCGCCGCAGGCCTTCCCCTGGTCCATGCCTTTGGCCGCCCACAGCCTTCCCGGGGCTTCGCGGTGGCGGGCGTCGACAATATCGCTGGCGGGTGCCTGGCGGCGGCCACGTTGGTCGATCGCGGGTATCGGCGGATCGCCTTCCTCGGTGGTCCGAAGTCCGCGACCTCCACAATCGATCGGCTCGCGGGCCTGACCAGTGAACTCGCAAGACACGGCCTTGATCTCCATGCGACAGTTTTCGGCTCGTCCTATGCCCACCAGGACGGTCAATCACTCATGCACGCGCTCTTGAGACAGGATGGTTTCGACGCCGTCTTCTGTGGCGACGACATCCTTGCCATGGGAGCGCTTGATGCCTGCGTTGAAGCGGGTATCGCGGTGCCGGGCTCAGTCGGCCTCCTCGGATTCAATGACATCGCCATGGCTACATGGCCGTCCTATCGCCTCACCACCATCCGTCAGCCGATCGGCGATATCATCAGCGCCGCCGTGGATATGGTCACGGCCATCGTGGACAAGGATGCTTCGCACCCCGCCTCCCAGGTTTTCGGCTGTTCCCTCATCGAACGCGCCACGCTGAGACCCCGGTAAACGGAGTGCGCTAGCCAGGTCCTATATTGATAATCACATCCTGCGCGGCCTGACGCACGGCCGAGATGGTCGGCCGGAGCAGCTCAATCCGGTCAAAGCTCTGAGGCTGATCGGCCAGAGACTTGCGGAGCGATGCGCCAAAAGCCTGGCGCAGTTCCGTTCCAATGTTGAACTTCTTCACGCGGTGATCGCGCGCAAGCCTTCGGCGCATGACGGTCGGAATGCCACTTCCGCCATGCAGTACAAGCGGCACCTGCGTCACCGCCTCGACGGCGTTCAAGGCGTCAAGATCTATCCCGTCGGTCATTTCTGTCTGCAGGTGAACGTTGCCGACCGACACGGCAAGCGCGTCGACGCCGGTTTCAGCTTCGAAGCGCGCCGCATCGGCCGGCGCGGTGAAAGCCGAAGGACGGCCGTCTGTATAGCCGACGAAGCCGACTTCGCCTTCAACCGAGACTCCGGCCATACGGGCCACGTCGACTACCTTGTTGGTCAGCGCGATGTTCGCGGAGAGCGGAAGGGCCGAACCATCGATCATCACCGAGGTGAAACCGTAGTCGATGCCGCGGATGCAGTCTTCCAGCGTCGTCGCATGGTCGATATGGCAGACGACCGGTACCCGCGCCTGTTCGGCGAGATGCCGGAACATCCTACCCAGGATCGCAATCGGCGTGTGCTTTCGGCAGCCGGGACCGGCCTGCAGGATGATCGGCAGTCCAGTCTCGTCCGCTGCCTGGGTAAAGGCCAGAGCATCTTCCCAGCCGAGCACGACCAGGCCGGCGACGGCGTAACGCCCGGACGTGGCGTCGTCGAGAACCTGGCGAAGCGTCGCAACAGTCATTTGAATTTTGCGATCATGTCCTTGATGCCGGGAATGGTCTCGATCTGATAGGCATGCTCGGGCTGGAAGAACTGGACGAGTGGCCGCTGGCTCAGGCCGCCGAGAATGGTGAAGTAATACATCTCGTATCCGGGTGCTGCCACGCAAGGGTGATAGCCCTTGTCGAGGATGATCGTGGAGCCGTCGACGATGTGATAGGCATCGCCGACCTTGCCGTCCTCGCGCTGCACCAACTGGAGCCCGAATCCGTGCGCGGGACGGAAACGGAAATTGTAGGTCTCGTCATGCCGTGTTTCGAGCGGTAGACGGTCGGTATCATGCTTGTGCGGCGGGAAACCGGACCAGCCGCCCGCTCCTACGGTGAAGAGCTCCGAAACAAGCAGGCGGCCAACCTGGTCGCGGTACTTCGTGCCGAGGATATGCTTGATCTTGCGATGGGTCTTCGTGTCGTCGGACCCATATTGCACGAGGTCGATATCTGCGGCACGGACCGCGAAGGGTTCGAGCTCGCCTTCGAATCGTGCACCCGCCACGAATACCTCGGCGGCATCCGATGTGCAGACCATGCGCGTCCTTGCGCCGGATGGAACATAGACACCCTCCGGTTCGCCATCCCATACATCAACGCCACGCTGGCCGATTCCGGTGTATCCCACGCCGTCCGTCTCGATGTCGACACAACCCGTGGCAGGCACAACGCATGTCTCGTAACCCGGAACCTGGTATTCGAAGGATTGCCCACGCGCGAGTTTCACGATGTTGAAGTAGTTCAATGGCACCCGGGCGTCATTCACGTCGATGACCGGAGCGTTGTGGTTGTCTTGGGGCGGAATGTGCAAGGGATGCTCCTTTTCTGTCACTCGATCCTTGGGTGGTGTTCGATGAAATCATCAAGCTCCTGCAACGTAGGGCAGGCCGGGGCACAGCCCACGCGGGTAACCACGATGGCTGCCGCTGCAGTCCCGCGCCGCACAGCGGACGGCATGCCGAGGCCCGCCGCAAGTCCCGTCACCAGTCCAGCCATGAAGGCATCGCCTGCACCCGTCGGCTTCAGCGCGACCACGCGGTCGACTGGGGTCTCGAATGGCGGGCCCTCGCCAAATGTGATCGAGCCGCGTTCGCCCATCTTGTAGATGGCGACTCTGCCTTGTGATGACAGAGCACCGGCGAGATCAAGGCCTCCCGCCCCACCCGCCATGACGTCGAACTCGACGTCATTGCCGATCACCATGTCGGAGATCTCGGCTGCCTGACGGCAGGTCGCGGCCGCGTCGCTGGTGCTGTCCCAGGAATAGGGGCGGTAGTCGACGTCGAAGATCAGTGGAACCTGCGCGGCGCGTGCCCGCGACATCGCAAGAAAAGTGGCCGCCCGCGACGGCTCGACCGCAAGCGACGTTCCGGTCACGATCACCGCCGCGTAAGGCGCGAAATCAATCGGCGAGACATCATACGGCGCCAGATCGAAGTCCGCCGCGCCATTGCGATAGATTACCGACTGACAGTTCTCGAGCCGGGTCTCCACCACCGCCAGCGAAGTTCGCAATTGCCCGCCCACGGCGCGGACATGGGTTCGGTCTACGCCATAGCGTTCAAGCTCGCGCAGCACGAAGCGGCCAACGGCATCATCGGAGACGGTCGTGAGGAGTGCTGCCGCTCCACCGAGTTTGACGATCCCGGCTGCAATGTTCGCTGCCGAACCGCCCAACGCAGATGTGAAGCGGGAGGCCTCTTCGGCACGCGCGCCCGGTGGATCGGCGTAAAGGTCCATGCCCGCACGTCCGACGACCAGACAGCGGTTGCCGCGCAGCCGGATGTCCATTTTTCAGGTGCTCGCGCTGTTCGAGATTGCGGGCGTGCCAATTTCCCACATGGAGTGGCGGAAGATCCCACATTCACCGGAGAACAGGCGCCGCTTCTCAGCGTCAATGTCGATGCACCGACTGGTGATCGGCCGCACCAGCGCCATCTTGAATCGAATGCTGCTGGATCTTGATGCCATGGCCGCCTCCCTGTGCCCTTGACGGCGCAGACTAGTTGGTGTGTATTTCAATTGCAAGCGCTTGCAAACCGGACAGCCGCCATGACAAGCATCGGTATTGGAATCGTAGGCGGAGGCTACATGGGCAAGGCCCATGCGGTTGCCATGTCCGCCGTGGCGCCCATCTTCGACACGGCGTTGAGGCCGGTACTCGAAATCATCTGCACCACGACGCCGGCGGGCGCTGCGGAAAAGGCGCGCCAGTTCGGCTT